>CAZPYG010000351.1:0-4158 GCA_964590465.1 uncultured bacterium | reverse complement strand
GCCGCTGACCAGGAACGTTATGCGTTTAATTTCGGGTGGGGCGCAGCCGTAAGTTTATTTGTTGGTATTCAAGAGGTGTTCAGACAAAGGCTGGATAGCCAAAATGCAGAGGCAGCTTACCCTTTCCGGTGAAGCTATAATTTCCTTAAGGGCAGAGAGGTATAACTGGCTATGTCAAACCTTGACCAAATTGAAGCAGCAATTCTTTCATTGCCATCCAGCGAGTTTGAGCAGTTAAGGCTGTGGTTCCTTGCTTTAGACTACGAACGCTGGGATAAACAGATAGAGCAAGATATTGAAGACGGTAAGCTAGAAGCATTTGCTCAGGAAGCGATCGCTGAGTATGAAGCGGGTCATTGCCGAGAAATTTGATGCACTACACGACAAGGCGATTCTGGCAATGCTACAAGGCTCTACCCGAAGGTGTGCAGCGAATAGCAGATGAGTGCTACGAGTTGCTCAAAGTTGATCCATCCCATCCGTCTTTGCATTTCAAGAAATTGGGCAAGAAGTATTGGTCAGTTCGGGCAGGGTTAAGTTATCGAGCTTTGGGTGTTGAAGTCGAGAATGGTATTTCCTGGTTCTGGATTGGAACACATGCAGAATATGACAAGTTGATTGGCAAGCTATAGCATGGGATAACCATTTGAGTGCAGTGGACGATACAAATGTCTTTTGCCTCGTTTTAGGGTTCTCTGCTGTCGCGTATCTTTCCCGTTATGCGTTATATGAGAGGAGTCCGAAAATGATAAATTTTGAAATTAGCAATATTAGAGAAATGACAAAGATGCTTGCACCAACAGCAGACTTTGACAGTTCTTTTACTTTTTATTACGACGAAACAAATAACATTAGAAAATTTTATGTAAGAGAAATTGACTTTAATTCCTCTTTTAATTCAAATTTTGTTTTAGGTGGTTTGGTTCATGAAGGAACACAACCCAATATTCAACCCTTATTTGACAGACTTAACTTACAAAATAATATTAAAGAAGTAAAACTTAAGCATATTGCAAAGGGGGATTTCCTTGACTGCTTGAAATCTGAAAAACTGAATTACTTTTTAACATACCTTCTAGACAGTGATTTGTACATCCATTATTCAAGTCTAAATATCCTTTATTGGTCTATTGTCGATATTGTTGATTCTGCAATTGCGAACTCAGAAGTGGCAATGCAGTTGGGACTAGATTTCTCAAATCATTTAAAGAATAACTTATATAAACTTGCAAAGCTTGAAATTGAATTGGTAATCGAATTATTTTATAATTTTGAGTATCCAAACCTTAAAAAAGAATCAGTTTTAGAATTTATTGAAGAATTAACTTCAATATTTGATGGCTATATTGATACGCAGGAATTCCATCTTGGATTAGAATCTCTCAGGCAAATACTCAAAGAAGCAGGAAAAAAGGATTCACTTCCATTCGTGATGGACGAAGAGAACTATATCTTGATAGAGGACTTCTCGCAATTTTATTTAAGACCTATATATTTGTTTGAAAATTCAAATCATATCTTTGACAATGAAGTAGCTATTTCGGAAATCCTTGCTAATCACAGAATCATTGACGGCAACAAAGAGATGAAAAATTATTCTTTTGTTAATTCACAAAGTAGCTTGTTTGTTCAAGCTTCAGATGTTTTTGTTGGCTTGATAGGTAAACTCGCCAGTTATATCAACAGTAACTCAGGAGAAAAAATCATAGATGATCTGGATTCATTATCTGAGAAGCAACTGAATAATATTGATTCGCTTGTAGACCTGATAAACAAATCTCACGACAAGAATATCGCTTTTTTGCATTCAATAGACAGTTATGAAGAATTAGCAAAAATGAATTTAATACGTGAAGTTAGAGATAAAAACCACGCATAACAATCCGGTTGGAGCGGATTGGCAAAATTGGTTGGTGTTGAGGCGAAGGTATCAGCAGCCGCTCAACCGGAACGTTAGGCCGCCATGTACTCTCAACCGCAAGTTTACCGACCAAGAGGTTCAACATGGATAAACCGAATTTAGGAGCTAGGGCAGATAATGGATGACGAAACGTTGTTCGCCCTAATGGTGGAGTTGCACCGAGATGGGGTGCGCCAAGGTCCAGGGAGTGACGAAGAGACCCTGCGGGCACTTGAACTCACTCGACTTGATACATCGGCAACACTTCAGGTGGCTGATATAGGTTGCGGTACAGGTGCGTCAACATTGGTTTTAGCAAGCAAACTTCGAAATTCACGAATTACTGCCGTAGACCTTTTTCCTGAATTTCTCGATATCTTGTCCAAACGAGCAAATGCAGCAGGTTGTTCTACACAAATCGAGACTCTTGCAGAATCGATGGATTCACTTCCATTTGCGAATGAATCCTTGGATCTTATCTGGTCTGAAGGTGCCATCTACAACATTGGCTTCGCTAAAGGGATCAAGGCTTGGAGGCCAATTCTGCGGTCTGGTGGTGTGCTGGCAGTTTCGGAGATTACTTGGCTGCGTCCCGACCCTCCCGAGGAAATCCGACAGCACTGGAGCAATGAATATCCCGAAATCGCTACGGCTTCGGAGAAAATTGTAATTCTGGAAAACGGAGGCTACGACCTGCTGGGATATCTTGTGCTTCCATCTACGAACTGGATTAATAACTACTACGAACCTACTGAAGAGCGAATATCCACTTTTCTTCAACGTCATGCGGGGCAATCTGAAGCTGAAGAGCTAGTAAAGATGGAACGTCAAGAGGCGAATCTATACAAGCGTTTCAAAGACTGGTTTAGCTACGGATTCTACGTGGCGCGTAAACGATGATCCGTTGTTGCGAGCTGCCTAACAAGTCGCTGCACCGGAATGCTGCAAGTTTTTTAGTTGGAGTGTGAAGGTTATCTGCATCCGGTGAGCTTGGTCGTTAGCCCACGCCAGAAAATTTTAGTTACTGGAGGCGATGATGGAAAAATAAAGATCATAAGCTACAAGAATGATATTGAAGAACAAGGGTTAAGTAGGTCGATATATAAACATCGAGGTGTGTAACGATAGATTACGTAGCCTTGACATCTATGTATTGAGTGGAATGACCATTTTTCTTCCCTCTGTCCTCTAAGCCAATGACGACGTTATACGCTAGTTCGGCTTCACACTCAAACATTTGTCCTACCAATTCATCGCGCTTGAGATGCTGCCATTCCCCTTCCATGGGATACCCTTCGGGAAGCAAGCTACATCTCTGAGCAATAAGGTGGCAAGAAAAATACGTAGAGTCCCTGGGCTTCCCACTCTGCCCAGTGCTGTCGAGTCACCTTACTGGTGTGAATCGAGCCATTATCCTGCACTATCACGCGAATCCGCCCACTCTTGTTGTATTCTGCCGCTGCCGCTTTAGCCTGGGCATTGAGCATCGCAATATAGTCTTCGCTCTTAAAGAAGCCCAACACGAGCCCATAGATAAAGGTGACAAAGGGTTGCCAGAGTCCCAAAATACTGAGTCGCCGTCCCCGCTTTTTCGTTTGTTCTTGGCGCTTCTGCTCGCCGCGAAAATAGTAGCTATAGCTGACGGGACTCCACTGGCAGCACCCGGACTCATCGAGGTAGAGCAAGTCGATCTCGCCTGCGGCGGCCGCCATCTCCAGCATGTCCAAGTCGGCTTGCTTGATGGCGCGCTGAACTGGGTCTTGACGCTGACGGTGGCTGTGGCGAGTGCGCTTCCAGATCACCCCCTTTTTTTGAGCACCTGCCGTAAATAGTCAGGACTCAGATGGATATGGCGCTCTTGTTCCAATTTCTCGGCCAATTGGGGACTCGTGTAGGTGCGGTCGTCGTCCCGTAACACCTGCTCTAGGTAGACCATGTCTGCCTCTTGCCAGCGACGACGTTTCCCTCGCCCTGGGGCTTCCCATAACCCACCTAACCCACCTGTCTGCCAACGTTGTAGCGTTTTGCGAACAGTCTCCACAGACCAATCAAAAAAGGCTGCTATTGTTTCAACGTAATCGCCGCGAGCATTCATCCGCACGACCTGGGCGCGGTCTTTGACCCGCTGAGGGACACTCGTCGCGCGGTGCAGTTCTTGCAAGGTGCGATCCTCCTCTGCGGTCAGAAAGACACGTAGTCGCATCCCCATGACACCCATCTCCTGTCAAGTCGTAAGTTACAAGCCTAAATATACCTCG
>CAZPYG010000350.1:0-4162 GCA_964590465.1 uncultured bacterium | reverse complement strand
CAGGTAGTCCCGCAGGGGGTCAGCCCCAAAGGTTGGGTTGCTGCCGTAGAGTTCGGTCATGCCTAACCAGGCCAGGAGTGCGATCGCGACAATGCGGCTGACCCAATTAAAAACTTTCAAGTTGCGGTCAGCTTGGGATACGCGCTCAGGATGAAGGACAGAACTGATAGGTGGACCGGGAGGAAGTGGTTGGGGAAGCTTGAGCGTTGTACTCGCTGATCGTGATGCTAGCCCCCTCGTTGCAGCAGTGGCAGTCTTCTCAGATTCAGCCTCATTGATATCCTCTTGCAGCTTCTTTTTAGCTCCATCTAGGGTCTCTTTCCACTCTTTAAAACTTTCGGCTTCTGGGGACAGATTATTCAGCTTTTGCTCTAGAAGCTCTAGCTCCTGCATCCAATACTGGTCTCTTGTTAGGGAAAACTCAGCTTCCGCTCGCATCTCTTTAAGATCGTTCACTAATGCTTCTCCCTCTCGGTGTTGGGAAAGCAAACGACGGACCTCTGAGAAGTCGTCCTTTAAGTTTTGAGGAGTATTGTATTGTCCAGTTCTTAGCTTCCGGTAGACCAAATCAATTTGGTCCTTAACCCCCTGCATATAGACTGTGGATTTAATCTGGTCAGATAGCTTTGTAAAATTGTCGGCGACTAGAGCTTTTCCGTCTTTGAGCTGGGCTAGCCAGTCTTCTCGACTTTTACGCCAACGGTTCCAGAGAGCTTTGGCCTCTAGGGCTTCTACTTTTGCTGTTTCCCAGTCCTTATCTTCGACTGCTGATTCCACGTCCACCAGTTCAGATTCAATACTGGCTTGGAAGTCTGAATCAAGTTCTGCATCACTCCGCATCTGAGTGCGAAGGCGGCCTACCTGGACAAGAACTTCATCCCTCGCTTGTCCGTCAGTCCTGTATAAGGAAAGCCAAGTACCCAGTCCGACACCAAGGAGCATTACCAGCCAGGGCCACCACGGGGCCGCTTTCACCCGAACGGTAAGGGGAACAACTTGCCGTCCATTCTGACGATGGAGATACAAAGACCCTAAAAATTCTCCATTGGCTGAGGCATCGGCTAAATCCAGCGCAATAGTTGTCTGGGCTGGGGCGTCTGCCGGAACTTCAACCTTGGAGGGGTCAATGCGAATACTGCTGGCTGGAATAAGCGCCCCACCATCAGATCGACGCAGGTCTGAAACAGCGGACTGTAGAACGGGAATACCTTCTGCATCGCTGAAGGTCAGGGTTGTGGAGACTTGCTCAGCACGGGTTCCGGCGATGGAGATGGCCTCGGGGGAGACGTTGAGTTGTGCCTGGGCGGGAAGAATAATGGTGGAGGCAGTTGCGATGGCCAATGTTGCCCACCACCCCCAGTAACGCCGGAACTGCTTCGCCATCTTTGACTGCTCCACCAACTGACGTTTTCCATTTTGACCTGAAATGGAGAAATAGCATGTATAAAAGCGATTCGAGCCCTGGTACTTAGAATGTATGGACCACATGCCAAATCAAAACTTTTCTCCCAAGCGCTTCAAAGCATCCTGAGCAGCGTTCCTGCGGGCTTCCTTTTTACTATTCCCTTTGCCTACTCCATAGACCCTTTCACCCACGCACACAGCTATTTCATATGTCTTGGCATGGTCAGGTCCAGTGGCACTGATTACTTTGTAGCCCGGTGGAGATGGACTGATTTTGGCATGGACATACTCCTGAAACTCGCTAGTTGGGTCGGTTGGCTTCAGCTCTAGGGCCTTTTCAACTAAAGAAGTAAAGATAGACGCAGCATACTCATAAGCTGCCTCAATACCGGAATCTAGCCGATATGCTCCAATAACAGCTTCAAAGGCGTCAGCCTGCACACCGGGGTTGTCTCGTTCATGCTGAGCACCGGAACCCAGGCGAAGCATCGGGGGAATACCAAGTTGTATTGATATAGAAGCCAGGCTAGCCTCCTCGACCAGCCGATCAACTCGCTTAGACATTTCTCCCTCATCCATAGAGGGGTATCGGGCAAACATGAGATCCCGAACCACGAACTCAATGATGCTGTCTCCTAAGAATTCAAGCCGTTCGTTATCCGGTCCTTCATTAGGGTGCTCGTAAACATACGTGCTGTGGGTCAAGGCCTGCAGCAGCAGGGCCTTATTGCTGAAGTCGGGTAGTTTCATTTTTCTTACTCAAATACTGTTTTGCAGGGGGTGTCCCTGAGGGAGACAACGGTTCCACCCCAGGGACTGCAAAGCTGGGCTATCAGGCTACGGAACGGTACAGGTCCTCGACGAAGTAGATATCACTGCGCAAGAGCCGCAGCAGCCGATGACTGATATCACCACTTCGCCCAATAACGATGACATTTCGATCTGCCTGGAGATGGTGTCTGATAAACGGGGCAAAGTCGCCATCATTGGTCACCAGTACCAAAATGTCGGGCGATAGATGGGGGCATATTCGGTTAAAATCCTCCATCGCTTGTCTATCAAGAGCGTTCTTCGCTTTTGAAACAATGTCGAGGCACTGCCATCTCTGATCCCATAGCTGTTGCTCTTTGGCACGAGCGATATCTCTCCAGTGATGGTAGGCCCATAAAAGGGCAACATCTCCCAGGCTCGACACGAAGTTGAGAATGACTTCGTTGTGCTGCCAGAGATTGATGTTTTGACCATCTGCGATGACCGCAACGGTTTTCTGACAGCTACCAGATAGCCTGATGTAAGGAGTCTTTTGGTTTTTCATAATGAGCCTCTTGCTCAATGACAAAAGGCTCTGATGAGCATTCTTGGAACAGAATCTATTCGGTTAGCTATGTTGAATAGATACTCTATCTGATACAGACCGTAGCCTCCGGCAGATAAAGTGTCTATTCAACACATCTAGATTCATGTAGAAGTCTTTGGTAGCAGGTACAACGGCCATCGAAGGTACGCTTCATTAGCCACAGGCTACTTGAGGCTGCTACATGAGCCTAGCTGTGCCGCCCTGATAGATGCAATCACTTGAAAGCATCAGAGCTTATTTAAAAGCTAGCTTACCTCTTCTGGGATGTCAACATGTTCCTCTTTTATTCTCTCGCGAGAAGTGAACGGCGCTGTTGACCGTAGCACGTATTAAGCCAGTCCAAGCAAACTGAACCTTGGCAACATCGACAATATCCCTTTTTTTCTAAAAGCTTACGAGCGTAGGGTGAAGAGCCTGAAAAAACAGCCAGCATATTAAGCAATTTTGACATGCTGGCTGTTTTGAATTGAAAAGGAGCTATCGCACTTCGTAATGAATTACGGCAACTCCATTGTGGGGCTGATTTTCCTCATCCTGAGTTAGGTGATGCTCGTTCAAGCGACGGGCATCCTTGATGAAGGAATAGATGGTTTCAGCCAACCGCACTTCCAAGCCTTCGGCATTAAAGCTGTCGGCCCAGAAAGCTGAGAGTAAAGCCTCGATGGCTTCACCTGCAGCCGACTGGGCAATTTGGCGAGGAAAGTCAGCTGGTGCAGTCTTTGCTGACATGACGTGTACTCCTTAGGTAGGGGCTTAGGTCAAAGCTGCAGCGAGTATGGAATCGACCTTGGAGAATATAGTAGCATACGGTAGCACTCCGAGTGCTTCTTTGTTTCGTGGAGGCATCCCAACTCGTAGGATCGAGGCAGGAGAAACGAGCTATAAGCCCATGCCTGCAAAGATTCCGAGAATTGCTGTCTACTTATCCGAAGAGTTGAAGCAAGACCTTGAAAAGTTAGCCCACAGTGAAAAACGTTCCCTTTCCCAGATGGCTGCCATTTTGATTGAACAGGGACTAAGGCAGGCCAGGGAGAAGGGGGAGATTGAGTGAACCCTGCTGCCAAGAATGAGTACCCTAATTTAGGGTGGGTTGTTGGTACTGTTCCTTAGTTTTTAGCCAGCTGAGCTCACCCGTAAGGCAACTCATTAGCCTGAAACACCTGTCAGATATAGCTTATTAGGCAATTAACCCACTTTATGGAAAAAGTGCAGAGAAGAGGAGTATTGAGTAGCATGGGCGGTAAGAGATGAGCAAAATCGCGCCCCAATTAAGCACGATTTTAATCACGGCGCAATTTGCGATGTATGTATTGCTTGCCTAGCAAGGAATACAAGAATCAGTCTTTGCGTTCGAATCGCGCCAACCCTGTCCCTCAAAACTCGTGATTTCAAGGCTTTTCG
>CAZPYG010000349.1:0-4218 GCA_964590465.1 uncultured bacterium | reverse complement strand
TTTCCAATAGTTTGGAGTTGATGCGATGCCCTCAAAAAGAATCGCCCAGCCGCTCGTTTTAAGATGGGCTGGCCGGCTTTGGTAAGCGATGCTTTCCTCGGCGCGGGTTTATGACTATAGCAGACGATTTGTCTCTTCATGGGGAAATTCCTGAAAGAAGCAGCAGAAAACCTGAAAGAGACGGTCTAATGCTATGGTCATCATTTCATTGCCTCCCTGTCGGCAGACGTATCAATCCTTTGACAGATATAGGGTGTGGGAAGAAAGAAAGGCGTACCCAAGATGAAGCGCTGAAAGTACGAAGTAAAATACCGTTTAGCTAGACCTTGAAAGTGATGTAAGACAGGGAAACTGGAACGTGACGAACAATCCCATAGAACCAATCTTGCTGGATTCAACAGATGAAAAGGCGGTGGGCGACTTGGTGATGTCCCTACTTCGGACCGAGTCCACAGAATACACTGTCCTGAATGAGCACCAGGAAGACATCACCCACGAGATCAGAAAGCTCGTATCACTCAAAGCCAGAATGCTCAAGGGCCGATAGCTTGAGAACGTTGCGCTTGGAGGGTTCCAAGGACATCGTAATGCAGTTGAGATTCCTCCCTTCGGTGCTCCCTTGGGGAGCCGTTGCGCGAACAGAATGACAGGCAATGTCAGCAGGCTCTACATCCCCAATCCCTGCTACGCAGGTTACAAAAGTAGGATGGATGCCCTCACTAAGCTGCCCTAAAAGCATATTGATACTTGGCTTTAAACAGCTTCATTACGATTTGAGTTTCATAGCGCAAGATTCCCTGAATTGAATGAATCTTGGCGTAAAAGGCTAACAGGTCATCGTGTTGATCAAAGTAAACATCAATCACGATGTTGTGCCGACCAGCGGTTACCGCAACGAATTGGACTTCGTCAATGGCAGTGAGTTGTTCTGCCACCGGATCAATCCAGCCATTCTCGATAAAGAGTTGAACAATAGCAACGTGAGGAGTGCCAAAGCATTTTGGATTCGGCCAGGCCTGAATTTGAATAGTGTCTGACTGTAGCAACCGCTGCACCCGATAGCGAGCTGTCGCTTCGGGAATGGTTAAGCGCTTGCCCATCTCTTTGTAACTCATACGACCGTCAATCTTAAGCAGGTCAATAATCTCACGGTCTAATTTATCCAAACTAATCGCGTTCGATGTTCCTGGCTCGGCCTGTGCCATAACGTTCTCAGGAGGAAACAAATTTAGGGTCTTTTTTTTCAGATTTCAGTAAATCAGTCAGAATTATTTGTGTTTGTATTAAAAGTCACTTTTTGGTTTTGCGCTTTTCCTTAGCATCCTTAACATTCTGAGTTTTTGTGTTGCAAAGTTACTCCATCACGGCAAGGCAGTGGAGCTCACTTTTGCTGAAAGCTTGTGCTGATTTGATTGTGTTGAGGCACCCATGTCCCTGAAGCTGATTCGTAATGCTACAGTCCTGCCGTTTACCGCCAGCCCGAACGGAGCGGTAGATCTGACGCCTCAACTGGCCGATGTGCTGGTGCAGGACGACCGGATTGTGGAGGTTGCCCCCGGCATTGAAGCGGCGGCAGATGAGGTGTTTGATGCCGACCATCATCTGTTAGTCCCTGGATTCGTGGATGCCCATACCCATACCACCCTGGGAATCCTCGAAAAATGCGGCTATGAGGCTCTGCCTCTGGAGCTGTGGATGCTATATCTGCCGTCGGATCAGACGCTGGACCCCCGGTTCCATTATCTATGCGCGGCGATCGCAGCCTTAGAAGCCCTCAAGGCCGGCACCACCACTATGCAGGATGACCTGTATGCCCTCCCCTGCATGTCCACTGAGCACTTCGCTGCCATTGCCCAGGCTTACCTGGATGTGGGGATGCGGGCCAGTCTTTCCCTGCACGCCATCAACAAGCCCCTGTATGAGACCCTGCCCTATGTGGAGTCCTACCTTGACGCGGACCTGAAGCGGGATCTGGACCAGACCGAGTGGCTGTCCAATGACGACTGGGTGGCCCTGTTCCGCTCGCTCCATGGGAACTGGCATGGCAAGGCCGGGCGCCTTTCTCTGATGCTGGCCCCCTCCGCCGCCCAGCGGGTGACCCCGGACCTGATGCACCGCATTGCTGACCTGTCAGAGGAGTATGACGTTCCCATCCACACCCACCTGCTGGAAACCCGCACCCAGGCCATTACCGGCCCGGAACTGTACGGTGAGTCGGTGGTGGCCTACGCCAGGCGCCACGGTATTCTTACCCACCGCACCACCATTGCCCACGGCATCTGGCTGACGGACAGCGACATCGATATGATGGCCGAGGCCGGGGCCACCGTGGTGCATAACGTAGTCAGCAATCACCGCCTGTGCAGCGGCATCGCCCCCATCCGTCGCCTGATGGATGCCGGGGTCAACATTGCCCTGGGTACGGATGGCACCGACTCCTTCAACCTGTTCAATGTGATCCGCATGGCGGGCATGGTGCATTCCGTCACCGATGCCAACTATCGCCGCTATCCCCTGGCCCAGGATGTGTTGCGGTGGGCCACCGCTGGGGGGGCAAGGTCTACTCTGCTGCATCGGGATATTGGCGCGATCGCCCCCGGCATGAAGGCCGACTTCGTCCTCTACGACCTGCACTCCATCAACTTCACGCCCCTGAATCAGCTGCCGGTGCAGCTGGTGTATGCCGAAACTGGCCAATCCGTCCGTCAGGTGTTCGTGAATGGCGATCTGGTGGTTAATCAGGGGCAGGTGCTGGGGGTCAACGAAGCCGACCTGCTGGCGGAACTGCGGGAGAAGATGGAGAGCTACCGCCCCTACCGCGATACCTGGCACCAGTGGAGTGCCAGAATGCGCCCGGCCCTGGACCGCATGTATGAAGAGGCCATGGCCCAGCCCTTTTCGGAGCATTGCTTCACCGGCAGCGCTCCCGTTATGACGCCACCCCTGGTGCGCTCCTGATTAAGTTTTCCTTAATGCATTCACCCTTCTGGAGAATCCCATGAACCAGCGATACAACTCGTTGATTACCGGTCGAGAGATGTCCTTTAGTGCCCTCTCCCGCCGTCGCTTTATCCGCTATGCCTCCCTTACCGCTGGGGCTTTAGCTACCACCAAGCTGGCCAGCTGTGCCTCCGGTACCGAGACTGCAGAAACCGGTCTGGAAGCTTCAGAGGGTGGTGCTGTAGGGGAAGGTAAAACCCTGAGAATTCTCTCCTGGGCCGGCTACGACGAACCGGAAATCATTGGCCCCTTTGAGGAAAAAATGGGGGTCAAGGTTGAGTTCAAAACCTACGTGGGCGGTGAACAGATGCTCCAGTTCTTGAACCAGTCGCCCCCCGGCACCTTCGACGGCATTATTTCCGACGGGGAGTACGTGGTCAAGCTGATGGAACTGGGAGCCATCGCACCCCTGAATCCTGCCGACTTTGAGACCCTGAACGACTACAGCACCGTCTATAAAGAGTTCCCCGGCTTTTACCAGGGGGACCAGATGATGGCGGTTGGTACCCGCTTTGGCAACTACGGCATTGCCTTCAACACCAAGTTCCTCAAGCCGGAAGAGGTCACCAGCTGGGAGGTGCTGGCCCGACCCGATCTGCAGGGCAAGTTAGGCTTCTTTGACTGGTACCTGCCCAACATGGGCAACGCCAGTCTGGCCCTTTTCCCCGACAACCCCAACCCCTACGACCTGACCGACGAGCAGCTGGTGCAGGTGAAAGATTGGCTGGTGAAAATTAAGCCCAACGTGGCCCTGATTACCCCCAACATTCAGGACATTACCAACGCCTTCATTAACGAGAGCATTGTGGCGGGGCCGGTGGGTGACTGGCTGATTCAGAATGCCATCGCCGACGGCCAAACCCAGTTCGCCGCCGTGGTCCCCCAGGAAGGCTCAATCCGCTGGAGCGAAGGGGCAACGGTGGCGGCTCAAAGCCAGAACCCGGAGCTGGCGATGGAGTGGGCCAAGTACATGAGCACCCCCGAAGTGCAGGCCCGTCTGGCCAATGCCAAAGCTTACAAAGGACTGGCCCCCAACCTGAAAGCCATTGACCATCTGAGTGATGCCGAGAAGGAACTGCTGGGCTATGTTCCTGACCCCAACAATCCTGGCAAAACCATTATGGAAACGCAGCTGGAGCGTAGCCGCGCCCGTCAGCTGCCGGTCCAGCAGCCGGAGCAGGTCTGGCAGGATTACTACAACGAGTTCAAGACCAGCTA
>CAZPYG010000348.1:0-4221 GCA_964590465.1 uncultured bacterium | reverse complement strand
GCACTGATACCAATCTGACTGGGTGGCGTATAGCGAAAACAGTTCCCAGTTGAGTTGTTGACCATTTTCAAAGGGCTTGAAATATTTCCAATTTTTCAGTTCATCGAATAGCCAGAACAGTGCCTCCTCTGGAGGGTAACTGCCATTGAAGAAGTTGTAGTAGAAGGAAACAATCTGGTTCTGGCGCTTTGTGGGTTCCCCTTGCTTATTTTTCCGCCAAAGGAAGCCAATCGCATCCGGCGAATCCTTAGGGTCACGTCTGAGTTTGATGTAACGCTTGGATCGACCTTTATGCAATCGCGCAGGTGGTCCCCCCTCTACACCTCCGGTTTCAGGGAAGTAATTAGAGGCTCCCTGCAAATCAACCGCTCCTAGCAAACGGATGATGTTTGTTAAGCCGGTCAAGAAAATATGCGCTTCGGAGGCTTCTATGCCAAATTGTTCAGCCGTATCTTCAACCAAAGTGGGATCATCGCCCCAGTTGATGTAGCAAGCTAACAATCCTAGGGCCTCTATTGAGAAGCGCTTGGCTGAGGGTAATCCAAACTCCCGCAACATTAGTTCTTTAGCTCGGCTGCGGGCTCGATCCTCACAATCCTTACGATTCTGGGCGGTTTCATCGACCGGATCTCTGAACACATAGCTGCGATGGTGAAAATCTGCCAGCCGGTCCGGATGGGGAATGGAAACCTCTAAGAAACGACGAATGAGTTCTTCCTGAACTTTGGTGACTGAGGCACTACCATCTTGTTGGACTTCGTCAAAAGCCCGCCAAACCATTTGCCGATAAAGGGTTTCAGTATGCGTTCGTTGAAAGTCTGAGGCAAAGAAAGAAGCATCTTGCCGACCATCGGAGAAGGTTAATAGTTTCCGTTGACTGAAGGTATCTTTGGCTTCTCCAGGTTCTGGTAACAGCTCAAATAGACTATCGAGCATCACTTCTAGAGGCGCATCGGTGTAAGACACAAACCTTCCGATGGCAGACACCTGAGACCGTCCAGCACCGCAGGCTGGGCACTTCGTTAAGTATCCTCCGTCCATGTTCTTGGCTTTGGGCGGAATGTGCCAGTGGAGCCTAAAACTGTTTTCTGGTGTAGCAGAATTATCCGGTAGATTTTGACTAGGACTACCAATCCAGCCATCTTTTTTCTGGATTAGAAAGCTACCGATTAGGGCGTTTTCAGGAATTTCGGAGTCCTCCAGGATTTCTTCGCCCTCGTCGTCAGTAATGCTGTCTAATGGACCTGATGTCAAAACGTAGATTTCAGTACTGCTTTCAGCCGTTTCTAAAGCACGGGGAAGGGGGAGCAACTCATGTTGATTACCCCGATAGGTTAACGAATAACACTGTCCGCATTTACGACAACTCGCCAGTTCCAGGACAGGTGAATGACAGGCATCACATTCGGTTTTACTGCTGAGAAATAACTTGCCGTAGCGTCGGGGACGTTCCCTAAATCGCTCATCAGTTATGGCACCAGGACAATCTGGATTAATACAGGTATGCAATCCCTCTACGCTACGAAACAGAAGGTGCAGTCTAACGGGCAGTAGGGGTAAATCTTCAGGATTCAAACGAGCCAGAGTGCCCAACTGTACCAGGTGCGCCAAGGCGAGTTCGACTCGGGCTTCGTCCTGGGCCTCCAAACTACCATCCAGGCGGGTAGGCAGCCTCCACAGATAGGGAGATCGAGCCAGCCAATTCCAGGGTTTTGGGCCTTGACTGAGTAAATTAATCAGCCGATGGATTAGGGGATGCCCTTTCAGTGCGAACCAAAGGAACTGATGAATATCATCTTTTGAACTCTGTTCAGCTTGTTGAATGATATCGTAGGGCACCAGATAGCTCAGACAGCCTTTCCAGGTCTCCAGGGGATCTTCCAGGGCTGGCAGCTCCAGGTCATACAGATACTCGTACAAGTCTTCTTCGGCAAGACCTTCAGGCAAAGCGCAAGCATCCCCCAGACGTTCCGCCACGGTAACCCGATCGCCCCAGATGACATGCTGAAAGGGTTCGCTGAACAACTCTCCAGCAAAGCCGGTGATTTGGCTAACGGCGGTGACATCATTGCGATTGCCTAAAGTTGCACTGGTGGCGATACAGCGGATTTGCCCCTTATCGTCTAGCTTGATCGCAGCTTTAAATCGTTTAATCAGCATGGAGACTTCCGTGCCAGTAGAGCCGCTGTAGGTGTGGGCTTCGTCAACCACCAGCATTTTGAAGTTAGGCGAGCTTTCGAAAATCATTTCCCGCTCAGTCGGTCGAATGAGCATATGCTCCAGCATAGAGTAGTTGGTTACTAGAATTTGAGGTGGGTTTTCCCAAATCTCCTTGCGAGAGATAGCTTGAACCCGCTGTACCCGCTCAACCACAGCCTCAACGAGATCATCGATTCGGCGTCGCCCCATCCTTTCTCGCTGAGTTTCTGGGAGTAATTTCAGTAGTTCTTCTTTTTCTGTCGCCTTTAATTCTTCCTTCAAAGCAGTTAAGGCTTGCTCTGGCTCAGTTTGGGTACGGCTGGTGTAGAACCCGAACCGAATCAGTTCCTGGTCATTGCTCTGCTGACAGAGGAGTTGTCGCAGGCGTTTAACCTGGTCATTCACCAGGGCATTCATGGGATACAGAATGAGGGCCTGAACCCCTGGGGCGTGTTCTTTCAGGAGGCAATCCAGCATGGGAATTAGAAAACATTCTGTCTTACCGGAACCTGTGCCAGTAGCAACAACAATGTTTTGCTTTTCCCTGACTACGGTTTGAATAGCCTGCTCCTGATGCTGGTAAAGGGAACGGGTAGGGTTAAATAGTTTCGTCAATTCAGGATGTAATAGTCCATCGTCTACAAGGGATTGGATAGACCGGGTAGCTCGATAGGGCTGTGCCCCCTCAAGATAAGGCTGCTGATAAATATTGCCTGGTTCTTCGAGGAGTTTTCTGAAAGCAAAACGGAGATGGGGATCTCGGAGCGGATAAGCCGTCAGCAGGTAGCGAATCAAATCTTCACGAGGTTGTTGTGCAGCATCGACTGGATTCAAATACATGAGTTCACTTCCTTTTGACTAAACCAGGACACAGCCCAACCGTTCCAGGGCAGCTATTACCCGTGGTTGGTTTTGAGGGTCAACGTAACGAATGCGGTTGTGTTCAGGACTGGAGTTTGACAAGCGCCAAATTAGCTGGGCATATGCCTTCGGTAAAAATGTGTCCTGTAAGTCGATACGACCGGGCTGTTCATCTAGGGCAATCTGAAGTGGTTGTTGGGCCTGTTGGTCCAACTCGAACATAGCCAGGTAAGCCGTATCTGGGTTGATTTGGAAGAATTGACCGTCTTGCAGCCAGAGGAACTCACCCTCGGGAGTTTTAAGCAAGCTTAGGGACACAATGCTGCTTAAATGGTCTAAGCCGATAATTGGCTGCCAGCGATCGCGCTGTTTGCCTGGTTCTGGACGATAGCCCAGAATGCTCTCAAAGCCTTGATAAGTGAAAAAGGGATTGCCTGACCGATGCTGTTCTCTTAACTGCCAAGTGGCGGGTAATTGCGGCGTCGGTAGTTGAGAGACAAGTTGATCGGGAGTATGGCACCCAATACTGCTGGCTCCAAGTTGGGTTTGAATCCACTCAAATCCCTTATTTTTAGGTCTCAGTAGGGTTTGAGATACCGGTTGTCCTGTTTGTAGGGCTTGATGGGCTAGCCGCAGATAGGCGCGATCGCCTAAAAACTGTAATCCCGTAATGGACTCTTCGTCACTCGCATAAACTGCGGGTTGAGCCATACAGACTCGTTTGCCAACTCCCAGTAGTACTTCTCCTTGAGCTTCTAAATTGTGCAATGCTTGATCTAACTGGGCAGGGGACAGAGCATTTGCTGGAACTGATGGAGGCACCGTAGCCCTTAACAATCCCAGCAGTTGGTAACGGGTCAATGTCTGAGGCAAATGAGGCCGTCCCGGTGCTCGGTGATGGCTGAGTAGTTGAATGATGTCTTGGTTTTGCATGGTTGATGGGTTTTAAGAGTTGCGGTGATGTATCCGCACTACATTGGGTGCGGATACGCCGCGTTGACTGCTTGATGAAGGATTGCGTGCCTTCTTCGGGCTAGTGCGGTGATTATTCCGTTTCAGTATTAGTTGAACGGGTTGGTTTAGTTGTCGCCCAATTTTGGAGCAAATATCATCCAAAATTGGCTTATATTTTTGATCTTCTAGCCCGATTTGAACGTAGTT
>CAZPYG010000347.1:0-4234 GCA_964590465.1 uncultured bacterium | reverse complement strand
TTTTTCTCTTCGAGCGGGACTTTTTACGCTCCCCGACAGCTTCCCAACTGATACGCCTTGGGGGTGACGCCGTATTTGCGGCGAAAGGCCCCGCTGAAGGCGGTTGGGCTGGCGTAACCTACGGCTGCGGCGACGGCGGCGACGGAGCGTTGTTGGGCTAGAAGCTGGCGGGCTGCTTCCATGCGGAGCTGAGTCAGGTAGCCAAAGACGGTGGTGTCAAATACCTGGCGAAAGCCTTCCTTAAGTTTGCGATCGTTGAGCCCCACCTGGTGGGCCAGTTCGACCAGGCCAGGAGGGGTCTGAAGATTTTTCTGGAGGATGTGTCGGGCGTGGTAGATGCGTTCTACATCGTCCCGGTTGAGGGAAGGGTTGGAGGGGCTATTTTCTGCCACGGCTTCCAGAAACAGGGCGATTAACTCCAGGGATTTGGCCTCCAGGTAAAGCTTTTGGGTTAGCCCCTGGTGGGGGCACTGAAGGATTTGCCGGAGGGCGGTTTGAATGGCTGGGGTGATGGGGACCGGGTCGGTAAAGGGGCAATGGCCTTGATGATTCGATCCCTCTCCATGGCTACTGGCCGTCAGCATGTGCTTTAGGGGTTGAGGCAGACTTACATCTGCACTGCCAATCAACTTAACCAGCAAAGGTGGATCGAGGTGAACATCCACCGACAAGTACTGTTGCCCGGCAAATTCGCGCCACCGGCAATCGTCTGGTTGGGGACCGAAGAGGTAGGTGTGGCGATCGCAAAATATCTGCTCTTCGTTGAATTGATATTGCGTGGTCAGGCTAAAAATAAATTCGAAACCATCGCTCTGCTCTGCGGAACAGGCGTTAACCAGATCCTGATGCAGACGGTAATGATGCAGGGTCAGGTCAATGCCGCTGGATAGGCCAATATCTCGCTTGTAGCCCTCCCCCAGCCAGTCAGGATAGGTCAGAGTTCGATCCTGCTCGTTGGCCAAAAGCTCTGGCTGGGTGGTCTCAACGTGCTGCCGCAGTATTTGACGGAGTTCACCATCCTGAAAGACAAGGGTCACGGTTAAAGCTCCTAGTTCTCAATAGTTTGGCTGATGGGCAGGCACAGGGGAGTTTGGGTAATGGGGTCGGTGATGATGCGGCTCCTCAAACCAAAAACTTGCAGCACCATCTCCTCAGTCACAACCGCTGATGGTTGCCCCTGGGCCATTACGGTGCCGTCGCCCATGGCCACTAAATGGTGGCTGTAGCGGCAGGCCATATTCAAATCGTGGAGCACCATGATGATGGTGCGCCCGGCCTGCCGGTTGAGGTGGTAAAGCAGGTCGAGCACTTCAATTTGATGGGCCAGGTCTAAGTAGGTGGTGGGTTCATCCAGCAAGAGGGTTTCGGTATTTTGAGCCAGGGCCATGGCGATCCAGGCGCGCTGCCGCTGCCCGCCGGAGAGGGTGTCGAGGGGGCGGTTGGCGAAGTCGTCGAGGTGGGTGGTGGCAATGGCTTCCTCCACCTTCAGTTCATCCTCCTTGGACCACTGCTGCAGCCAGTTCTGGTGGGGATACCGCCCCTGCGCCACCAGCTCTCGCACGGTTAGACCTTCTGGCGCACTAGGGCTTTGGGGCAAAATGCCCAGACGCTTGGCCAGTTCTTTAGTGGGCAGGTGGGCAATGGCATCCCCTTCCAGGTAAACCACTCCCTCTTTGGGCTTCAGCAGTCGCGCCATACCCCGCAGTAAAGTTGATTTACCGCACCCGTTAGGACCAACCAGCGTAGTAATTTTGCCTTGAGGAATCGCCAGATTGAGTCCCTGAATAATGACGTTGCTATCATAGGCCAACGTCAGTTTGCGAGTGGTAAGGGCAACTTGGGTAGCGGTGTCGAGCATCATGATGGATGAGTTGGCGGGTGGATGGGTGGATGAGTGGATGAGATGGAGGGTAAAAGGTAGATGGGGTGAGTGAAGGTTGGGGGAGGGTTTGAATTATCCGTTGCGATGGCCCCTTTGGCTCGGGCCCTGACCATCGCGATACAGCAGCCAAAGAAAGTAGGGTGCGCCAATCACAGCCGTAATTACACCGCAGGGGAGTTCAATGGGGGCAAACAGTAGCCTCCCAGCGAGGTCAGCGAGTTCGACGATGCAGGCTCCGGTCAGGGCCGCAACGGGGATTAAGCCAGCATGGGAGGGGCCGACTAACTGCCGCGCCAGGTGGGGAGCCATGAGGCCGACAAAACCGATGGTACCGGCGGTGGCTACGGAGGATCCGGCCAGGGCCACGGTACAGAGCAGAAGCAGGCTGCGAGTCCATTCCACGCGACTGCCCAGGCCCTGGGCCAGATTGTCTCCCATGTTGAGGGTATCCAGTTCTCGGGCCAGCACCATGGTTAAGGGTAGAAAAATCACCAGCCAGGGCAGCAGGGGCCAGAGGTGTTCCCAACTGCGGCCATAGACGCTGCCGGTGAGCCACACTAGGGCCTGGCTGACGGCATTGATTTCGCCGAAGGTGACCATCAAGCTGGTGAGGGAACCGGTGAGAGCGGTCAGGCCGATACCTACCAGAATCAGGCGAACGGGAGAACTGCCCCGGTTCCAGGCCAGGAGGTAGATGGCGATCGCTGCCCCCAAGCCTCCCAAAAATGCCGCCAAAGGCAACCAGGCGACGGATACCCCCGGCAGCAGCACGATGAACGCCACCGCCACCAGACTCGCTCCCGAATTGATTCCAATAATCCCCGGAGCGGCGAGGGGATTGCGGGTTAAGCCTTGCAGGATTGTCCCTGCCGTCGCCAATCCCATCCCCACCAGCAGCGCCACCAGCGCCCGTGGCAGTCGCAGGGTGTTGATCACAAAGGCATAATCTGGATTGGCGGGCAATCCCAGGATGGTTTTGACCACCTCCAGCGGCGGCACCGGGTACTCTCCCTGGCTGACGTTAAACACCAGGGAAAAAAGTGCCAGTAGGGTAAGAACGATCAGGACACTCGGAACCCTGCGATCAACCCGAAAAGAAAGCGGGAAGCGCCTGAGTCGAACGGAAAGCCAGGGTTTGGAGGGGTGCATGGGTGGGGAGTAGATGGGTAGGAAGTGGATGGGTAGGGTGCATTCGCTTTAGCAATGCACCATGGGAAGTTCTTTACCTTTTGATCCGAGATCGTGCCAAATAAATAAAGAACGGTGCACCGACCAGAGCCGTCATAATCCCTACCGGCAGTTCCTGGGGGCGAATCACCACACGGGCAGCGATGTCAGCCACGGATAGCAGGATGCCTCCGGAGAGCATGGCATAGGGCAGAATCCAGCGGTAGTCGACGCCGACGCCGAAACGGACAATGTGAGGAACAACCAGCCCGACAAAGCCGATGGGACCGGCCAACGCCACGGCACTGCCGGCCAGTAGTACCACCACAATTGCCGATGCCACCTTTACCCAGACGGTTTGCAATCCCAACCCCTGGGCCACATCTTCTCCCAGGGAGAGCAGCGTCAGTTGTCGCCCCAAAAGTAGTGATCCTGCCAGACCTACGGCGATGTAAGGCAACACAGGCAGCAGTCCCGCCAGGTCTTGGCCGGCCAGGGAACCGGCCAGCCAGAAGCGAATTTCATCCAGAGTCCGCTGGCTGAGGATGAGAATGCCGGTGGTGAGCGATCCCAGCAGATAGGACAGGGCAGCTCCGGCAATCACCAGCTTGAGGGGAGTCAGGCCACTGCGACCCATGGAGCCCAGCCAGTAGACGGTGATGGCTGCGATCGCAGCCCCCCCAAAGGCAAACCCCACATAGCTGCCGCTGCTTCCTCCCAAAAACACGGCCAGCACCATTGCCAGCGCTGCCCCCACATTGATGCCCAAAATTTCAGGAGCCGCCAGGGGATTTTGGGTCAGTCCCTGGGTAATCGCCCCTGCCACTGCCAAAGCCGCTCCCACCACCACCGCCAGGATAGCTCTCGGCAACCGCACCGTGCGAATAATCAGGTGATCCGTAGAGCCATCGAACTGAAATAGAGCCTGCCACACCGTGCCAGCGTCGATGTCGGCAGCCCCCAGCAGAATGCTTAGCAAGAGACAGGCCAGCAGAATGATACTGCCCAGAACCAGCCCCAACAGCAGGCGGATGGGAGGTTTAGAGGATGTGAGGGAGTAAGCATGGGCTGAGCTTGAAGGCATTTTGGTATCGGGCTTCAGGTTTCGGGTATCGGGTATCAGGCTTCGGGTATCGGGCTTCGGGTTATGCCGGCACCCATCCCCCCATCCCCCCTCCCACTCCC
>CAZPYG010000346.1:0-4256 GCA_964590465.1 uncultured bacterium | reverse complement strand
ACATCAGGTATTCGAGATGAGTTTGCGCGGCTCTTAGCCCTAAGTGCTCTGGCGCTGCGGATGCCGGAAAAACAGCCAGAGGCGTTTGCGATGTTAAATTGCTTGCGGGGCAAAGTGGAGTACCCGGACCATCAAGCGGTTGTGGCAATGGTGTTGGGGGCGTTTGCAACTCTAGGACACATTGTCTGGGAAGAGGTCTTGACAGCGATTCAAACTATTCACGATGAAAATTGGAGGAGCCAGGTCTTCTCTAACATGGCGGCTAAATTTCCTCAGGATGTACTACCAGAGGCGGTAACGCTAATTTTTCAAATTCAGGCCGACTATTATCGGGCCTATGCGCTGTTAGAAGTGCTGCCCCGGTTGGATCTCGGTGAACTATCCCATCCGCAATGGTGCGACATGCTGCAAACTCTGGCGTCGTTATCGCGGGAAGAAATGTTGGAACTGGTCCCTGCGCTTACTGACAGCATTTTTGCTTTGGGAGGTGAGGCGGCTATTGTTGAGGTAGCCCAGGCGATTCGGGATGTGGGGCAGCAGTGGTGATGAGCAGAGGCAGGTGCTTTAAAAACAAGAGTTTGGGTAGGATGGGCAAAGCAAAGCGTGCCCATCACTATAAGGCGTTCGGTGAGAATGGGCACTGGCTTAGGCCCTTTGCCCATCCTATGTTTACTTCTTTTGACCTATGCACCCCATTTTTAACGAAATTCAGAATTTGCCGCCCCAGGCTCAGCAACAGGTAGTACAGTTAGTTGCAACTCTTTTGAAGGAAAATCGGCGTAATTCTGCCCATTATTTAAGCCAAACCTGGGCTGGTGCTCTCCGCGAATATCGCGATACCTACACTAGCCTCGACCTTCAACAAGAAACGGTTGATGAGTGGGCCAATCATGTATCTGATTGACACTAATATTTGGCTAGAACGATTGTTAGAACAACAGCAAGCTGAGGCCGTCAGTCAATTTTTGTCTGCCATTCCTTCGGGGCAGCTAGCGATGAGTGATTTTACATTTCACTCTATTGCTCTGGCGTTAACTCGCCGTCAGAAATATGTGGCTTTACAGGATTTTATTCAGGATGCTTTTATCGAGGGTGATGTAGGGCTTTTAGCTTTACCGCCAACGGATATTGCTCTTGTTCTAAACACGACCAAAGAACAAAGACTGGACTATGACGATGCCTACCAATACGTGATAGCGGCTCAGTATAGTTTAGTGCTTGTGAGTTTTGATACTGATTTCGATCACACTGCCAATGGCCGTAAAACGCCTCAAGAAGTTTTAGGAGAAGTTCAAGAAGCAGCTAATAATGATTAATAAAACTTTTGACTGTTAGAAGTATTGCCCCGGCTAGACCTGAGCAAACTAATACATCCAAAATGGTGAGAGATGCTGCAAACTCTGGCTTCGCTATTTAGAAAGGAACTGCTGGAACTGGTGCCTGCACTTACTAACAGCATTTTCGCCCTGGGAGGAGAGGCCGCTATTGTTGAGGTAGCCCAGGCGATTCGGGGTGTGGGGCAGCAGTGGTGATGAACAGATGCAGGTGCTTTAAAAACAAGAGTTTGGGTAGGATGGGCAAAGCAAAGATTGCCCATCATGATAAGGCGTTTGGTGATGGTGGGCACGGGCTTAGGAACTTTAATCAGCCTGCGTTAATTTTCTAATGTTTCTTCAAAATTATCAAACCCTAACGACGGCTAGGCAGCATCTTTTTTGCCAATTCTTGATTGGCGAATACTTTCCAAAATATGTTGGCTGCTGAAGTTGGAAGCAATGCAGAGCCAAGTTCAGGAAGCTTGCTCATTATCAAGTTGAAAAAATCATCAAAAGCATCATGAAAGTTTTCCCACCATGTGGGTTGTCTCTCTATAATTGCAACTCTTAATAAATGCACTTCATCATCAAGAATGGTTTTATTTTCCCAATAAAACTGCTTGTCAAAGAAAGAAAGTTGACCTCGCTCATGCCAGTGATTGACATCATCGCCGATTTTTTCAACGGTAGAATCGATTTTAGAAAAGTGAGGCGATTCTAATAGCTCATTGATAGTGAAAACATGAGACTTAAATATCCAGAACCCTTTTTGCTTAAAGGCCATTAATCCCAAGTACTCTAGCTCTCGGAACGCGGGCTTGAATTTGTTGTCGAAATCTTTTCTCGATAAGGTTGACCTTACGGCAGGTAGTACTTCCATGAGTCTCGATCCACTACTAGGTGTCTATCTATTACAAAGATTCCCAAATAAGAAACGCAAAGATTCTAGAAAGATAAAGAATTATTGCCCTGTTGTAAACTGCGTGATTTACCTTGCAAACCTTAGAGGGTTACATCTGCATTTATCTTCGTTAGAGCCACCGATAACTGCCTTAACCGCTCACTTACCTCTAAATCAATTTCTTGAGATTTCAAGTTCCCCGGAAGCTCAGCCAATAAGTTTGGGTTGTCCTGTAACCACTCATTAAATGCCACCCCGGCCCAGGTTCCTTTCTTCTCCCTGAAACTATCCACTAAGCTTTTCAGTTCCTGGACACAATAGGCTTCAAATCCAGCAGCTTCGAAAATAGCATGGCGAAGATATTCCTCAAAGACGTCGATGTCGTTCATCACCTCGAAAACGACAGCTTCCTGAGGAGATCGCATTTCTGCTGCAACATCATCAATAATTTGAGAAGCCACACTAGCAAGGGGAGAAGCTAATTCGGCAACCCCTAACACTGTTTCCCTGACTTGGGGGTTAAAAAGCAAGTCAGCACCATATTTTACATAGCGCTTTAGGACAGAAAATGCCTGCTCTTTACCTGTGTAGTAGTTATCTACAATTTCAATATCAACCCCCAAACTGTCAACAATCTGAATGCGAGTTTCGCTACCCACTGGACCTCTCATCAGAGCTTCAGCTACGGGCCTGGCGAATCGCAGAAATAAAACACTTAAGCTATTTTCTAGTCGAGCTAAGAAAGCTTCTTCTGATCCTTCGATCAGCCGTTTCCTGACATGCTCACTGCCCCAGAGTAATTCAGTCATATAGTCAATCAGTTTCAAAGATTCGTCCTTTAACTCCAGGGCAAGCTGATGGGCAACAGCCGTTAGAAGTTGACTGATATCTCCATATAACTCTTCTCGCCATTTATAGTTAACAACGGTACCGTCAAATTCTGGGAAAGCATTAGCCTGGAAGATAATGTCTTTCTTTTGCAAAGCCTTTTGTTTAAGGGAAGTCACCTCGTGATCAACAATTTCCAGATAGCGTTCCTGGAAGCGCTCTAAACTGCTTAAGCATCTGCCATTCTTACCAGCACCATTCGTAGGAGGATTAACAACAGACGAATCATAAAACGACTGAAGCTTCGCTTTAATTTTTTCCCATTCCTGGTTCCACCATTCAGTAAACAAAATACGCTTGCGATCTTCTTCTACCCGTTTGGCTTCGTCTGGGTTTTCGGGGTATTTCGCTTTTACCAGATGGTAGATCTCTGAAGCTGCATTCAGAATTGTGTTGATTGAAGCCTCGGATCGCTTCTTGAGAATGGTGACTCGTTCAGTATTGATATAGTGAAAGATTTTGTCTTTTATGACCGGAATACCTGTACAGTCACCTTGGAGCGTATCTTGATCGGTAATACCCGTCAGGTCGGTTAGCTTTTGAGCCAGAGTTGAAGCATGGCCAACTTCTTCTTGGGTTTGCTGTTCTGCCAAACCATTGAGAACCAGGTAAGCCCCCGCTGATCCGCAGACAATTCGCTCCGTTGGTAATTTTGCCCGCTGATACCAGTCCTGAGCCGCTTCTTCGATATGGCGATCCAGGGCTTCTTTAGTAGCCTTTGAGTCGCTGCGACTGAGGAACACGAACAGCTTATCGGCAACGGTAACGTTTTTATCCCCCTTTTCAGTGAACTGGATGATAGACAGTTCTTTTTCCCGCAGGTTGGTGAAATGCTGCACCATAATTACGACATCACAGTCGGACAGCATCTGCTGGGCTTCATCAACATGCTTGGCCAGACCTGAATCTAAACCGGGCACATCATAGAACACGACCCCTTCCGCCTGGGCTAGTTTGCTGGTGAACAACCTAGCTTCAAGAACAGCATGGGCATAGCGTTCGTCGGCTACGTATTGGGTTAATGGCTGTTTAATGTCTTCCAAACGGGTGAAGGGAAATTCTTGATCTCCCTGTCGCATTACGGCTTTTAGAGAAGCTTCGTTCTGGCGAATAGTGCTGAGGTCTTCCTTTGCTTGTGCGGTTTCCAAGTC
>CAZPYG010000345.1:0-4285 GCA_964590465.1 uncultured bacterium | reverse complement strand
AGATAAACAAGATTCTCAGAGAATTTTCATCTGGTCGTCATAGATCATTCAGTCTAGCGGTTTACCTTAAAACTTGAACATTTTGAACCGGCTGAATATCCCTGAGACCCATGAATAATAAACCTTCCCATGACCTTGAGGCGCTGATTCAGTGCTTTCACCAACTATCTGAAGACTTACTGGAATTAGAGACTCTTTTTAGCCAGGGCGTCAGCGGCAAGTAAGCCGAAGGCGCAGTTTATCCAACTAAATTTGCACCATTCACAAAGAAAACCTATGCCACATCTATCAACCCTGAATTCTGATCAGGTATCAGCAGAGACTCAGGCCATTTTTGCTGAAATTGAGCAGGGTTTTGGCGGTATCCCTAATCTCTTTAAGACCTATGCCCACTATCCGCCACTATTACGAGCTAACTGGGAAAAAGTCAAAGCAACGTTGGAAACGGGTAGTCTTTCACCCAAGCTCAAACAAACCATCGCGTTACTGGTTTCTCAGGATAATCAGACAGAATATTGCATTTGTGCCCATTCTAAAATTCTGTTAGACATGGGGCTTAGCGACGATGACCTCAGTGCCATCCGTCGCAACGATCTGACAAAAGTGGGGTTTTCAGACAAAGAAATTAAGCTAATCGACTTGATTCGGCAGGTCAATAAAAATGCCAATCAGGTCTCAGACCACTCGTTTCAGAGTATAAAAGCGGCTGGAGTAAAGGATGCAGAACTTGTCGAAGCCTTCGGCGTAATGGAAACGTTCATCGGATTCAACAAGTTTCTGGATGCTTTGAAGGTAGAAATAGATGTCTAAGGAGATGATGGGGAGGGTGTAAGGTTTACGGTTTTCGGTGCAAGGTAAACCTTGAACCTTGAACCTTATACCCTCCCACTCCCTAAATTCCAACTTCACCCTCAACTTCAAAGGGCTGTTGCTCCTGGGAAGGTTGGCCATTTGGGCCAAAGATAATTTCTTCACTGGAGTAGGTGGTGCCGAAATTGTTGGCCAGGCTGGCGACTTGATGGAGGGCCGACCGCAAGTCCTCCTCCTGCAAAGAAGATAGGGGATGTACAAACACTGACACCAGGGTGCCATCTGTAACGGCGTAGCGGGCATCCAGGGTGGTGTGGAAGTTACTGTTTAAGAAATACAGTTATCGATATTCAGGATTGGGAAAATCATACCGGCAGCCAGCAGCCCATTGAGACCGTTGATTGCCGTGGGCGGGAATACCGCCAGCATTTTTAATCATGCCAGGGAGAATGGCCTGCCTATTTCCTCAATAACCATGATATCCCCCGCCACCTTTCCCGCTGGATTGAGTGTAGTTTGTGTATTGATTCAACTGCGATCGCAAAAGCCGCTGCAGCTCTCCTATTGACCGTGCGAGGTACTCCGTTCCTCTACTACGGAGAAGAAATTGGCATGGTAAACCACGAAAGTATTCCGCCAGAGTTGGCTAGAGATCAGGCCGTCATGTGCGGCATTAATGGTGAATCTTTGCCCTCCCGCGATGGCACCCGTACCCCCATGCAGTGGGACAATTCACCCCAGGCTGGCTTCAGTTTTGGGCACGAGGTTCAGCCCTGGTTACCGGTAAATCCTAACTTCACCGCTGTGAATGTTCAGGCCCAACTCGATCAAAACGACTCGATTCTGGCGTTTTACCGCCAGTTGATTCAGCTCAGAAAGCAGAGTAGCGCTCTCCGACAGGGCCG
This sequence comes from uncultured bacterium, assembly GCA_964590465.1. Lineage (GTDB taxonomy): Bacteria > Cyanobacteriota > Cyanobacteriia > Phormidesmidales > Phormidesmidaceae > CAZPYG01. The sequence goes on along the minus strand of CAZPYG010000345.1, from coordinate 2,570 downwards.
CTGGCGGAGTTTGATTGAATATCCTTTTGAGCATTTAGCTTACCTGCGCGAAAGTGCGGATGAAACCCTGTTGATTCTGATCAATTTTTCTTACTTCAAAGACTTAGAAACCGATGAACCGATTCAGCCTGATCAGTGGCAGGTGTTGCTCTCAACTACCGATATTGAACCAGGCACAGTGATTAAATGCCCTCAACAATTAGAGCCTTTTGAAGTGTCTATTCTCAAAGCGGTGGCATAGGAGAGGGGGAGCATGTCACCTTTCCCCCTCTCCCGAAATCTCTATCTCAAGTTTGGGAGAGGGACTTTGACGGTCCGGCTCCCCTTCGCCCGTCCTGGGAGAAGGGGTTGAAAGATGAGGGGAAAGACCGAATAGCAAGGGTTTCAGGACTTATGCCCACCGTTACTAGGGTGTAGCTTGCTTTCCGTTCGCGAAGCGTTCCGCGGGGAAGGGTAGGGGTTTCAGATGAACTGAGCATAAGTTTTGTCAGTCAATGAGCCTCCTCACCCAGGATGGAACGAATTAACACCGAAAAAGGTGAGACAACAAACGTTCTATCGCTTGAGCTGTTCTTGTTCCTGCTGGATGAACCACTCAATTAAACCGGGTCCAAGACTGGGATGAGGAACCGTGTCGACACCTAAAAATACGAGAAACAAGAACAGCAGCACACGGCTGATGCGGATAGAGGTTAGGGAATTGCCTATAATCTTACCTCTAAATTATTTACGGCGGAGGGGAGGCCAAGTCCAGGGTGAAAACAGTATTTATTTCTGGGAGAAACTTCATTGCTGGACTTGGCTGAGGTTTAGGCATCTTTTGGGAAAGAAAATACCCGGCATCAAGAAATTTCATTAATTCCCTGCATCAAAAATATTGATGCGTCCATAGCCCAGGAACTGACCCACGCTGTTTTCTCCTGCTGGATAGCCCGTTACCCCGTAGAGATAGACCCCGCCAAAGGGATTTTGCTCTGTCTCGAGGATGATAGTAACCGTTTCACCCGGTTGTACGGGTTGATCAAAGACAACTAGCACATCTGCGGGATTATCCGGGGCTCCCCCAACATTCGCCAGGGACAGTTCCGGGCCGTTGGCATAGGCTGCTCCTTGGTGAGCGGTGGTCGCGTTTAGTTGAAAGTCAACTCGCTCAGCCCGGTCGCGAGGGGTAATCACCACTGCACCTAAGGGTTCACCGGCATCGGCGGGCACTTCAACCACAAAATGGTAGCGCCCCCTTTCGCTGGAACCAGGGGTTAAGGTAGTGGCCTCGACTAAATTGGGCGGACGATTGAAGGCAACCCGGCCATCGGGCAGGGTCACCGCCCCAGCAGACGCTATGGCGAGGGTGCTCAGGATGCTCAGGGTTACTGTGCTGGTGCTTAAACTTTTGAGGAGATGTTTCATGATTTTTACTCGAATGCTGCAAAAAGGAAGAACATTTGCTTTGATGAGAGTGCAAAATCTCATCCGTAAGGCAGTTGGCAAATCATTTAATTCTGTGTGGGTTGAGAACTAAATAGATTGGGAACTAAACAATGTGCTTCTGTCTCTATAGTTTAAGTTAACCAGACCGTTGGTGTGCTTAGATGAGCAGAATCTAAGAGGTAAATAAATTTTTCTCAGTTTCGTTCCTAGAGAAATCCTGACTTCAAAAGAGTGAGTGCTGTCAGTAGACTACCAATGGCACTTCGCTCAACCACTTAATACTTATTTACGGCATTCTCATAAACTTCTCATGGAAATCTCAGTCAGTTTGACGAAACCTTTCTTATAGTGTTTTTCACTTAGCTTTGAAAGAGATCCCAAGCCTCAGCTTTGGCCATCCATCTTTGGAATATGCGACATCTACCTTGAACCCATTGTTCTCTACGCTCTTTAAGGGTTCACAGGTAGTCGGAACAAACTTTAAGGATTTTGAACTATGCGGATGAGTATTGAAGATCAAGAATTAGTTGATTTCTTGACGCAAGTTCTGGAGGTTCCCTTGGCCTCCCTAGAGGTTGGTCGCAGGAATTGCCGCGAATTGTCAGATCCCTTACCCATGGTGCTTTGGCAGTATGGTTTGGTTTCTTTAAACCAGCTTGAGCAAATTTTTGACTGGTTGGAGCGATGACTTCTATGAGGAAATTAGGCATTGCACTGGTTCTCGGAATTTTAGCCGGTTCTGCATTGGCCATTTCAGTCGGCATACAACAGTCGTTTACGGCTGATACGGCACTGGTTAGTGCCCGAAAAGAGGCGGCTGTAAGCCACCTGACACCCCAGGAAGCCCATGAACTGATTCAAACCCATCGCACCAATGCAAATTTCGTCATTTTAGATGTGCGTACTCCCAGAGAATTTTCTGAAGGCCATCTGGCCAATGCTATCAACATTGACTTTTATGCAGACACCTTTCGCCAGGAAATGAATCAACTGGAGCGAGGAAAAACCTACCTGATCTACTGTCGCCGGGGTGTCCGGAGTGACCGTACCCTGCGAATGATGCAGGAAATGGGGTTTCAGCGAGTTTACAACCTGCTGGGCGGCACTACCCGCTGGCAGCAAGAAGGATTTCCTACTGTTCT
>CAZPYG010000344.1:0-4288 GCA_964590465.1 uncultured bacterium | reverse complement strand
AAGCAAGTGAAGTCCAATCAGGGTGCCCCCGGCATTGACGGGATGGTGCTGGACGACTTTGCCGCCTACGCCCGGCTTCACTGGGCCGAGATTCGCCAATCCTTACGAGATGGCCGCTACCGCCCTGCTCCGGTGCGACGGGTCGTAATCCCCAAGCCGGGGGGTAAGGGCGAGCGCTTGTTGGGCGTGCCCACAGTCCTAGACCGGGTAATTCAACAAGCCATCTCACAAGTGCTGACGCCAATGTTTGACCCGGAGTTTTCCGAGTTCAGCTTTGGTTGTCGTCCCAAACGCAGTGCCCACGGCGCGATTAAACAGGTGAAGAAATACGTCAAGCAAGGCTATCGGGTAGTGGTGGATTTGGACTTGGAAAAGTTCTTTGACACCGTAAACCACGATGTTTTAATGGCGAGGGTCGCCCGCAAGGTGCGGGATAAGACCTTGCTAGGCTTGATAGGCCGTTACCTGCGAGCCGGGGTAATGGTCGAGGGCGTGGTTCAGACAACGGAGTGGGGAACCCCGCAAGGGTCGCCCCTGTCGCCGTTGCTCGCCAACATCCTGCTGGATGACCTCGACCAGGAGTTGGAGCGCCGAGGCCACCGTTTTGCCCGCTATGTGGACGACCTGGTTATTCTGGTCAAAACACCGCGAGCGGGTCAACGGGTAATGGCGAGCGTGACTCGCTATCTGACCCAGGCGCTACGACTCAAGGTCAATCCGCTCAAGAGTCGGGTCTGCCGGATAGAGCGATTAGAGTACCTGAGCTTTACATTTCAGGGGATTCGCATTGTTTGGTCAGAACGAGCGTTCCAAGACTTTAAGCACCGGTTGCGGGGGTTAACCTCGCGGCGGTGGCGAGTGTCGATGGAATACCGGCTGAAGCGGATCAGCCTCTACCTGCGGGGTTGGATGGGCTACTTTGGGATTTCCCAGCGCTATGGGCCAATTCCCGAGTTAGATGGGTGGCTAAGGCGTCGAATCCGGATGTGCTACTGGAAACAGTGGCGCAGACCGAGGACGCGCATTGGCAATCTGCTCAAACTGGGAACTCCGAGGCGACACGCCTTCTCGACTGGCTTAAGCCGGAAGGGCTATTGGCGGTTGTCGCGGACGTTGGCGACCCAGACGGGGATGACCAATGAGTGGTTAGCACAAGAGGGATTGCTCTCGATTCGCGACCTCTGGATGAAAGCCCAGGGATACGAGGAGAAGTCTGCCAATTCGTCTAGCAGTTAGGTTGAGAACCGCCCATTGCGGAGCCGCACGATGGGTGGTGTGGGAGGGGGGATTCGTGAGGATTCTCCCTATCCCGATTAGGCCGTGACTACTTGCCTCAAAAAATTTATGAGCGTGGTGTGTTCCCAAAAAACTATCAGTTGGGCGGTAGGAGTGGCATTAGGAAATGCACTAAAAGCACTATAAGATCGGCGGAAGTAGCGAGACGATTCTATCAAGGTAACCCATCGCTCTCAGAACATGCCAAGCATGCTCCTGGGGAGTCTCGGGCTGAGGATTGACTAAATCTAGGTAGTTGAGTGGGGCTGACACCCACACACCCTCGGGATTGTTCATCACTACAGCACTTTCAGTAAAGATGCCACCCCGATCAACCTCCCAAGTAACCACAAAGGTGTCATTGTCCAGGACGTGGATTACCATTTCATACTCTTGATAGTCAGGCCGGAGAGTGAGACCCACAATCTCGGTCCAGTCTTGCATGAATTGCGCAGGCTCGACCTCTTCACCCTGAGGAGAGAAAACGGTCTCCAGAGTGAATGGATCATGGCAAACGTTCAAGAGGTTCAAAAGAACCTCTTGAACGTTTGCCATGGACATTCCACCTTGAATTGCTAGAGGAGCAAACTCCTCAATGGCTGACTCATTAAATGAGATAATTTGGCCATTCCCATCAATATCGAAGGTGAACACCCTTGGATAATAAGCGTCTCCTGCAGGAATCGTCACGCGTTCATCAACCAACACCCAGTGACGGGTTCCCATACCTGGGATTACTGTCACATAGTCCGAAAGGACTTCGAGATGCCGATCCCACCCAAGGGAATTGAAACACCCTTGAAGGGATTCCAACCCTCGGATAGACATGGAGTCAAGAGACTCGTCCATTGATTCAAAATCAATGTTGAGACCATGAACGTTTCCACCACAATCCATACTCCGTTGTCCTGGCTGAACCACATCAAGTGTGGCCATTACAGCTTCTGCCGGAGAAACAGTTCCGAGAGCGAATGCAGCAGACATCAGGGAGGTGCCGCCTAATCTAATTAGTAGGGAAAAAGGTCGCATTTGGCACCTCCTGAGCTTCTGAGGGTTATCGTTTGAAAAAAAATATTTTATGATTAATGCACTAACTTGAATTAGGGACTTGCTCCCATTGCACTCCTAAAAAGCAGTCAACATTCAGAAAAAATAGAAGAGGATAGATTTGGCATTCGTCCCCTCCAAGATATGAAGAGGTGAATTACTGACACCCCCAGTTGCGTGCCCAATCGTTATCTGGGACGATAAAAGCCTCGCTTCCGAGCTGAACGCCTAGGAAGACTACCTGGTCGACTTCATGCGTAAATCGCCACATAGAATACTGATTCCGTCCCAAATCATACGGCTCAATCGGTCGAACTGAAAAGGCATTCGGGTTAAGACTTCCGTCGAAACCCGTCACTGAAACTAATACTGCGGCTTTCCCAAATCGCTCACTTGAGAGTGTAACTTTTTGAAACCCAGAGCAATAATTACCAGCTTGGGCCTCAGTAAGTGGCAGAAGAGCTACTTCAGAAGTCCCGGAAATTGGAATATTGAAGTAAAACTCAGTACCATAGTTTTTTTCGGATCCAGCAATGTCAGCTTGAAGCTCTACTCCATTTTGACTCAAAAGAGTTTGAGATTCTAACCAAGACATCCCAGAATTAGAATCATTCGAAGATTGAACTTCAACCGGAATTTCGTCAGCAGGCTGAGGAGTTTCCCTCTCTAAAGTTCTAGCGTCTTGATTGTTAGACAGAAACGATGCAATCACTCCTCCTGAAATCAGAAGTCCCAATGCGCATCCACCTGTAATGAGCAAGTGTCGAGAATTTTTGAAGTCAAAGTTAAGATGAGATTTCATTTTGATTCCTGAGATTTAAATTTCGGGTTTAGTAGCGTAGAAAAATACAGATTTTTCTTGCCGATACCAGAAAAAGGCCAAGCGCATTAGTTACGCTTTAAAAATTTAATGGTTTCGAATATATTTCCTTTTATCCATACTTGTGCTTATCATTCTCTACTATTAGAACAAGCAAAGTCTAGAGCCTGACCAACATACTCATTGACCGGACTATATGCGTTGGGATCAACAAAGGAATCTGAAGCTAGAATGGTAGTGTAGACTCTGGTATTACAGTTTGCACTAAAACGAGCATACGTGCTTTGACTAATAAAATCGAAATTAATGGCATCACCATTTCTGGAAATCGTGTTAATGCCAACCCAAGAATAACCTTCATCGTAACCGCCTACAAAAGTCCTTGAATCAGGAACTTGTTCCCATTGCACCCCTTGGAAGCAGTTGTCAACCCAGACACCATGATGATTCTGACATACCCCGTCAGGAGAAGGACGTTCTATTTGAGCAAAGAATTGCTTTCCTACTTCAGGAAACTTTGGGTTAGACCAAGCAGATCGAGGTGTTAAACCTAAAAATATACTCGAAAGAATTAGTAAGGATAGGATATTATTCATCTTAATGTTTTGAAGTAGGGAGAACAGAGAGTTTTCTATTCCAGCGCGGAGAATATGTGAGGAAAAGCTTGGCAAATTGTAAGGGATCGACGTTATATAGGTGATGCTCTATCCTCAGACAAAGTAGGCGAAGGCGGGCAATTGAGCAGCTAGAAACGTATTATCATTGTGAAATACAGTTATAGCGCTGCTCCACATTTTCACCTTCCATGATAATTAACCAAGCTTCGGAGCCACGAATACCAAAAGTCATGTTTTCGTCACCATAGCCAGGTGCATTTCCAACTAATCGTGGGAGTTGATATGCTTCCTCATTGACATCAATTAAAACCTCTCCACTATGTGCCTCTGAAAATTCATCTTGATAGAATAAAGCTTCTAATTGCGTGTTTCTTCCATTTGTAGAAGTGCAGTTATACGTAACCTTATTAGTATGATGTCTGGAAGGCTGAAGTCCCAATTCCTCTAAAAATATTTGATATTCCTCCATTGACATTCCCGCACTAGAACCAGGATTTACAATGTCTTCTATGGTATTTAGAAGATCTTC
>CAZPYG010000343.1:0-4315 GCA_964590465.1 uncultured bacterium | reverse complement strand
GCCTTGATCTGCCGTAGGGTGGGCACTGCCCACCAGCCTTAAATCAGTGACATTCATTCATAGTTCTTGGGTTTATGGCGAACCTCCCTCCGGTCTCGATATCTTTAGAGCTGCTGTTCCTAAATGCCTTATCAATGAATGAATAAAAGCAACAAATTATCAATGACTTAACTACTGTTATGCCTTTGACCTTCGTCATCGAAAAAATTTAGAAACGGAACACGCAAACCCCGGTAACAATGGCGAAGTAATTTCGTCATTGGCCAGAACCGTATGTGCTAACTTCAAAACCGCCTGCTGGCGACGATAAAGTTGCACCTGCTGCAGCTTACGGTCGGCGATCCAATATTCCTGAACTCCCTGGGAGGCATACAGCTTGAGCTTGACCTGTCGGTCGCGACGTTCATTCTTTTCACCGGGCGATAAGACTTCTACCACCAGTTCGGGAGCACCGGTCAAGTGCTCGGCTTCATCCAGCAGCACTTCCAGCCGTTCGTAGCTGGCCCAAACCACATCGGGAATCACGGTATCCACTTCAGAAAAGATAATCCCCGGTGCTGTAGTGGCTTCTCCTAGCCCTGTCTCTTCAGACCAGCGATTCAGAGCCGCACAAATGTTGTTCGCCACTTTCTGATGGCTCCACCTCGGGGCACGGGGCATGAACAGCTCACCGTCAATGATTTCGTAGCGCGTGCCGTTGTCGGGCAGTAGCTCCAGGTCGTCCACTTTCCAACGAATTTGGTCGAGAGCTGGCTGACTCATAACGGCTGCTTTAGGGTGTTGTTCTATTGTAGTTAACCCGAATTTGAGATAGGGTCGAGGCCACTAGGATAAGCAGCCTTCTGCCCTGGCCGTAACGCACCGTTTGCGTCAAGCGAGAAACTCGATACCGTAAGCGATGCGTTACGGCCCAACGTTAGAGTTTGTGAGGCTTTGCGCGGGTTAGTGGGCCGATCACGCATCCTACGCCGGTCGCAGATTCGGCTTAAAGCACACCTTGAAAGGGCTGGTAATATCCACCCTACGGCAGTTCAAGGCTTCCGGTCATCTACGATGGGCATTTTTAGCTTTTTTCAGAGGCATTTTGATGATGGCCTGCCTCTGGTGAGTTAAATTACTCCTCCGAAGAGGTCTCAAATCGCGGCATGGTTACCTCTCAGGCTTCCAGCAGCTCAGGCTGATGGGTGGTTGGGGATTCTGCAGGTAACTGCCTCCGCTTGCCTCTGGATTGCCAGCGAGTCAGCAGCAAATGCATTGAGGGAATATAGTACAGCGCCAGCAGGGTTGCGCCGCCGAGGCCGCCCGCGATCGCAATCGCCAGGGGTGGCCAGAACCCCGTCCGGTCCAGCATTAGCGGTACAAATCCGGTAATCGTCGTTACCGTCGTCGCAATCACATGGCGGGTGGCATGAAACACCACTTCCTCCGTCGCCTGGGGCTTACCAAAGCGGGCCTCGGGGTGTTCCTGCAAAGCAGCCAGCACCACAATGGAGTCGTTGATGGCCAGGCCAATCAGGCCCAGGGTGCCGAGGATGGCGGTAAAGCCAAAGAGAGAGCCGAAGACCTTCAGGGCCAGGGCGGCCAGGCCCACTGCCAAGAGGGCGACGGACCCAATCAGGGCAGCCAGTCCAAAGGAATTAAACGAGAGCACCAGGGTTGCCGTCATTAAGATGGTCAGCACGCCCACGGTGGAAAGCAAATTGCCGACAGCCGTACCCCGCGCATCGGCCTCCCCGCCGTATTCCATGCGGTAGCCAGAAGGCAGTTCAAAGGCGTCCTTTGCTAAGCGATCTTGAAACTCCGCCAGAGCCGTACTGGGCAAACTACCGGCAGACAGAAATGCCTGCACTGTGTTGATGCGCTGACCATTGCGGCGGTTAATGCTGGCCAGGTCGGGCACCAGGTTAAGGGAGCCAATGGCATCCAGCGGCATTTCTCCACTGGCCGTCACCAATTCCAGGGAACCGATGGTGGCCAGATCGCCTTGCGCTTCCTCCGGTACCCGCACCCGCACGGGAATATCCCTGGTGCCATCCAGGATTGAGCCGCCGGTGTTCCCTTCCAGCGCAGTACTGAGCTGACCGGCGATGGCGCGATTGTCCAGGCCGGTACGTCGGGCCTGGGCTTCATCCACCCGTAGGGCCAGCTTGGGCAGGGCTTCTGACAACGTGGCCTGGGTATGGGTGACGTTGTTGACCTGAGCCAGTGCCGCCCGGAGCTGATTCCCAATGTCCCGCAGTCCCGCCATATCGGCTCCGTATACCCGCAGTTCTATGGGGGCGTTGAAGGGCGGCCCCTGCTCCAGCTGCTTCACCAGTACTTGCGCTGCCGGGAATGCCCGATCTAGCTCAATTTGCAGAGTGCGAATGATCTGCCGCAGGTTGTCCGTAGTGGTCAGTTGCACAATGCCCTGGGCATAGTTCCGGGCATTGCGGCGGTCATCCACCACGTTGTAGAAAAACGCCGGGGCGCTACGACCCAAAAACCAGTGGACATCCTGCACCTCAGGATGTTTCAGCACCAGGGTTCGGGCTGCCAGGACCTGCTGTTGAGTGGCCTCCAGGGCAGTCTGCGTCGGCAGCTGGAACTCAATTTGAAACTGGTCCCGATTCGTCGGCGGGAAGAACTGCTGGGGCAGGGTGGCAAACACCGCAAAGCCGATGACCGGCAGTACCAGAGAAAGCCCTACCCCTACCCAGGGCCGGCGAAAGAGGCTGTGTAACGTCCAGCGATAGGCCCCGGCCAGGGATTCGTTCGAGAACCCATAGTGCCACCACCCCCAGCCCATGGGGAACGGTTCCCAGGCATGCAACCGCCCCACCAGGGACACAATCACCGTCAGGGAAAGGGCCAGGGAACTGACCAGGGCCAGAATTACCGTTAGCCCAATGGTGCCGATGAACTCACCCGTTCCCCCCGGGGAAGTGGCAATGGGCACAAACGCCAGTACCGTCGTCAGGGTCGAAGCCCCCAGGGGAACCAGCAAATGCTGAACCGTGCGGTGAATGGCTGTAGCCGGAGGCAACCCCTGTCGGAGTCTTCCCTGCACCTCATCTACCACGATGATGGCGTTGTCAATCAGCAGCCCCAGGGCAATGATGATGCCCGTCACCGACATCTGGTGCAGGGGCACCGCCAGTACCTGCATCCAGCCGAATACCATCAGAGTGGTCAGGGGCAGGGCCAGTCCTACAATCAGGGCCGACTTCCAGCCCAGGATCAGCAGAGAAACCCCAATCACCAGGGCTGAGCCAAACAGCAAATTGCCGATCACCCCATTCAGCCGCTGCTGCACATAGTGACTTTGATCCAGCACTACATGCAGTTCCAACCCATCGGATAGGGTTTGGCGAAAGTCTGTGATCACCTGTCGAGCCTGTACGGCCCACTGATCGACCCGCTGGGCCGACTCCACTGTCGCCGACAGCACAACGGCAGGATACCCATTCACATAGGCCAGGTCAGACGCGGGGTCCTGAATGCCTCTGGTGACGGTGGCAATGTCTCCCAAACGGGCCACCTGTCCGGCTTCACCAATCCCCAGGGGAATGCTGCGAATGCGTTCCAGGGAATCCAGGGCGCTATCGACCTCCAGCAGAAATTCCCGTCCATTGCTGTGGTACTGCCCTGCTGATACCTTGGCGTCGCTGGCGGCGATCTGCTGGGCCAATGCCTGGGTGGTCATGCCCAATCGTGACAGTTCCGCCAGGGTGACATCGACCCGAATTTCTTCATCGGGCTCCCCAAATACCTCGACTTTTTCAGTGCCGGGGATGGCCCGAAGCTGGTCTTCTAACCCTTCCGCGAGACCTCCCAGGATGGTGTAATTCGGCTCGCTCTCCCATGTCCAGGTCAGACCGACAATGAGGGCACTGGCCTTGACAGAACTATCCTCGTATTCAGGCTCTGTCGCCTCTGGGGGCAGTTCGGGGACAGCATCATCCACCTTGCTGCGCACCTTGGCCCATACCGGGTCCACCTCCCGGATGGTGTCTTTTAGTTCCACGGAAATTACAGAAACCCCCGGGCTGGAAGTAGACTCAATTGACTCCAGTTCCTCCAGTTCGAACAATTTGTCTTCAATCTTTTCCGTCACCAGGGTTTCCACCCGCTCTGGAGTGGCCCCCGGCAGGTAGGTGGTGACCCGGGCAAACCGCTGGGTAATCTCCGGGTCTTCCATGCGGGGCAGGGTGAGGAAGGCCGATAGTCCCCAGACGATGACCAGGATCAGGGTGAGAAGGAGGAGTTGGCGGTTGCGGTAGAAGAGGTTGAGCATGGCGGGGGAGGGGAGTGGGAGGGTGTATGGGTGAGGTGG
>CAZPYG010000342.1:0-4322 GCA_964590465.1 uncultured bacterium | reverse complement strand
CTCTTTGAGGGATGGTCACTCGCTCAAGACTCATTTGTGTGTACTTAGTAGCCCAAAATGGGAGAAGGGGAGGTCAGAAGGGGCTTTCCGGTTCAATAACCCACCCCTACCCCTCCCAGGAGAGGATAGGCCCAAGATCTCCCAAAAAAGCATTTTTTCAACCTACTTTACCCTTGTAAACCCATGAAAATTGGACCCATACAATTCATTTCCATTGGCTTCGAAAATCGGGATTTTCGAAGCCAGATTTTAGAAGAACTCGATGCCTTGCGGGGCAAGGGTTTGATTCGCCTGATTGACTTACTGTTTGTAGCTAAAGGCCGGGATGGCAACATCACCATCATGACCGACAGCGACTTTGAGGAGGCCGACCTGACGGACTATGGCGACAGCCTGCGCACCTTAGCCGGATTAAATGGCTCAAACGGAGGGACTGGCAACGTGAATGCAGCGCCCAGTGCCTATGGAATTTCCCCCGCCGATGTGGAATCGGTCTTAATCAAGATGGAGCCCGGTACCGCCGCTGCCATGGTGCTGTTTGAGCACAGCTGGGCCGGAGGTTTGGCGGAAGCCGTGCGGGATGCAGGCGGTTTTCTGCTGGCCCAGGGCATGTTGACCCGGGATGCGGTGATGATGATTGGCGCAGAGATGAGCGCGATTGCCGAGGCCGAAGCCACCATTGCCGCCGCCGAAGCCATCAAAGGGGCTACGGTGCTCGACACCCTGGCTTTTGTGGATGCCGCCGAAGCAGCCCAGGCCCTGATGGCCGATGAAGTCACCACTTCCATCGCTGCTGAAACGTTACGGACGTTGATTGCGGCCGGGGTGGTGGATGACGGTGAACTGGAACCCGCCCTGGTGGCCCTGGTGGAAGCCGGACTGCTCTCCCCGAATGTCGTGGCCGACGCCATTGCCCGGGCCGATGCCGCCCTGTCAGCTGTCGAAGAGGCTTTTGCCGCCCAAACCCCGGAAGGTTCATTCCTGGGGATGCTGTGAACATTCGCCCCGATGCCGGAACAACTGCCACGGCCACCGAGGAATCCGTACCCAATGCTTCTCTATCCCTCACATCAATAGGGGAACTCAGTCAGTTCAACGTCATGGCCTTGATTGGCTTAAAGCAGATTGAAAAAGTGTAGAAACCCCGGCCCGGAGAAGAATTCGAGCAGCAGGGCAGAGACAAAACTAAGCATGGCCAGACGACCATTTAAGGTCTCAGTACCGGGGGTAAAGCCCCAAATAGCAAATTTGTGCTTCACTAACCCGAGAACCGCTATATTCTTGTAACCCTAATTTGCCAGGCCTCGAGAGAACAATTGCTCTCCCGAGGCATTTATTTATGCCGGCATCAGTACTGTATCAATGACGTGGATGACGCCATTGTCGGCACCCACATCCGCAGTTGTTACAGTCGAGTCATTAATCTTGACGCCCTTAGAGGCATTGATTTTGACATCTGATCCTTCAACGGTTGTCGCCGATTTCATCTTTTTGGCATCAGCCGCCATAACTTTGCCAGAGACCACATGATAGGTAAGGATTTTCTTAAGTTTTGGTGTGTCCTTAAGAAGCTCATCTACCGTGCCTTCGGGCAGTTTGGCAAAGGCTGCGTCAGTTGGTGCAAAAACCGTAAAAGGGCCTTTCCCTTTGAGGGTATCCACTAAGTCAGCCGCTTTGACAGCCGCTACAAGGGTTGTAAAATCTCCTGCATTTACAGCAGTATCAACGATATCAGCCATGTTTTTTTAACCAGATTTTGTGAACTGTTAGCAACCCTATTCATAAATGAATAACTGCTAACAAAGGTGAGTATGACAGCCCCATGGTTGAGTTCGTGGTGGATTCGTTGTTTGGGCGCTCTATCAAAAGGCAGAACCTGGCCCCAGGTAAATCAATCGCCGACAGCGCCGTCGTCTGGACCATGGGTTGCAAGAGTGGCTTGTAAACCACCAGCATTTGCCACCCCTCAGTTAAAGCCACCGCGTCTAATAGCGGTCGGTTAGATAATAGTCCCAGGCAAACTCAAGAATCCCGTTCTGATGGCATCATTTCCGCCAGATCGACGCGGGACTTCTGCCTGCCTGAGACCTCGATCGGCATGCGTACCGAGTGGCTGTCGTAGGTCTACCGAGTCGAGTTGATGCCAGGTACCCATAGCTTTAGCGGACTAACCCCAGGTTCAACAGTTCTTTGGCTGATGCCAGCACATCAATGGCAACAAAGAAAATCTGACCTTGGGGGTTCAGCAAAAACCGCCAGGCCAGGTTAATGCCCATACGATCGCCAAACCAGGGGGTTTGCACTTTGCCCGTCACTTTGATCTGGGTGAAGTCTCCCTCTGCGGGTTCAGAGATCCCTTGCTCTGGCATTAGGTGGAGGCCGTAACATTCATCTCGCATATAGGCGAGAATCTTGTCGTGACCCACAATCGGTTCCTGGAACGGGGGTTTGAGAGCAGCGTCTTCGGCAAATAAAGCCACGGCCGCCTCGAAGTTAAAGGCGTTCATATGGTTCATGTAGCTGAGCACCGTGGGATTATCGATGCCCTGAATCGCGACGTTGGGGCGAGGAGCGGCTTCCTTGGGAGGCGTCACCGGTTCCCTAACGGTGGGAGTCATCCGGGCTGTCTCAAACCCCATATTGACCACAATGTCCTGGAGTACGGTAAGTTGCTGTCCCCCTTCCAGTTGCCGCAGGGATTTTAACACCTCAGCGGCCTGGGGAGAAAGTTTGTAGCCTTTGGGAATGGGGGCCACAATGCCCTGTTCCATCCATTCGCTGAGCTGATACCAGAAGCCCAGTTTGACATTCGTCCCAAAGCCAGAATACGTGCGGCAGATGGGGGTATCCATGTGGTTAACCAGGTCACACATCACCTGGGTTTGTTCCAAGGCTGACATCTGCTTAATTTGGGTCAGCGTTTTTTCTGCAAACACCATATTGACCACCTGCATCGCCGCCGGGGTGATGGTGGTGCCCATCTCGGTGTAGGCAAACCAGAGTAAGGCTAACTGATCTTCAGCACTGAGCTGGTTGAAGGCTTGTACAACCCTTGGTACCGCATCGGCCACTTGAGTTTCAGGAAAAATAGAGCGGGCTGAATCAATCGTAAAGGTCATGATCAAAGACTCCTTAAGGACTGGAAAGACAATTTAAGAACACGAATTCATCACTGTACTCACCACCAGGGAGAGCACAGTTGTTTTTACAACAATTCTGACAACCGATAGTTTGATTTCTGGTTTGAATTGTTTGATTACGGCATAGGGTTTAAGTAAATTGACGACATTGAAAAAATTTTTGTCGAGATTTTATTAATGATTTATTAATAGCAACTGATCCAGAAGCCTAAGGTTTAAAATAAAAGTGTCCGGATCGGAATCCTACGCATTAAAAATCCTCCAAAAGAAATACATTAGAAATTCTCCAAAAGGAAGTAGACAGATGAAATTAAACTTTGTCCAAGTCCAGAAGTGGAGTTTTGCCTTGGAGAAAACTACAGATTTTGAGCTGGACTTGGTATATTTACCCTGCTGGCCTTACTGATTGCAATCATCGCTGGTCTTTTTGCCCTGCAAAACGCAACCCCTGTGTTCGTGCAGTTTTTAGGGTGGCAAACTCAATCATCGATGGCGCTGATCTTATTAGTCACCTTTGCTTTGGGAGTATTGTTTGGTTTCTTAATTTCGCTGCCCACAATGATTCAGCGCATGAGAAAAATTGTCCACTTCAGGTCCCAGGCGGATCAACTGGCCTACGATCTCGATGCGGCTAATCGCAAGCTGTCTGAGGCCGGTGTCCTGCAAACCGATCACCCTTCTGAGCGAACCCAACCCCATTCATTGGAACATCCCACCACAGCCTGAACCAAAGACTCGATGGGGAAAACTCCCCTAGGACTTTACTCAGGGCAGCAGCAAACCAGCAAACCTGTTGTCCTGTTTCCTGGCGAGACTTGAATTGTTGCGATCACCCGTGAGGCAAAGCTGCCCCCAGCTTTAGCAACTTACCTCGATAAGTGGTGCGGAGGCGCGATCGAGAGCATGGCCCCTACACTTCTACTGCAATTTCAATCATCTCTGAACTCCAGCGGCAAACCTATGCAGGCCGTTTAGGAGATCTCCTGAAACAAAATTACCTGTTTTGTGAGGCACTCCCAAAGGGCGCAGGGTCTGCGCCCCTACTCGGGGGTATTTTCTTTCCGAGAATTTTCCTTAATCAAACGATCCTTCGACTTCTTGCCGGAAGGCGATTAACGCATGGGTCGCCTGAAACGGTCTCAGGGCTTCCATAATTTGATCCGAAATGGTGGCCGAAACGAT
>CAZPYG010000341.1:0-4337 GCA_964590465.1 uncultured bacterium | reverse complement strand
CTACCTGGCTCTGCTGGCCTGGGGTTTTGGTGCTGAGCTAACTCGCGAATCTGTAGTTAGTGCAACACAAAACTTAGGTTTGCCGTTGACCAAGTAAAATTGTGGGGAATCCTGTGGTTAAGGCTCATAAGGTTCGGAATCCCTCTTGTAGAGAGCGTATCTATGGGTATCCCCGTTCTCTGGGAGTAAAGGGTTACATCGTCAGGTCATCGTTGTAGGCTAATGCCAATTAGTAAGCGTTGGGCGTTTCTTGTTGGAATCAACCGTTATACCGATTACGGGACTCTCAGCTATTGCGTAGACGACGTTTTAGCCCTGGAGAAGCTCCTTAAGGCTTTAGACTACACGGTAGTTTCGCTACATGATCGCCTTGACCAGGAAGATCGAGACGGTAATCCTAACCCCCGCTATCCAACCGAGAACAATATTCGAGCTGAGCTGAAGAATCTTTGTAAGGCCATCAAGGACGGCGAAAAACAGGGTCAGGACGATTTACTACTGATTTATTTCGCCTGCCACGGCACTCGTCAACCCGATAATCAGCCTCGACTCGTCGCTAGAGACACCCGTAAATCTCTTGTGCAAACTGGAGCAATATCCATCGTAGAAATTGAGCAGGAGATGAACGCCAGTGGAGCAGGCTGCAAGATCCTCATGCTCGACGCCTGCCATATGGGGTTAGCCAAAACCGGCACCCGTGCCCCAGAAGATCCCGACCTGCTGAGAAAGATTCACGACCTGGCTAAAGGCTACGCACTAATCGCGGCCAGCACCGACCAGCAAGATGCCCATGAGTGGGATGGAGCAAAACACGGCGTCTTCAGTTTTTATGTGCTGTCGGGGCTGAGTGGCAAAGCCGACTTCCATGGCAAAAGCTATGTCACGGTTGGCGATCTCTCGAACTACATATTAGATAAGTTGCAAGATTGGCGGGTGCAGCAGGGTGTTGATCAGGTTCCCCAGGGACGAGTAGAAGGCAACCTGGGCGACTTTATTCTGGTAGACCAGTACCACCGGCTGCAGCAGCTTGCCATCTCAGAAGTTTCGCCGAGTGAATCGGCTCAGGCTCCAGGTCAGGGCTTACAAAGCCGGGGACGATCGCCGAACCAGATTGTTGAATGCCTGTGGTCTTTAGATTGTGAGCCTCAATGCCAAACGTTTAAGACCAACACGCCAACAGCAAGACGGGCGGCTGCCTTTGTGGTGCAAGCCAAAGATAAACGTATTCAGCACTGGCTGGTCAAACGTCTGGTCAACCAAATTCCCAATGTCGCGAATGCCAGGGTGTTTCCGATTACGGTGCCCACTCACCCCATGTGGAAGAATCGGGATTTTTGGGAGTTGTGGACGGACCTGGCCCGTAAGCTGCACTGCCCCAGTGAACCAGCTGCTGTAATTGAGTCTCTGGTTCAGGTTTACCGCACTAAGCCTATTATTATGGCCATGTATGGTTGGTCCGGTGTGTCAAGGTCTCAAGCTTTACAAAGACAGGTGTTAGACGAACTCTGGCAGCCCTTGGTTGAAGCCATCGGGGCATTGAAAGAACAGCCACTGAGATCGCGGGTCATTCTGTTTCTGGCAGAAGGGCAAGACCAGGTTGCTGAAGCTCCTACCTCCAATAATCCAGCCAATCCTGTGGTTCCCATTCGCCTTGAGCCCCTGACCCAAATCAACAGTGATCACCTGGCCGACTGGTTTCTGAGCGACAAGGTGTTTCCCGAGCTGAGCCAGAACCGATCCGAAGCCCAGATTGAGGCATTAATCAACGAGGAAATTTTGGAATGGAGTGCTGACCCCGATCAGGCGATTGAGCAGATTTGCTACATTTTTGGACTCGAAAACGGCATAGCAGACATTGAGGCAGATTGGAGGCTGGCAGGATGACAAAACCACCCAAGATTAATTACTCCTACACCGGAGACAATAAATACCAGCCCTCTGCCGATGGTTTGCGCGATCCCCTGGGTCGTGAGTATTTCCCCTACCTGCCGGAACCCGGATTGCGGAAGGCCCTCAATCTGGCCATCGCCTTGCAGAGACCCCTTTTACTGGAAGGTGAGCCCGGCTGTGGTAAGACCCGTGTGGCCTCAGCTTTGGCATTTGAACTGTCCTGCAAGCAGTTGAAGAACAAACACCCAAAACCCGATAAGCCCGAAGATTGGTGGAACTTCTATATTTGGAACATTACCTCCACCAGCCGGGCGCAGGATGGGCTTTACACCTTTGATGCCGTCGGTCGTCTGCGGGATGCCCAGCTCATTGGTTCAGCCCCTACACAATTGAAGCAATACCTGGGAGAGGAAGAAACTACCGCCCTGGAGAGCCGCCTTTCTAATAAGACCCAGTATCGTGAATTTGGGGCACTCGGTCAGGCTCTACGGGAGCAAACCTACCGCCCGGTGCTGCTCATCGACGAAATCGACAAGGCCGATAGCGACTTTCCTAATGATCTGCTGCTGGAACTGGATGAGCTGCGCTTCACTATTCCTGAAACTGGAGAACCTGTGGGTCCGCCAGAAAAAGATCAAAAGCCCATCATTCTCATCACCAGCAATCGCGAAAAGCCTTTGCCAGAGCCATTTTTACGGCGCTGTCTGTACTACTATGTGCCCTTCCCAGATGAAGCAACCCTGAAGCGCATTATTGAGGCCCGTTTTGGTGAGCGGATTAAGGCAAAACAGGAACTGGTGAGTAAAGCCCTGGAAAAATTTACTGCCATCTACGACCTGCTTAAAGTTCAACCCGGCAGCCGCCCCCCTGGCACCAGCGAGCTGATCGAGTTTCTGACCGCGTTGATTCAGGAGGGAAAACCCGTGGAAGAAGCGATCGCAGAACTCGACAACCTGGCCGAAGAGCTACCGCTGTTAGGAACGTTAATTAAAACTAAGGCAGACCAGGATTTGTATAGAAAGAAGGAGCCAGGAGCCAGGAGCTAGGAGACAGAATAACGCCTCCCCTCCTTCTGACTTCTAACTCCTGACTTCTCTCCTCCTAGCCCCCTATCTCCCCATCTCCCCATCCCCCCTTCCCAATGTCCTCCCTCCAGTACCCCTTCCTAGACCTTTTCCAAATGCTGCAGCAGGCCGGCATGAAGCTGTCGCCCGAGCAGTATGACCTGCTGCGTCAGGCGCTGGGGCAGGGGTTCGGGCTAGAAAATTGGGACGGTAAGAACTGGGATGACCTGCGCCAGGTGTGCCGGGTGCTGTGGGTAAAACCCAGCCGCAATTACGATGCCCAGGTGTTTGAGCAGGTGTTTGACCGCTACGTCAGCCATAAACGCCGCAACATTCAGGCCCAGCAGCCGAAGGATAAGCTGTCTGCCCCGCCAAAACCGCCAAAGCCTCTAGAGCCAAGCCGACGCTGGCCCAGGGTGCCACCCCGCAAAAAGTCGGTGAGCCAGCCTGAACCAGAAGCAGATTCCAAGACTCCGATAGCCGTCAAAACGGGGGTGGCCGGGCTACCCGAGGTCAGCACAGAAGGGTTATCCCTAACGCCCAGCCAGTTCCCCCTGCCCCAGCGGGCGGTTTTAGATAGTTGGCAACTGCTGCGTCGTCCCCTGCGGGAAGGCATTCGGCAGGAACTCGACCTGAACGCTACCATTCGCCGCATTACCGAACAGGGCTACTTCAGCGATGTGGTCATGCGCCCGGCAAAAAGTAAGCGGGCAGAGTTAATTGTGCTGGTGGATGATAGCAACGTTATGCTGCCCTTTAGACCTGCCCTGCAGCCGCTGGTCAATGCCATTGAAAACCAGCAAATTACCCCGGCTAAGCTTTATCGTTTCACCACCTACCCCGATGAGTATTTGTACGACTGGCGGCAGCCCACCCAGGCCCAATCGCTAGACCAAATATTGTCGCGAATGCACCCTCGCCGCACTATTGTGCTGATTTGGGGCGAGGCGGGAGCCACCCAAACCAATCCGCTGGATGAGCATCGAAAAGGTTTGTTAGCCTTTCTCACCCGACTAAGCCCCTGTGTTCGCTCTCTCATCTGGCTAAACCCCCTGCCCCCTTACCGCTGGCAGGGCACCTTGGCAGCAGAGGTGGCCTACTGGCTCGATGGCCGCATGACCCACCTGAGCGTGCCCCAAATCATTGCTCTGGCAAAACAACCCGCCACAGACGATCGGCTGTTTTTACGTGCGCCGGTTTAAGGGGGGTGAAGTATGGTGACATCAAAAAGACAAAGACCTTCTAAAGACCCAGCCGAACAACGAGTTAGCGCGTTTGAGCAGCGCTACGGACGGCAGGCCACCAACTTGGCTGCCCATGCCGCTTTTCCGTTGACCCTGACGACGGATGTGGTTTATTGCATTAGGGAAACCTTTCTACCCG
>CAZPYG010000340.1:0-4343 GCA_964590465.1 uncultured bacterium | reverse complement strand
AAATCTACACTGTAGATAGACCATATTCTTTCATTCCGATTACTATCTATAAATCGACTTTGGAATTATCATTCTTCATTTTCAATAAATCGTCACAGGTATCTGCAAGCGTTCAGGCCACCTTTAGCTATCGGTCGGAAAGTTTCTTTGAGCTAAACTTTTTGAAGCTCTGTCTCCTATTAGGTTGTACTTTGTGGGGCAGGTCACCCATTCGTGCTTCATGACTGACCGAAACGATGATTAATACTGCAAACATTGGGTTAAGCATCAGGTTTTGTGAATTTATTCTAAAATTGCCAAACCACTATCACCTAAGAACTTATTTTTCCGCATTCAATATGCCATAAATCTTTGACCTAGAACCAATAGTTGAAGTACAAAAAATATCAATCATTGAGAATCAAAAAGTCCTGCTGAATCGGAAATTCTAGTCAAATTTACTTGAAAAAAGTTTCAACTATTTTTCAGATATATGATGAAACCAAAATCTCGCTAGATCGGAAAATATAAATTTTCTTTCCAAGTAATTGAATCAATTTATTCCTGTCATGTTTTTAGCTGTCAGGAAGCATTTTATATAGGAATAGAAATTGTCATATTTAGATCCTGGTCATTCCTTGGAATAAAGAATAAGGGTTTGTCTTCCCCAAAAATCCCCAAGACCTATCAAAAATTTCGTTCAGGATATTCGATTAATGGAAATTCAACATTGCTTAAAGTCTTTTTCTGATCGTATAGTTGCTGGATTTGCAATAGTATGTTTATTGCCAGCATTTTTGTTTATTGCTTTGATGTTATCGCTGCTAATGGGAAATCCTATCATTTTCTCTCAACCCCGTCCGGGAAAAAATGGAGCCATTTTTCAGTTCTATAAATTTCGTACAATGACTAACGAACGTGATCCTGAAGGTAATCTGCTTCCAGATGAACAGCGTCTAACCTTATTTGGTAAGTTCTTAAGGAGCACTAGTCTTGATGAGCTGCCTCAACTCTTTAACGTATTAAAAGGAGATATGAGCTTTGTTGGTCCAAGACCTTTACTAGTTAAATATCTTGAGCGTTATTCCACAGACCAAGCTCGACGCCATGAAGTTAAGCCAGGCATAACCGGTTGGGCTCAAGTAAATGGTCGAAACACTTTGGATTGGGAGAGAAAATTTAGTCTCGATGTTTGGTATGTTGACCATTGGAGTTTGTGGTTGGATTTTAAGATTCTATTCCTGACCGTCTTTAAGGTCCTAAAAAGGGAAGGAATATCCAGTTCAAGCCATGCTACTATGACTGAATTTATGGGTAGTTATATTCACAATTCATCCGAGGCAGAGTTTGAGGAATTCTAATTGGATATATTTTTGTATGGTTGCAGTGGGCATGGCAAAGTTATTCTTGACATTCTTCTCAGTCAGGGTTTGGAGATCACAGCTTTCGTAGACGATAATCCTCCAGAAAATATCAAAGCAATATATGGAGTGCCAATATATAATTCTGCTGAAATAATGTCCAATATTTCGTCTGATAGAAGCAGGTGGATAGTTTCTATTGGAAATAACCAGCTACGCCATAAAATTGCTCAAAAACTTTCCTGTGGAGGTTATGAGTTTATTTCAGCAATTCATCCTTCGGCTCAAATTGGGCAAGGAGTCAAAATTCAGCCTGGAGCCGTTGTAATGGCAAATACTGTTATCAACATTGATTCTCATATAGGACATCATTCCATCGTAAATACCGGAGCAACTATTGACCATGATTGTGTTATTGGAGACTTTGCTCATGTTGCACCTGGTTCTTCATTGTGTGGTCAAGTAGCGGTAGGTCAAGGAGCAATGCTTGGTGTAGGTAGTAAAGTTATTCCTTGCACAGAAATTGGCGAATGGGCAATATGTGGTGCGGGTTCCGTTATTGTTCAATCTATACCTTCTCACAGCCTGGCCTATGGATGTCCAGCCAAAGTCGTTAAAAACTTATAGTTAAGATTAAATATGAAAGGAAAAATTTTACTTTCACCTCCCCATATGGGCACCGAAGAATTCCACTTCGTCAAAGAAGCCTTCGACACCAACTGGCTTGCTCCGGTCGGCCCCCACGTCAACGCCTTTGAAGAAGAATTTTGCCAACTCACTGGCAGCTCTGCCGCCGCCGCTGTTTCCTCTGGCACTGCTGCCCTTCGCCTTTCTCTTAGACTCTTAGGCATTGGCCCTGGCGACGAGGTGATTTGCTCCTCCCTAACCTTTGTTGCCACTGCCAACCCCATTCTCTACCAAGGAGCAACCCCAGTCTTTATCGATAGCGACAGAACCTCCTGGAACATGGACCCCGCCTTATTTCAGGAAGCTATAGAGCAAAAAGCTAAGCAAGGAAAGCTTCCCAAAGCCGTGATCCTGGTTCACCTTTATGGTCAGAGTGCGGATATCGACCCGATTTTGAAGACCTGCCAGCAGTACGCTATTCCCCTGATTGAAGATGCGGCTGAAGCCCTGGGTGCCACCTACCAGGGCAAAGCCCCCGGTAGCCTGGGGACCTTTGGCGTTTATTCCTTTAATGGCAACAAGATCATCACGACCTCCGGTGGGGGCATGCTCGTTTCACCCGACACTCACTTAATTGAACAGGCCCGCTTTCTCGCTACTCAAGCTCGTGATCCGACACCCCACTACCAGCATTCTGAAATGGGATACAACTATCGTTTGAGCAATGTGTTAGCAGGCATGGGCAGAGGTCAGCTACGAGTGCTTAAAGATCGCGTTGCCGCTCGACGCCACAATTTCGAGGTTTATCAGCAAGAACTGGGCCACTTACCCGGTATTGAGTTTATGCCCGAAGCGGCCTATGGCATATCAACTCGCTGGTTAACCTGCCTCACCATTGATCCGGATGCCTCTGGGAGTGATTGTGAACAGGTCAGACTTGCCCTTGCCGCCGATAATATTGAAGCCAGGCCTGTCTGGAAACCCCTTCACCTGCAACCCTTGTTTTCGGGATGCGAAACTTTTGGAGGGAAGGTTTCTGAGTACTTATTCGAGCGAGGGCTCTGTTTGCCTTCTGGATCGGCCATGACTGATGACGATTTAAAGCGAGTCATTCAGGTCATCAAAACATGTTACGAGCTATCGTAATTAGACCTTAGAGACACTCCAGGTAAAATTCCCTATGCTCCGCCTTGGCGAACACCTCGGCAACCCTCCAACAGCTCACCCACCGCACCCTGCCCCTCAACACCGACACCCTCGACCGCCTCAGCGGTTCCCTCCCCGTCGACATCCGCCACCTGCAAACCCAACTCCCCTGGCAGCCCCCCTTTACCATCGAGCAGGGCCTTAAAACCCTCTTCCAGCGACCTGCGTAGGGTGCATTAGCGGCCCACCGACTTGGGTAAAGTCCTACAGACTATGCTTTTGGGCCGCAATGCACCGCCTACGATATCGAGTTGCTCCCTTGACGCAAACGGTGCGTTTCGGCCAGGGCAAAGCCTGTGCACTATCGCAGGGTTGGTCTAAGGCCGAGAACACACCCTACCCATAATCAAGGGTTGGGTGAATTCGAGGGAACAAAACCCGCCCATCTCAGACCACCTCAACCTGGTGAGCAAAGCCCACCCTTTCTGCCTGCTGCCTTCTCTCCTACTCCAGCAGCAAAATCTTCGTCATCACCACCATCCACTCATTGGGTCGCCCCGTGGGCATCGGCTCAGACCAATCGTTAGGGTCGGCATAGCCGAGAGAATGCAGAATTTTAACCGTGCGATCAATTCCCGCCAGACTGCCATAGAGCAAATGGCGCACCCGCTCCTGATGGGGAGCTTTTAAGGTACCGGGTGCCTTCGGTTCCAGGTACCGGGTGCCTCGGTCACAAGCCTTAGCCTGGGGTGCAGCAGACAGGCACCCGGTACCTTTGGATTCAAGATATGTCATCGGTTCTGTTTCCTTTTGTTTTTGAAGAAAACAGAACACGAAAACCCCAGCCACCCGCTGTCATGCAAACTGGGGTGGCTAGGGTACCATGAGCCTAGCCTCGCAATCTGCTGTCTAGATTTGCGGGGTTAGCTGTCTGTTGGTGGTGCAAACACCTTCAGACAGCGCCAAGATTTTCGAGTTCTGTATGGTAGCCGTTCGAAAAAACAGCTTAAGGATTGAGGATACTGCCACCCCAGTTTTCCGTCAACAGTGGAGGGGGGTGTGGTCAGGGGGCATGTATCTGGGAAGTAAATTGTCGTTTAAGGAGAACTCTGGGAAAGAAATAACCCCTGGTAGGGGCGCAGGGCCTGCGCCCTTGGTGAGTGCCTGATAAAGTGTGTGATTTTGTCGCAAGAGATCTGCTAATTAAGCCTGGTGGGCAGAGCCCACCCT
>CAZPYG010000339.1:0-4368 GCA_964590465.1 uncultured bacterium | reverse complement strand
GGCTACTGCGAAAGGATCGCCTGGAGCCAACCCCTGCCCACCGGGCGCAACGGCGAATACATCAGCGTCATGACCCGCAAGCGCACCCTGCCGTAACCGTTGGGCTTTGCTGCCCGCTGATGTCAACCGTGAGCGGGCAGCATCAAATTAAGTACTTCGTAGGTTGGGTGGCGCGGCAGCAGAACCCAACAGACATAAACCCCTGGCTAGTGTTGGGTTTCACTACGTTTCACCCAACCTACATTGGCTGGGCTACAGTTAAAAAACGAACCTCTCTCCCATGAACCATGAACAAGCCCATAACGTTTCAGGTTGATGCAGAAGTGGCTGATGCTTTCAATCAAGCCTCTTCCAGTCAGCAGCAGGCAATTCAATCTGTCATTAGCTTGTGGCTCAAGCAGATGGTCCAGCCAGAAAGCTTAGAAGCGATTACCCAGGAAATTCGCCAGGAGGCGGCTGCAAATGGCCTGACACCAGGCATTTTGGCAGAGTTGCTGAGCGATGAGTAGACTCAGACTGGTCATCGACACAAACGTGTTGGTCAGCGGTCTGCTGACGCAAAACTCCATCCCTCAACGGGTTTATGATTACGCGATCGCTGAGGCAACGCTTCTGCAGTCTCAGGCAACCCTTTCGGAGCTAGAACGGGTTCTCATTCGGCCAAAGTTTGATCGTTATGTTTCTCTGGAAAGACGTTTGCGATTCATCGCAAGCTTAGTGAATCGTGCTGAATATGTTGATGTCAACGAAACATTTGAACTCTGTCGAGATCCTAAAGACAACAGCCTGCTTGAACTTGCGGCCTCTGGCCAGGCTTCGCACCTGATTACAGGCGATCAGGATCTATTAGTTCTCAATCCATTCAGAAACATCGTTATCCAGAAACCGTCAGCTTTTTGGGCAAAAATTGAGCACCAAAAGCCATAAGTAGAGTCGCCCCCATCAACAACTCCACACATACGCTTGTACTTTCTGCTGGGCGACTACAGCGCCCTCATCGATGCCATCAACCGCATGGCCACCCTGGGGTATTGTGAGCGTATCGCCTGGAGCCAACCCCTGCCCACCGGGCGCAACGGCGAATACATCAGCGTCATGACCCGCAAGCGCACCCTGCCGTAACCGTTGGGCTTTGCTGCCCGCTGATGTCAACCGTGAGCGGGCAGCATCAAATTAAGTACTTCGTAGGTTGGGTGGCGCGGCAGCAGAACCCAACAGACATAAACCCCTGGCTAGTGTTGGGTTCCACTGCGTTTCACCCAACCTACATTGGCTTTCCTGCTAAGCCGCAGAAGGACGAGGTTTAGGCAGGGGGAGCCCATCTTCCTCCAGCAAGAGTTCTAACACTTCTTCCCCATTTCTAGCAGCTTCTTCATAGCTATCGCCATGGGTGCGATAGGTCTGCTCAGGAAAGTCAGGCAAATGCACCAGATAACAATCGTCTTCCTCTGACCAGACAATCACCATTTCATACCGAAGAGTACTCATTCCCCTTACTCCCCTTGCTGCATCACTAATCCTGAACCTTAAACTTTTCCAAGCCTAAACCCATTCATAACGTCCTTCCCTTACAGTGGCAGACATAGGCACCGCAGATTACGGCACCGGCCCATTCTGCCCCTGTTCAGGAGGTCTTTATGACAATCCCCCCCCATTGCCCCACCGTCGATGTCGAAGACGATCGCACCGGCTTGAGCGTAGAAACCCTGCGCCGGGCCCTGGCCGACAACCTGTTTCACACGCAGGGCAAATGGCCGGAAATCGCCAGCCAGAATGATTTTTATCTGGCCCTGGCGTTTACCGTGCGCGATCGCATGATGCAGCGCTGGCTTAACTCTGCCCGTAACTACGGCAAGCCCGACGTGCGGATAGTCTGCTATCTCTCGGCGGAATTCCTGCTGGGGCCGCACCTGGGCCGCAACATGCTGAACCTGGGGATCGAAGAGCCGGTGAAGCAGGCGGTAAAAGAATCGGGACTGGATATTGACGAGCTAATGGCCCAGGAAGAAGAACCCGGCCTGGGCAACGGTGGGTTAGGACGCCTCGCCGCCTGCTACATGGAATCCCTCTCCAGCCTGGAGATTCCCGCCATGGGCTACGGCATCCGCTACGAGTTTGGCATTTTTGACCAGGAAATCCGCGATGGCTGGCAGGTGGAAATCACCGACAAATGGCTGCAGTACGGCAACCCCTGGGAAATTCCCCGGCCTGACTACTGCGTCACCGTGGGCTTTGGCGGCCGCACCGAGAGCTACACCGACAATGACGGGCGCTATCGGGTGCGCTGGGTGCCGGGCAAACAGGTCAAGGGCATCCCCTACGACACCCCCATCCCCGGCTATAAGGTCAACACCATCAATACCCTGCGCCTGTGGAAGGCAGAAGCGGAAGAATCCTTCGACTTCCAATCCTTCAACGTGGGGGACTACTACGGTGCGGTGGATAGCAAAGTCATCTCCGAGAACATTTCCAAAGTCCTCTACCCCAACGACGAGCAGATCCAGGGCAAGCAACTGCGGCTGGAGCAGCAGTTCTTCTTCGTCTCCTGTGCCCTGCAGGACATGATTCGCACCCACCTGGCCAGCGGCAGCCAACTTAACAGCTTCCACGAGAAGTTCACCGCCCAGCTCAACGATACCCACCCCGCCGTCGGCGTCGCCGAACTCATGCGCCTGCTGGTAGACATCCACGGCATGGGCTGGGCAGAAGCCTGGGAAGTGACCCAGAAAACCTTCGCCTTCACCAACCACACCCTGCTGCCCGAAGCCCTGGAAAAGTGGCCCATCGACCTGTTCGGCAGTCTGCTGCCCCGCCACCTGGAAATTATCTTTGAAATTAACCAGCGGTTTATGGATAAGGTGCGCATCCAGTACCTCAACGACCCGGCCAAACTCTCCGCCCTGTCGCTGATTGACGAGTCCAGCGGGCGCTACGTGCGCATGGCCAACCTGGCCTGCGTCGGCAGCTACGCCATTAACGGGGTCGCCGCCCTCCACACTGAACTGCTGAAGCAGACCACCCTGAAAGACTTCGACGAACTCTACCCCGGCAAAATCACCAACGTCACCAACGGCGTTACTCCCCGCCGCTGGATCGCCCTCAGCAACCCCCGCCTGGCCGCCCTCTACACCGAAAAAATCGGCGAGGGCTGGCTCCATAACCTGGAGGACCTGCGTCAGCTCGAAGGCTACGCCGACGACCCCGGTTTCCGCGACTACTGGCGAAAAATCAAGCGGGATGTGAAGGGCCACCTGGCCGACTACATCCGCGAAAAAACCGACATCGTCGTCAACCCAGACTCCATGTTTGACGTGCAGGTGAAGCGCATCCACGAGTACAAGCGTCAGCACCTGATGGTGCTGCACATCATCACCCTGTATGAGCGGCTGAAGCAGAACCCGACTATGGACGTGACGCCCCGCACCTTCATCTTCGGCGGCAAAGCGGCCCCCGCCTACCACATGGCCAAGCTGATGATTAAGCTGATCACCTCCGTCGGCGACGTGATCAACAACGACGACACCATCGGCGACCGGCTGAAAGTCGTGTTTCTGCCTGACTACAATGTCACCTTTGGCCAGCGGGTCTACCCCGCCGCCGACCTGTCCGAACAAATTTCCATGGCCGGCAAAGAAGCCTCCGGCACCGGCAATATGAAATTCTCCATGAACGGAGCCCTCACCATCGGCACCCTCGACGGAGCCAACGTTGAAATTCGCGAGCTGGTCGGTCCCGAAAACTTCTTCCTGTTCGGCCTCAACGCCGAGGAAGTCTACACCCTCAAAGCCAGCGGCTACAACCCCTGGGAGTACTACAACAACAACCCCCTGCTCAAAGACACCATCGACCTGATCAACTCCGGCTTCTTCTCCCAGGGCAACCAGGACCTGTTCCGCTCTCTGGTCGATTCCCTCGTCTACGACGACCAGTACCTGCTGCTGGCCGACTACCAGGCCTACATCGACTGCCAGAAACAGGTCGGCACCGCCTACAAAGATCAGGAAAACTGGTCCCGCATGTCCATCCTCAACGCCGTTCGCATGGGCCATTTCTCCTCCGACCGGTCGATTCGCGACTACTGCGAGAAGATCTGGAAGGTGTCGCCAGTGTCGGTAGAGGTGGAGGAGTATGACCAGAGCCGGGCGGTTTTGACGGTGGGTGGATAATAATAGTTTTGAGTTTTGAGTTCTTAATTTTGAATTGGGGTTAATTAAACCTTGTCCAGGTCCAGAAGTGGAGTCTTGCTTTAGAGAAGGTTACAGATTTCGAGGTGGACTTGGTATACATCACCTCAAAACCCAAAACCCAAAACCCAAAACCCAAAACCCAAAACTCAAAACTCAAAACCCAAAACCCAAAACCCAAAAC
>CAZPYG010000338.1:0-4389 GCA_964590465.1 uncultured bacterium | reverse complement strand
TTGTTGCGGATTTGGGTCCAGAGGGCGTGTTCCATCAAGGTTTGGAAGTCGGCATCGCTGAGGATGATACGATTGTTGCTCCAGACAGGTTGGGCCGAGCCTTCGAGCGCGTCAGGCCAGCCATCGAGTGCGATCGCATCTGCCACTTCATCAGGCCATGCAGCTACCTGCAACTCTGCATCCGCCACAATATAGTGACCTGAGTGATCACCAATAGGGTTATCTGGAAAGGTTGTCACGGGTTTCCCCGCAACGATCGCATGATCCCGAATTAAGCTGTGACAACTCACCCAGGCAAAGACATCTTTGCCGCCATTGAGCGCCATCGTGCGCATAGGCACCCACAGCAATCGGGCATCGCCAAACCACACTTGATGCACCCCCATATCGCCGTTGCTCTGCAACTCTTGACC
Source organism: uncultured bacterium (assembly GCA_964590465.1). Taxonomy (GTDB): domain Bacteria; phylum Cyanobacteriota; class Cyanobacteriia; order Phormidesmidales; family Phormidesmidaceae; genus CAZPYG01. Next base: position 3,976 of record CAZPYG010000338.1, on the reverse strand, counting down.
AAAGAGACGGTCGGCAGCAGTTGAATTCTGTACTCTCACCTCCTCGCGGATGCCACCCCGCAAGGACGAACCCGGAATATAGGGAAAATCTGTGTGGACTTCGCGGGCAATATCTAGCACATTGCCCAGGTCACCCTCCCCGCCACAGTGGATTGGGGCCAGGCTGTATAGATAGCCAGTTCTAAAATCACTCATACTCTCTTGCTTAAGCTCCCCATAGAAGTTGTCCGTAATGCAGTTTTTCAAAGGTAGTCAACCATTTGCGCTCTACTTCTGATGCAGGCGTTGGTAGCATGCGCCTGGGGTAGGGTCCGCTGTTCAGGTGGTATACCGTCCCCGGTGGCACGAAGGCCCGTTGGGGCAACAGCGCAAAGGTTTTGTCTTGTTTGACCCGCGTCGTCACTGGGCCTTCCTCCAAACGAGGCTTTTGTCGCCGGATGGAGGAAATACCGCCCCATAGCAGTTGTTTGTCGGTGGCGCAGCCTGCCAGATTCTCCCAATGGCTGGGATAGGCACTGTACAAGGCTTCTCCAGATTGGGCCAGACCTGGGGTAAGTAAATAGCCACAGGGACAATCGCCAGTTGCCGCTGGTGGTTGCTTAAGCACCTGCAACTGTTGTTTCAAGGTCGGGCTATGGTCTAGGGGCAGGGGTTGTACCAGAGCACGGTGCCCTTCCCCACCCAGCCGCACAGCTCCGGGAGCCAAGTCAGCACTAATCGCCACCAAAAATCGCCAGCCTTCATGAAGGCGAATGGCGACTTCGGTAAAGTAGCCTTCAGCATTTTTGACCTGTCGCTGTCCGTCTTGCATGTCGATATGGGGCAAAATCTGGGGCGACCAGGGATTGCTGTGGAAAGCATCCTTAGAAAAGTTGGTTTGACCTTTCAGGTAAATTTCAAATAGAGCCTCAGCCCGCATCCAGGGGCCAGGTTCTCCCACTTCCCCATCAACTGGTTCATCCAGCACCATGGGGGGTAACCCGTTGGGAAATGCCAACCCAGCCCAAGTGCCATGGCTTCGATCAACTGGGACAAGACGTTTTACCTCAATCCAGTCATTACCTGTGTGCTTGCGGTTGTGGCCTTCAGGATAAATGCAAACCAGGTCTTTCGGGGTCGCTAGCCAGAGGGTATCGTGCTCATCCAGCAAAAACGGGCCAAGAAATTCCAGATCACGATGGCTAAGGTCTTTTTCGCCATCGCCGTAATCGGGCAAGAGCGATCGCATCGCCTGAAAGACAGTAATCGGCATGGGGGGAAACATCCCCTTGGCCCAAGAGCCATCTCCGGGGTTAAACGGCTTTGCCTCTCGAAAAAGCAAGATATCCAGCGGCGTCAGCGTATACCAATTCATTAGTCATCCTCCCGATCAGTCCACTGCCAGCGCTCTACACGCTTATCCACCCAAAAGGCAGTGAAGCGCAGAAGTTTGCCTAAGTCTTCAGAACGAGTGCCCAGGGTATTTTTGGCGATATTGTCAGCGTCTTCAGCGGACTTTCCCTCCTCTAGGGCTTGCTGTCTTACCTGGGCCTGAGTGTTACGAGCCCAGTCTTCCCAGTCATCTAGCCACTGCTCCATCTGGCAAAAAACTTCTAGTTGGCGATTTTCATCGCGCTGTTCCATCAGCACTTTTGCCGCCTTAGATAAAAGATGGGGATGCTCTGGAATTTCACCAATTCTTCGCGGCAGTTCTTCCGCAAGGCGATAAAGGACAGGGCTAAGTAGCTTTTTGTAACGGTGGAACTGACCGACCCAGTTCCACCACATTTTCAGCAGCCCCCCATGCATCAAGGCTTCGAGCTGATTACCACTGCCATAGATTACACGGAAGCAGATACCATTCTTCTCATGCATGGCCTTGGCACGATCGCTCTCAGCCAGCCATAGGTTTTCGAGAACTGTGGGTAGCGGCACGCTCTTATGGGCAATAACCATACCGCTGCTCATAGTGGCTCCTTCGCCCATAGTGAAGTAGGGCCGGTTTTGAATGCCTTTGAGGCTTTTTTGAGGATTAGGGAACCAATACCCACTGCTATTACCGTCGAAATCACCATGGGGATCTTCCCCACCACACCAGGCTGCCCGCAGCGAAATCAGGTATTCTGGCAGGTCTTCAAGGGGCAAAACGGCCATCACATCATCACCGCCACTGTAGATAACTCGACCGCAAAAGCGCTCTTCGGTCAAATGGGGAACTAAGTGGTTAGAGAAATCGAGCAAAGCACGATTGAGGCCAACGTGGGTGGCAGGTCCCATACGCTTGCGAGTTTGCTGTTGGAAAGGTTCAAACAGAGTGCGGTTGATGCTAGGTGAGATCGCATCTTGAACCAGATATTTCTGGTATATGTCTAGCTTCTTGCCTGAGACATACTGCCCCATGCTGTCTCCGTCTGAAAGCAGAATGACCCACCAGTCATGGGGACTGCCTTGCTTAAAATTAATAGCTTGATGAGCAGCATCTACATGTTCTCTTAATCTTGCCAACTCATCACGTTCTATCCCTAAATCTTCTGCAAGCCATTTACTGGACAACATCACACCATTGAGATACGAATGCTTGTACTGCTGTGGATTGACTTGCTCGACTACTTGCTCATCTGTTTTCGGAATTTGTGTAGGACTCTTCTGCGTTATGCGTTTTAAGATTTGCTGCTGGCGACTTGATAGTATTGGGACAAGCCGCCTTTTTAGGTCATCTAAATAGAATCGTATTTTTTGAGGATTTTCATAAATGAAGCGTGCAGCGGCAATCGAACTTACATTAGGAAATCTAGAAAATTGTTCATACAGCAATCGATCTGCCTGTTCCCACTGCAATCTGCGAGATGATGACTGTTGATGTCTTGTAATCCGTTGAATCTTGCGGCGAACTTGGATTCCTAGTGACTCAGCGACTCCTCCATATATCCATGCCATTCGTTTAGTGACTTCTAGAGCATTTAGCTGTTCAGACCCATCAAATAGGCCTGGATATGCTTTCGACATCACCAGCCAAAACAGGCGCATACTACTCTCTGGCAAACCTCCTCCTTCACGAAAGTTGCCATGGTATTTCAGCCAGGGATGCACAGCACTAAACTGACCGGAGATGGTTGAGCGACCGCCCGGAGCTGCTGGAATCTTCCAATTTCGGGTGTTCTTAACTGCTTGCAAGCATACGATTAGGCGCTGTTGTAATGGTCCCCACCAACTGCCAATGTTGAGCCTACCCTCATCAATGGATTGATAGAGTTTTTTCTCTTCTGATGTAGGAATTTCCAGAGTTTTAGGACTGAAAGCAAGCTCCTGCTGGGCTTTTATCCACTCTTCGAAGTTGGAGTCGGTAAAAGCCACTTCAGCTGATGGTTCTAATTTCCCCAGGGGCACACTTGCCCAGTAAGGTTCCCAACTGTGGCTTAGCTGTTCATTCCAAAGGTTGGGCCAGTGCCAGGAACAAGGATCCTGTAGTTTATCGACTTCTCGCCAGTAGGCTTTGAGGGTATCGTTAGCTTGAATGTCATCCCAGGTCAAGCTTTCCAGCTTCTCATCCAAAGCTTTTTGCTCGGTTAATTCTGGAAAAACTTCTCGCAACAGATTCGGGAAGGCTTCTTTCAAAAGTAAAGTTTTCAGTGTATCAAAGCTGTGGCTACTCAACCAAGTAATGACGCGATCTCGAATCTGATCTCGTACCTTGTTCCCAATAGTTTTCCATTCTTTGGTTAGTTCCTCAGTTAGTGCTTTCCCGAGCTTCTCAGCCGCTGTCTTACCTGGTACCAAGACCGTGATCATGTTGGGAAAGCCTGCGGTGCTAAGGCTATTAGATTCTCGGTTATTAAAGCGAGCAACTGGGGTGTGATGCTCAGCCCCCTCTGGAGAGATTTCCCTACAGAATTCTTCAAAACCATCAAAGCCGTCATCCTTCAGCATCAGAGCATCAAAGATTTCCTGATTCCACAGGGACGGCACAATTACGGCATCGGGGCCATATTCTTGAGCG
>CAZPYG010000337.1:0-4415 GCA_964590465.1 uncultured bacterium | reverse complement strand
GGGATGCGGTGGGGAGTCGGGGTTGTCGGTTTCGAGTTGATAGGAACCGCGTAAGACTTTGCCGTCTACCGCTAACGTTTCGCCCGGTAACGGGTTAACGCCGAAGAATCGTGCCAAGGCGGTGGAGTAGGCTTGATAATCCACCTGTAGCAGCACGCGTCGAATCGTGCTGTAAGAGGGTAAGCGCTGCTTCGGTGGGTTAAACAGTTCCAGCAAATCCTGACGGTAGCTATGTAGCCAGTCGCCAATGGCGAGAAAGCCCCGATTCCCGGCGGTGACGGCCAGAGTAAACAGGGCCAAGCACAAGGTCATCTGGTGTCGTTTGCCGGAAGCCTGTCGACTATCCGGGAGTTCGGCAAAGGCTTCTAGAATCTCAATACGGCCCGTTGCCGGGAAGGCGGGTAGACTCATGATGCTTCTGGAGATTTGGTACAGCCTGAAACCCTAGCATATGAAAACTTCTGTGAGAATGAAATAGCCCTGACCTAAGAGAGTCCAAAGCTTCTCTGGTGATGGTAGGTTCTCAAACTCTTGAATATCATCATTCATAAAAACTTGAGCTAGAGTTTTCTCTCCATTAGTGACGAGAGCTATGGGCAGATTAATTGCAAAAGCATAGGATCTAGCTTGTCTCAATCCATTCAAATCCAAGTTTTTGGGTTTGACTTCAACAACGGCTATCGGATACAGCTCATAAAGTAAAACTATATCTGGAGGATGCTCTATACTGCTAAAAAAAGACATGCTGGGCTCAATAAGAATTCCATCTTCTTGCCAACCTGAATCTATAAGCTTCTGCTTAACTTGGTTAAGGAGAAGGTCATATTCAGAAGTCATTACAATTCTCCCTGAAAGCTTTCTCAAGAATTGAAAGCGGAAATTGAATGGAGGTTCTCATAAGGCTTAGGCACCACGTACTGACTGAAAGTATTAACTTCACTCATAACTCCTACAAGGAGATTTTTTCGAGGCTATCCCTTCATTACGTCTACTTAAGTTCTGAGGGCTGCCAGGGATAAGCACCATAGTTTTTATTGGAGGCAGAACATTTAGGAAGCTGCCAGGTGGGGAGTAAAAATTTATCTTGGAAGAATCTATAAAGAGGATCTGTAAAGGTCTGATTAAAGTCTTTTCAGTTAGAATACCCACCCGCTAGGGCTATAGGCTCAATTTTTAGGTTAAATCCATAAGCGAAGGAAGCGGCTCCAAGGGATGGTGACGACACTTTTTTGCAAATTGGCAAACCAGTCGGGTACTTAGCGCCGTCGATCTTCGCGGTACATAGCCCTAAGTTTACTCAGATACGGGGGCTCTGTTTCCACACCTACCCAAACATGGTGAGCCATTGCCAGGCGCTGCTTGTGGCTGTCGCTGGGCATACGACGATACTCCCCCTGGGAGAACCAGTGATTCACCGTTGTGAGCGAACAATCGCAAATAAAGGCCAGTTCCTCCCGCGAAACATCCCAAAGACTCAGAAATGCTTCTAAATCCATCGACTTCTCTGCCACAAGCGCACGACAACGCCTATAGTCTCACCAACCTATCGCAAATGAGCAACACAAGAGCAAATGTACTTGCCAAATTGATAGCCTTAACGCTACGGTAGTGGCTATCCCCCGCCACAGTTTGGGAGCGCCATGAGCCAGACTTCGCTGCCAGCCCACATGAAAACAATTCGCTGTTGCCTGTGCGTCAACCCAGAGACCCGCCGCTACTTCTGGGAAACCATGGTGACCTACACCCTGCTGGTTAACGAGCTGCTAGAGCAGGTCCCTCAGCATCCCAAATTTCCCATTTGGCAACAGCTCGGTAAGATATCTCGGTTTGAGGTCAGAGATATCCTCAAGCCCCTGAAGGAAAAGCCCGCCTACGCTGATTTACCCAAACGGTTCCTGACCTCATCGGAATTGATGGTGACCTACGTCTACAAATCCTGGCTGGCTCTCCAGAAGCGGCGGCATCGGCAGTTAGTCGGCAAGCTGCGCTGGTTACAGGCCATCGAAAATGACCTGCAGGCTATGGTGTCCAGTGATTTGACTCTAGAGGCTATCCAAAACCGAGCACACCAGATTTTGCAGGCAGCTGAGCAAGAGCTTGGCAGTCAGACAGAGCAGAAAACAACCAAGGCTAAAAAACGACCGAAGAAAGGGAAATCCCTTCTGGGCTACCTCCTCGACGCCCACGAAGCTTCGAACGACGAACTTGAGCGTCGCGCCATCTGCCACCTCCTGCGCCATGACCTGAAAGTCAGCGAGGAAGAAGAAACCCCAGACGAAGTCCAGTTCCGCATTGAAAGAAAACGCATTGAGATAGAACGCCTCAAAGAGCAGTTACAAAGCCAGTTGCCCAAAGGGAGAGACCCCACCGATGAACGATATTTAGAAAAACTGGGGGCTACGATCGCGCTGCCCGATATTGACCTCAGCTTAGACGATGCAGCAGACTGGTCAGTCTGGAAAGGGCAAAAGCAACTGCCTCTTTATAATCGATTGCCCTACCCCATCCTTTACGGCAGCGCCGATGATCTCATTTGGTCCATCCTGTCTGACTCTGCTCAAACCAACCAGAAGGCTAAAAAGCGCAAGAAGTCCAAGCGCCCCAGCGAAAGAATCAAGGTACGTTTTAAGGGCTTGGATGAACACCTCTTTCAGGTCCAGTGCGATCGCCGCCAACTCTCCTTCTTTCGCCAGTTTGCGACAGATTACCTGACCCACAGGTCAGCCACCGATGACGAGAAATTCGGCATGGGGCTGTTTGCCCTCCGCTCCGCCTGCTTAATCTGGAAAGAAGATCCCCAAGCAAAGGTCAAGCAAAAGAAACACAAACGTAAAGCAGCCGCTCAGTCAGCCGATTCAGATATCTCTGACGCTCCCTGGGAGACTCACCGCCTCTATCTCCATTGCACCTTCGATACCCGATTGGTGAGCCGGGAAGGTACAGAACAAGTTCGTCTCGAAAAGCTCACAAAAGCCCAAAAAGCCCTTGAACCGCCTGCAGATTTCGACAAAGATAAAGCCACGGAGCAAACAGAAGAGACTAAACCACTCTCCAAAAATCAGGAATCCAGGCTGAAGAGCAAAAAGACCACCCTCCAACGGCTCCGGAGGCAGCCTCCAGAACGGCCCAGTTTAGCTCCCTACCAGGGAAATCCCGATATTGTGCTGGGAGTAAGCCTCAGCCGCCATGAGCCCGCTACAGCAATCGTCCTCGATAGAGCCAAAGGCCAGGTCCTGGATTGCCAAACCAGCAAAGCACTCCTCAAAATCCGTGATGCTAAAGGCTCTCGCCGTAACCAAAGCATCCTCAAACGCCAGAAAGAGCAAAGCCGCCTCATCAACCGTTGGCGTAGCCTGAGACGCCACAATCTTGAGCAACGCCCCGCAGATCAGCAACACGACAATTATCGTCAGCAAGATTCTGAATCAGGTTTGGGGGAGTATATCGACCGGTTAATTGCAGCCAGAATCGTTCAAATGGCTCAAAAATGGGGCACCGGAACCATCGTTATACCTACCCTGGCTCACATCCGCGAAAGCGTGGAGAGTGATATCCAGGCCAGAGCAGAACGCCGACATCCCCACAACAAAGAGCTGCAAGACCTTTATGCCAAGCAGTACCGGGCAGAATTTCACCGCTGGAGCTACGGGCGCTTGCTGCAGTACATCAAAGAATGCGCCATTCAGCAGGGGCTCGCAGTCCGCAAAGGGGAACAGCCTAAGCAAGGTACCGAGCAGAAGAAGGCGATGGAGGTAATTCAGTCTGCCTATCAGTAGCACGGGCTAGAAAATCGAACCTTGAAAAGTTAATATTCAATAGCGCGCCGGTTCTCTAAGAACAGGTGATAAATGTGGGTGAGTTTTATTGCTTTCCTACCCGTGTAGTTGTCCGTCTCTTCTATGGCTTGCCATAGATATGGTGCAGGGTCGCGCCTAGCATCGCAGAGGCAATGTTCTTATGGTCCAAGTTTCCAACTTAACTATAAGGATACAGGTGTTCGTGTCGTGGCAGCTACCAAATAGCCCCGAGCAAGGGGACCCATCACTTTTTGGCAAACCCAAGCTCAGGCAATTTCCCTGGGACCTTTGCCAAATTTCAATCCCTTGTACAGACAGGTTTACAAGGTTTTGAGTGATCTAGATCACTAGAAATTGAGTTGGTAACCTCAAAGATTGCTGTGGATTGCCAATTCATCTTCTGAAAGACCGGCTGTGCAAGGAATTGGAGTGGACAGAGTCGCAAGCCCGCTTTCGACTCTCTCTGGGTGGAAAGTTCATGTTCACGCTCAACGGAGCCTACATCGTCTTGTCGCAAGCCCGCTTTCGACTCTCTCTGGGTGGAAAGCAGAAAACGAAACCATCTCTCGAACAGCGGAAGGAATCTGGGTCGCAAGCCCGCTTTCGACTCTCTCTGGG
>CAZPYG010000336.1:0-4435 GCA_964590465.1 uncultured bacterium | reverse complement strand
AAATAGCCCCAACTCCAGCCTAGCTGTCGGATGACTTTTTTCTTGGATTACTCTAGGCGGCTATTTCCACCATAGCGAGAATGGGAATTTGGTGCGGAGATAGGAATCCAGAACAATCATGCCGAGGCTTCCCAATCTGAAGCGGCTACAAGCTCGTAGGGGTCTTCATAATAGCGTACTGTACCGCGAAGGGGACACTGGGCAGCGACAGACTGGGCTTTGCTGGCACGAAGATCTTGTTTGAGGGACTGCAGAATTATCTCAATGATGCGAAGTTGACGACGAACTGCTCTAGCAGCTTTTGGGGGTCGGGCACGCTCATCATCAGCTAATTGTTTCCAACCACTCAGCATCAACCAAATTCTTATCAACGGTGGCGAGTTGAAGGCCGTAGTGTAGGGCAGTTGCCGCGATGAATCGATCGGCAGGGTCTTGGTGCGGCAGCTTAATCTGACGGCTCAAGATGGCAATCTCACCTGTCAATGAGGCTTCCAAGGGCTTTAAATGGGCCAAAGACTGTTTTATCCACTCGGCAGGCTCCAGTTCTAAGACGATTCTGCCCTTTTCTGCCAGGACCATGACTTCCCAAATGCTGATGGGGCTAAGCCATAGCTCGGTATCGTCTTGAGCGATGAGCGTTTGAAGATTGCTGGAAAGCTGCTGATCTTCCAGGGCATACCAGAGCCAGATATGGGTATCGAGGAGTAGCTTCACTGAAGAACTTCCCAATCACTTTCAGGGACAGCGGGGGAAATGATGTCGCCCTGAACCGAACCTGTACCCTTCATAAAGCCAAAGGCTGGACGGTGGGAGCTTTCGCTAGAGGCAGGCTGAGATGCTCGATTTTGAATGAGTTCGTTTTTTAAGGACTGGAGCAGTAGCTCAATCATGGCGATGCGTTCTTCGATGGAAGCCCCTTGTATCTTTTGAAGGATCTCAGATTCCAGCATCAGCTTCTCCAAAGTGCTCACAAGTTAATTGTAAGGCGCGTTCTCCCGGTGAGGAGTTCTGGCATCATGCCTTGCTTGATGGCCTGGGTCTTGGTGCGGCGTGCTTCTAGGGCGGCGATAGTCAAAGACCGGCCCAGAGGGCCATCGCACCATCCATATCGGAGAGAACTGTGGCGATCGCTCTACGCAATCACTTCATCGTATTCGGTAGTATCGTCTCCCTGGTGCTGTCTCATGGCGGCGAGAACATCGTCTAGGGAAATTTGGTCAACCCAGCCCTGCCGTTCTTGGGTGTAGTCGGCTGGGGCATCTTCGCCAATTAGCATTGGGCGGCCATCGCGCCAGAGTACGGCATAGTGGCCCAGGCGGCGTTTGCGTTCCAGGGTGTCGATGGCAACTTGTCTGAGGCATTCCAGGGTCTTTTGGGCATCTGGGGATAACTCGGTCATAGGCTAGGCTCCTCCATAACCCGTGTAAGGTCGCTTGTAGACTGGATGCAGCCCCAGGACGATATCCTCCTTCGGCACAGCCATCTCAATCAGTTCTTGCCCCACGTCGATGTCGGTGGTGTTTTGCTGCAGTCAGATTTTGCCGTCTTTGATGTCGAAGTGGAGGACGGTGTGATAGATACGGTCCAGGTCATCCCAGCCGACACTCATCAGTTTCCCAGCAGGAGATAATGCTAATACCCTTCAGGGAACCGCGATTAATTAATTGGTTTTTACCAGGGGCGTCTCTTTTGAGACAGTCAACCTGGAGAGGCTGCTCGAAGGGCTGACATAACGTTATGTCAGATTTATGTCAGTTTTTGAACTTATGCCAGGGAGTTGATCCCTGAAAAGTATGCCAGGAGGCGGACTTGAACCGCCGACACGAGGATTTTCAGTCCTCACTCAGGGCTTGATATACAAGGGTTTCAGGCTTCAAGTTTGGCAATTCCCCCAATATTCCCCCAATCTGAAAATTTTTCGGCATTTTTAGACTTGTTCAGCTGCTTTTGGGTTCGCTGTTTACGTGGCTTAACACTATTGAGGAGTGCCGGGAGCAATCTAGCGATCCGAAACTGCGCTAACGTTATGCTGAGGTCGTACATTGAGACGCCATGGTCAGTTCCACCACCAATATCCGCTGGAAGTAAATGATCTCGAACTGGCCCCTGAATACTGACGTTGCTACTTCCATCCCTACCTCTCTCTAAAAGCTATGCTGAAAAGCTACGAAGCCATCTACGAAAACGGCCAGGTTAAATGGCTCAGTGAGCAGCCCGGCATTACTAATGCCCGAGTCATCGTCACTATTCTGGAAGAAACACCACCACAACCAACACGCCGCCGTTTTCCTCCCGAGTCTATAGCTGGCAAGGGCGTCACTCTGGGCGACATCGTTAGCCCTCTGGTGGATGAGGAAGATTGGGAATGTCTCAAGTGATCGTGCTCGACACCCATATCTGGTTCTGGTTCATTAACCGTGAGTTTGAGCGGTTTCCGGCAGATTGGAGAGAGGCGATTGAAACCGCGCCCCAGGTTGGTGTATCCCCAGTTTCTTGTTACGAAATTGCCCTGGCTCATCAAAAAGGGCGCATGTCCCTTCCTTGCCCTGCATCCGAATGGTTTGCTGAGGCGCTCATGCCTTCCGGCATTGACCTCTTGCCCATAACGCCTGAAGTCGCCAACCAAGCTGTTGACCTCTCCCCGATCCACAAAGACCCGTTTGACCGTTTAATCATCGCTACTGCCCTGATTTATCAAGCCCAGCTTGCTAGCATTGACGGCCAATTCAAGTCGTATCCTGAACTCGCTACTACCCTAATGCAACAATGAACTGATCGATCCTAATTTGCAGGTGTTTAGCAGTGTAGTGGACCAATTCTTTTAGGAGGCTGCGATCGCATGCCATTATCCTCGCAGTATCTTCTCAACGCCAACCTTTAGATCTGAAAACAGTACTGACTCCATCACCTCCTGACCCTGATGCTCCGTTGCCTCATACCATCCCTCCAGCAAGGTACATACTGTCACTATCTCCTTCAGTGGGTCAGCGATCCAATATTCTGGAATGTCCAACACGCTGTACTCCGCCCGCTTTGCCCGATAGTCCGTGCTTTTTGTGGATTCACTCACCACCTCTACCACCAACAGTGGCGGCGGCTCATGCAGGCGAATAACAGCTTCTCGTTCTTGCAGGGTCTCCCATTGCTCCAGTGTCAGCACCGTCACATCGGGAATTCTGACCGTATCCCAGGCTTCACCTCGAGGGGATTGCAACCCCACAGTACCGGACAGGGCAATCCATGGTTGCTGCAAACGTTCAATCTCATTGTCCAGGATGCGCTCTACCCGTTTGATGATGGCACCGTGACCGCCTTCCAAGCTCATGGGCAGCAGTTCTCCATTCACTAACTCATAGCGGGTATCGCTGCCATCGTCATAGGCCAGATATTCCTCCAGGGTTAGGCGCTGAGTGGCGATCGTCATAGGACACAGGCGATAACAATGTGTTCTAATTCTAGTCGCTTAGACTGTGGTCGTTGGGTCTATCGTTCATGCCTGACTCGTTTAACAATTTGGCAAATTTCTGCTTCGGTTGGGAGGTCAGGATCATTCCCCAGGGCTTCAATACGCTCAAATAATGTATCAAAGGAAATAGGTTGGGTGATTTTCCGCAACAAAATGGTATCGGCAGTTTGCAAGACCAAATACTCATCCCCCGGGTTAAGGGTTTCAAGAATTTCTGGCGGAAAGGCAAATTGACGGTCTTGCGTAATGCTGACAACTTTAGTCTCGGCCATAAATTCATCACTGGTGACTATGGGTCTAATTTTACTGAATACCTGTCGTTCCTTTTTATCACCTGGCTACGCGCTAGACTGGTAGCCATACAAGCAGACCATTCTGGTAGAGCGATGGCCCTCTCCCTTCCACCCGAGTTACAACAGTTTGCAGACCGTCAAATTGCCAATGGTAACTATGCCTCATTGGATGAAATCCTTTTAGCAGGATTGCAGGCTTTGGTAGATCGCGAACGAATTTACCAGGGGCGGTTCGAGGAACTCCGTAGCAAAGTCTTGCTTGGGGTAGAGGAAGCTGAACGAGGTGAACTTTTGGATGCTTCCACAGAAATTGAGGCCATTCGTCAGCGTCTTCGTAATCGTCACCTTGGACAATGAGCCGAATTTGTCGTATTACGCCTCGTGCCAGCTAGGACTTAGCAGCTTTGTTTGAACCGGAGGAATAAGGGGACTACCGTTCGGTGCTCGTTCAGAATGGCTTAGCTTTACTTTCTTTTACCTTGACGACCTCTCAATCCTTGTTGATAGGCCTCAATTGCTCGCAAATGCGCCTTCGGATTCCCCCTATTCTGCAGCCAATCCTTCAGCAGCTCGAGGTTGTAGCGCACACAGCGGCTATTAATCCGCACCCAATGGACCCCTTCAATCCACTCTCCATTGAGCCGATACTTTTTCAACGTCGAACTACTCAGGCTCA
>CAZPYG010000335.1:0-4439 GCA_964590465.1 uncultured bacterium | reverse complement strand
ACTTCTACATCTGGTTTAAATGGACCGGGGACATCGACCCCACCGGCAGTCTGGAGCTGGCCAATGGGGTCGAAGACTGGGGGTTAAGTTCGGTGCCAGTTTACGCAGAGCCGGAGGAACTTCCTGACGGCAGCTTCTACCAGGCCTGGCGGGTGGAAGGTCGATTTGTGCAACCCCTGATCCTGGAGCGCTACCCTCTAGATCGCCACAATCTCAATATTTTGGTCGAAAATTTTGTGTACACAACAGACCAACTGGTTTATGTGGCCGATACTGAGCAGTCGGGGTATTCCGATAGCCTTGCCGTGCCAGACTGGGAAATCCAGGGTTTTGAGGTGTCCAATCAGGTTCGGCAATACACTACAAATTTTGGTGATCCGCGCCTAGGAGATAAAGCACAGCATTCGGTGTTTCAATACTCCCTAAAGATTGCTCGCCCCGTTAGTTTCTTTTTCTGGAAATTGCTGCTGCCGCTAATTATTGTCATTGCCACCAGTTGGGGATCGCTGCTCTTAAATCCCCAACATATTGATTCCAGAATTGGGTTGCCCGTAACCGGGCTGTTGACAGCGGTTTTTTTGCAGGAGTCCTACTCCTCTAATCTGCCGGATGTGGGCTATTTGGTGCTGCTAGACAAAATCTATGCCATGGCCTACATCCTGATTTTTATTTCTATCCTTGAAGCTATCGTCACCGCCGAGTGGATTAATGATGAAAGACCAGACGGTTATGAGCAGGCGATAAAACTGGACCGTCTATTGCTGAAGGCACAAACGGTGGTACTCATTCTCGGCATAGTGTTGATTATTTTGTTTTCATAGCACCCAACTAAGACCAGCGTAGGATGGAATGGCACTGAATTAAGCAGAAATTAACCCTCGCAGATGGCCGAAAGCCTTGATCTGCCGTAGGGTGGGCACTGCCCACCAGTCTTATCTCTTCTGGTTAGATAGATTCTCTTCCCACTTGCGGGGAGGGCTGGCCCGACGGATGGTGCGCCAGATTTGGGTGGCCGCCAGGGTGCCATCGGCTACGGCAATAGAGACCTGATTCATGCCCTGCTTCAGATCCCCCAGGGCAAAAATGCGATCGTGGGTGGTTTGGGCCATGGCGTTGGTGACCAGGTTTTCCCCCTCCCAGGTCAGCCCTTCGATGCCCTTAAGGTATCGATTGTGGTGAATCGAGCCCATATTTACCAGCCCGGTGGTGGCTTTGATTCGCGTGCCATCCGTGAGTTCGACCCTGTGCAGTTGGTGATGCTTACCGTGGAACCTGGCGATGGGGGCCTCATAGAGGGGGTAGCCGTGGTCCGCCAGCTTTTGCTGCATGGCATCGCTGACAGGAAACAGGCCGTGGGTGAGTACTGAGATATAGGGGGTAAACCAGTTGAGCACAAAGGCGGTGTTGATCTGGGATTCCGACCCGGCAATCAGCACAGATTTTTGATCCCACATGTCATAGCCATCGCAGATCATACACACATGGAGGCTGTAGCCCGCGAAGTCGTAGACGTTTTGCATGTCATCCAGTTTGGGCAGTACGTCGATGACGCCGGAGGCCGCAATCAAATATTTAGTGCGAAAGGTGGGATAGATGCTGTCTTTTTTGCCGACTTTGACCCGCACCGCCAGGGTGTCTCCCTTGTCGGTGACCTCTTCCACATAGCCCCGCAGCAGATCAGCGCCCCAGGCCACGGCCTGTTTGGCACCGTGGCTGAGGATATCGCGACCGGGGGTGTCGGGGTCGTAGCCGATGAAGTTGCGCAGTTCCTGCATCCAGATTGACCGGCCTTTGCCTTTTTCGACCACCAGGCATTTAAGGCCATAACGGGCCAGGTAGATGGCGGCAGATAGCCCGCCCATGCCCCCGCCGACAACGATGGCGTCGTAAACCTGGTCGATTCGAGTATCGAGATTTTTTCGGGACAGTTTCATGGCTGGAGTGCGGCTACCGGTTTAGCAATGGTGACTTTATCGCAATCTTTGTCGTAGGCTACAGTGGCCGAATCGCCTTCCTGTAACTGATCCTGGAGCAAGTGGGTGGCCAGCTGAGTTTCTACCTGCTGACGAATCAGCCGTCGCAGTTCCCTGGCTCCAAATTCCGGTTGGTATCCTGCTTCGGCTAGATAGTCAATCAGGTTTGAGTCGAACTTCAGGTGGATATCTTTGTCCTCGGCCATCCGCCGCACCTGTTCTAGCTGCAGGTTAACGATGTCTTTAATTTGCTGCTGGCTGAGGGCCTGGAAAACAATGATTTCATCAATGCGATTGAGGAATTCGGGCCGAAAATGATGACGTAATACGTCCATCAACTGGGCTTTAATCGCCTGATCGTCAAGCCTGGTTTCAGCCTGCAGGTTGTCCATAATCAGGTCAGAGCCAAGGTTGCTGGTGGCAATAATGATGGTATTTGTGAAATCCACTACCCGACCTTTGCCATCGGTCAGGCGGCCATCGTCAAAGACCTGCAGGAGCACATTGCTGACATCGGCGTGGGCTTTTTCGATTTCATCCAGCAGAATGACACTATAGGGACGCCGTCGGACCCGTTCGGTCAGCTGTCCGCCTTCGTCATACCCGACATAACCGGGAGGGGCTCCAATCAGTCGGGCCACGGTGTGGCGCTCCATATACTCGCTCATGTCGATGCGGATGATCGCCTCTTCGTCGCCAAACACCACTTCTGCAAGGGTTTTGGCTAACTCGGTTTTGCCGACCCCGGTTGGTCCCAGGAAGAGGAAGGTGGCAATGGGACGGCGTCCCGGTTGCAGCCCAGCGCGAGCCAGCCTGACGGCATCGCTGACGGCGCGAATGGCTGCTTCCTGCCCAACGACCCGTTCATGGAGTCGTTCCTCTAGTTTCAGCAGTTTTTCTTTTTCTTCTGAGGTCAGCTCGGTTACGGGAATACCGGTGAGGTTAGAAATAATTTCGGCGATGTGCTCGACGCCAACTTCCGCCGTTTCGGAGCCTGTTTTCTCTCGCCAGGAGTCGGTTAGGGTTTCCAGACGCTGCTCTTTTTCGGCAATCGTTGCTTCGAAGGCCTTAGCCTGGTCAAACTGTTTTCGAGATGTGGCATAATCCTGCTCTCGCTTAAGCTGCTGAATTTCGGCTACCAGTTCCTGCAGTTCTGCTGGGCGAGAGGTCGAGCGAATGCGTACCCGAGCCGCCGCCTGGTCAATCAGGTCGATGGCCTTATCGGGTAAATACCGCCCGGTGATGTAGCGGTCGGAGAGTTCGGCGGCAGCGTTAAACGCCTGGTCGTTAAAGGTCACTTTATGGTGAGCTTCCAGCCGATCCCGCAGTCCCCGCAAGATGTTAATGGTCTGCTCAAGGGTTGGTTCTTTCACAAAAACGGGTTGAAATCGCCGTTCCAGAGCCGCATCTTTTTCGATGTATTTTTGATATTCGTTCAGGGTTGTCGCCCCAATCAGGTTGAGTTCCCCTCTGGCCAGGGCGGGCTTAAATACATTGGCGATATCTAGCCCCCCTTCACCGCCCCCCTGACCAGCTCCCACAATGGAATGGATTTCGTCAATAAAGAGGACAATTTCGTCTTTATGCTGGCTGATTTCATCCAGAACCTGTTTTACCCGTTCCTCAAATTCTCCCCGGTATTTTGACCCGGCCACTAAGGAGTTAACGTTCAGTTCTACTAATCGCTTGTTTTGTAAGACATCCGGCACCTCGCCATTGATAATACGCTGGGCTAGCCCTTCTGCGATCGCGGTTTTCCCGACGCCAGGTTCCCCAATCAGCACCGGATTGTTCTTTTTCCGTCGAGCCAGAATTTCAATGGTGGTTTCGATCTCTTTGGCTCGTCCAATCACCGGGTCTAGCTCGCCCTTTCGGGCCATAGCCGTTAAATCGCGGCTGTACTTATCGAGCTGGGGCGTATTAGAAGACTCAGCCACCCGTCCTTCTTCGGCCCCTTTGCCTACCACTTTGACGATTTTTTGCCGTAACACTTCGGCGGTTAAGCCATATTTTTTCAGCAAATTGCCAGCAAAACTGTCGGGCACTTCAGCCAGTCCGATCAGTAAATGTTCGGGGCCGACATAGCTGTGCCCCAATTCCCGAGAGGCGCTAAACGCCTGCTGCAAAACACTTTTGATCCGGGGAGAAACCGAAATTTCGGTAACAGTCTCTGCCTGGGCGATTCCACGAGGAGCATTTTGATCGATATAGCCCTGCAAATCGCTGGCGGACAGCTTAAGTTGTTTAAGAATAGCCTGAACCACTTCACTCTCGGGCAAAACGTAGAGTAAATGTTCTGTATCAACCTCTGTTTTGCCCAGTTCTACTGCCTTTTCTCCGGCTTTTTGCAGAAACTCTTTGGTTTGCTCACTGAGGTAGTCGTTAATGTTGATCGATTCGCGATCGCGAAACGTCCTCTGATTTAGGGCATCGCGAAACTCCGGCAAATCTTCCATGGAAGACCCC
>CAZPYG010000334.1:0-4465 GCA_964590465.1 uncultured bacterium | reverse complement strand
CCGCATGCTTCGCCCCTACCCACGAGGATCATTGCACCGAACCCCTAAAATCGCATGGATTCGAAGGCAAAGTTCAAAACCCCTACAAGATAAGCTTAATAAGGGGGGCACAAAGTGAATCTCCTACAGCTAAAAGCTGGGGGGGATCTGAAGCTTACAAAATTTGTACCTTACTGAACCGAGAACCGCTATATCTATTTAGCTAAGAATAATTGCCACCAACACTACAGGACTTGTCCGGCAAATAGGACTTTTCAGACATAGTGAAACTGACAAACCTGACTTTTGGATGATTTGAGCGAGCTCTTCACCCCAAAATAGATGTCCAGGGGGTGCATCCCACTTTTGTCATCCTGAGCGGAACGGAGTGTAGCGAAGGATCTCAGTCCTTGCGCAAGATCGGGATTCTTCACTTCGCTATCGCTACGTTACTCCTATGGAGTCGCTCCGCGAACAGAATGACATTTGCAAAACTGGGACGCACCCTGCCCAGGAGTATCTAGTTCTACAGACATTCTGTGCACCAGCCCTGCCCGTGCAAATTATTTTTAAGACTAAAAATACTTAATCAATTCGTCAGGCTGAATCAAAGTCGGACTAATCTGACTTGCCTTTGCCCATTGAGCCAACTAACCTTGCAAAATGGATGGGTGCATTATATTGGGACATTTTCAGCCTTTGATATTTAACCCACAAGTTACAGGATGACCTTCTACATATTGCTTGCCTGTCTTACTTTTGTAATTTTGGTAACAGCTTTCCTGAATGATGCTGCTGCACCAAAGGATGCGCTTGGTGCATGGCTCTTTATTGCATTCTCATCGATACTTTGGCCGCTGTCGATTCTCTCCATGATAGTGACCTGGTTTACCGGCAACCATGAAAAAGATAAAATTTGATCTAGGGCAATCCTTTTCCCGCACCTGCAACAACTCTAAATTTATGATCTTTCTTTCATGATTATTGTTTAACTATGGTCAGCAATCTTACTCTTACTGCCATTCAAGTTGTCGTACTGGTTGCTGTCTTTTTGTTAATTGCTAAAACTGTTAGCATTACTTTTGGCGTCGTCCTGCAATCTATCTTCAGACTGTCTAACAGCCGTATCATCAGCTATCGGCGTAAAGCCAACATTTTTTTACTGGCTGTGGGAACGGTGCTAGCCCTTGGCCTGCTGGGTGTTAACAGCTACATGATTTACCAGGGCAACGATGTTCTAGAATTCCAGCGAAATCTTTTAGAAAAAATACCTGAGGATTTCTGGATTTCCGCAGCGGTAGCTTCAGCCAAATGCATTATTCTCCTGCTTCTGACAAAGCTGGTTCAGTCGCCGGTTCGGCAAGGCATTCAAGCGCTCAGCATGCAAGCCCAGAACTATGACCAGATCCAGGGAAATGACCAGAGCATCAATGACTTTTTTGAGTTTCTGAGTAAGGTTATTGCAACGGGAATCTGGATTGGGGCCGCCATCCTGTGTACTCAATTTCTGGGATTACCGGCAGTCGTTACCAGCGTGCTTTACTGGATTCTGGCGACTTTTCTGACCATTTGCCTGGGGCTACTGGTGGTGAGGGCTACCCCGATTCTGGTGGATACCCTGGATGGTTTAGCCCTCCAGTACAGAGACTCTGAGGGACTCTTACGGTTCTATGAGAGATCTCGCCATCTGCTGCCGCTACTCAGGCGCTGTATAGAACTGGTCATTTATCTCGTCACGGTCAGCGTTATTCTGCAATACACCGATCCGGTCGCCTGGTTATCGCAATATGCCTATCAGATTGTCGGTTTAATTGGTATTTACTTTCTTTCGCGTTTATTTATTGAACTTACCAGTGTTGCGGTCGATGAATTTGTCCGCCATACAGACGGCTTAACCGAAGTTCAAAAACAACAGCGGCTAACAATCGCACCCCTCTGTAAAAACTTCTTAAAGTACTTTGTTTACTTTAGTGCCTTAGTCGCGGCCTTAAATGTTTTAAATGTCGATTCCACCCCGATTCTGGCTGGGGCCGGGGTTTTAGGGGTTGCCGTAGGTTTTGGAGCACAGAGCTTGGTTGAGGACATCATATCTGGCTTCCTGATCCTGTTTGAGAATTACTATCTGGTTGGTGACTACATCCAGGCGGGGCGTCTGGAAGAGCGCCCCATCGAAGGCTATGTCGAAGCAATTGAACTCCGCACCACCCAGGTGCGCCATCCCAATGGTCAGCTTCAAATCATCCGTAATGGAGAAGTGGGCTCCATCGTTAACTATTCAAAACTGTATATTTATGCCGCCGTCGATGTTCCCCTGGCCTACGAGACAGATTTAGATAAAGCTTATTCCATCCTTGAAAAAGTTGGCCATCGGTTACAAATAGACTACTCGGACATTGTGATTGAACCAACTCAAGTTGAAGGCATCGAAAGCCTGGGTAAAAGTCTAATCTTAGTGCGTACTATTACAAAAGTGAAGTCGGGGAAACATTTATATATTCAAAGACTCCTGAGAAAGCGACTAAAAGAAACATTTGATCAAGCCAATATAGAATTCTCAGACTATGAACCAGGAGTGACTTATGAACCAGGAGTGACTTCAGAGAACTGCCAGCCTGTAAATAGGCTCAGCCCCAAAGTCCCCACAAAGCCAGTGGAAACCACCCCCAACAACGTCGACTTGAGGCGAGAGCACTGGCTTGTTAAAGTAGGACATCTTCTGAAAGGCTTGCTGCACAAGAGCTTTGGGCAAAAAAATAGCGATTCGAACTCAAAAGTAGATATCCAAGAGTGAATGGCACTGATTTAAGGCTGGTGGGCAGTGCCCACCCTAGGGCAGATCAGGGCTTTCAGCGATTTTCGAGGAGTGATTTCAGCTTATTTCAGTGACATTCACCCAGGCGTAATTCAAGCGAGTTCCTCACTATACCGGGAAAATATACAATGAGAAAACTATTAATCACGGGTGGAGCTGGCTTTATCGGCTCTAACTTTGTGAATCGCGCCATTCTCAGCCCAACAGCATTCATTCAAACCAATGGGGTGGTTGAAACCATCTGTGCCCTGCTGGACGAACTGGCTCCCAAACCAGGTTTTCAGCATGCTTCTCTGATTACCCTCGTCAAAGACCGGCCAGGGCATGATCGACGCTACGCCATCGACTGCACCAAAATTCAGCGGGAACTGGGCTGGACCCCCAAAGAAAGTGTTGAGAGTGGCTTGCGCAAGACGGTGCAATGGTACCTCAACAACTCTGAATGGGTTGACCAGGTGCAATCGGGAGCCTACCGCAACTGGATTGAGGAAAATTACGCTGATCGCGTGGCGTAGGAACAAAGCGTTTGATAGCTGTAAACCTTATACCAACAAAATATGAAAGGCATTATTCTGGCTGGAGGGTCCGGCACCCGGCTTTACCCCCTGACCCACGTGGTCAGTAAACAACTCATGCCCGTCTACGACAAGCCGATGATTTACTATCCCCTGTCGGTGTTAATGCTGGCAGGCATCCGCGAGATTTTACTCATCTCAACCCCCTCCCAGCTTCCGCTGTTTCAGCAATTGCTTAAAGATGGTAGCCAGTGGGGGTTGAACCTGACCTACACCGCCCAACCCAGCCCCGATGGCCTGCCCCAGGCCTTTATTTTGGGTAAAGAGTTTATCAATGGGGACCCGGTCTGTTTAATTTTGGGTGATAACGTCTTTTACGGCCATAGTCTCGTCGATGTACTGCAACGTGCTGCTCAGCTTAAAGAAGGGGGAGTTGTGTTTGGCTACCAGGTCTCTGACCCGGAGCGGTATGGAGTGGTCGAGTTTGATAAAAATGGCCAGGTGCTGAGCTTAGAAGAAAAGCCCCAGCAACCCAAGTCCAAGTATGCCATACCCGGTATTTACTTCTATGACGGCCAGGTGGCCGAAATTGCAGCATCGTTACAACCCTCTCCCCGAGGTGAGCTGGAAATTATCGACCTGAGCCAGGTCTACCTGAAACGCCAGCAGCTGCGGGTTGAACTCCTGGGGCGGGGTTACGCCTGGTTAGACACCGGCCTGCACGACTCGTTACTCCAGGCTGCTACCTTTATTCAAACCCTCGAACAGCGACAGGGACTTAAAGTGGCCTGCCCCGAAGAAATAGCCTATCGACACGGCTACATTGATGCTGAGCAGCTGCGTCGATTGGCCCAGCCGTTGCTCAAAAGCGGGTATGGCGCTTACCTGCTGGATATGTTGGAGGAGGAAAATCCTGTTATTCAGTCAACTGCTCCTATGCCAGCCTTATTAACCTAGAGCACTGATACAAAATTCATTTCCCCCTCGTGCCCGTGCAGAGCATGGGAATTCTTTGCGGCAGCTTGGTCTCTTGAAATTAGCGGCAGAGCCGCAAAACCAGAAGGTCCAGGCTGATCAGATTTCTTAGCACCTATCCCCTCCTGGGAGGGGCAGGGGTGGGTTACCTATTTCAGGAATATTCCCACCTGTTGTTTTATAA
>CAZPYG010000333.1:0-4491 GCA_964590465.1 uncultured bacterium | reverse complement strand
CTGGATCACCCCGCCCAGGGCGGCGGCGGTAAAGGCGGCAACGGCGGCCAGCCCAGCGGCGGCCCCGACCAGACCCTCCCCGGCACCACCTCCAGCCCGGCACCCACCACCTGACGGGTCAGAACCCCGGTTTCTTAAAGAAACCGGGGTTCTAGGTCGTAGATCGTAGGTTGGGTGAAACAAAGTGGAACCCAACAAAGCTTGCCCCTGTTGGGTTCCGCTAGCGCTCCACCCAACCTACGCGACCAGAGGTTCCCTTGAGCGAGAGAGACTTTGTAGGAGTAATGAGATGGACTTAACGACTCAATATTTAGGACTCACCCTCAAATCCCCCCTGGTGGTTGGCGCGGCGGCTCCCCTCACCGAGGACGTGAGCAACATCCGCTGGATTGAGGATTCCGGCGCATCGGCCATCGTGCTGCACTCCCTGTTTGAGGAACAAATTCGTCGGGAGCGGCTGGAAATTCATCACCATACTGAATTTGGCACCGAAAGCTTCGCCGAAGCCCTCACCTACTTCCCCGAACCTGCCGACACCGATATGTTCCATGTGGGCACCGAAGCCTACCTGGACCATATCCGCAAAGCCAAGTCCATGGTCGAGGTGCCTATCATCGCCAGCCTCAACGGCTCTTCCCTCGGCGGCTGGGTTGACTACGCCCGCCAGATGGAGCAGGCCGGAGCCGACGCCATCGAACTCAACATCTACTGGATTCCCACCGACATGGACCTGTCCGGGGCCGATGTGGAGCAGGCCTACCTGGACATCGTCAGCGCCGTGCGCGCCGCCGTGGACATTCCCCTGGCGGTGAAGCTCAGCCCCTACTTCAGCAACACCGCTAACATGGCCAAGCGCCTCTGCCAGGCGGGATCCAATGGTCTGGTGCTGTTCAACCGCTTCTACCAGCCCGATATCAACATCGAGGAACTGGAAATCCAGCCCAACCTGATCCTCAGCGCCCCCCAGGACCTGCGCCTGCCCCTGACCTGGATTGCCCTGCTCTACAACAAACTCCAGTGCAGCCTCGCTGCCACCAGCGGCATCAACCGTTCCGAAGACATCATCAAAGTCCTGATGGCCGGAGCCGACGTCACCATGCTCGTTGCCACCCTGCTGCGCCACGGCATCGGCCACATCAAAACCCTGGAAGAAGAACTGATCCAGTGGCTGCAGGAACACGAATACGAATCCCTCGACCAGCTGCGCGGCAGCATGAGCCAGCAGAACAGCCCCAACCCCAGCGAATTCGAGCGCGTCCAGTACATGCGCGCCATCCAGTCGTATCATCCGATTTGGAGCGGTGATGTACCGGCGGTGCATTAGGAAAAGTTTTGAGTTTTGAGTTCTTAGTTTTGAGTTCTAATGGTAAAAACTCAACATTCAAAACTCAACATTCAAAATTCAAAATTCAAAACTCAAAACTCAAAACTCTTATCACCCCACCCACCCTCTGCCAACCTCAGCCCCTAACGGAGACCCCACCATGACTACCCCCAAACGTATCGGCATCCTCACCAGCGGCGGTGACTGTCCTGGCCTTAACGCGGTGATCCGGGCAGTCGTTAAATGTGCTGACCGTCGCGGTTGGGATGTGATTGGTATTCCCTACAGCACCGATGGCCTGGTGCAGGTTGCGGAAGGCAAGTATGACCCGGAGCGTCTGGTGCTGCGGGAGCACGGTTACGATATGCCGGGAATTTTGCAGGGGATTGATATTCTGCAGTTTTTGAGCGGGACAATTCTGGGCTCTTTGAACAAGGGGCATCCTGAAGATCCCGAGATCGTTAAAAAAATTCTGGAGGGCTACCGCATCCTGAAGTTGGATGTGCTGATTGCCATTGGCGGTGACGGTAGTCTGGACATCATCTACACCCTGGCTCAGAAGGGCGGGTGGAATATGATCGGCATTCCGAAAACCATCGACAACGATGTGCCGTTTACCGAGAAATCCGTGGGCTTCGACACCGCAATTCAAACGGTGACGACCGCTTTGTACGACCTCACCTTCACCGCCGCCAGCCACGACCGGGTAATGGTTGTGGAAGTGATGGGGCGCGATGCCGGTCACCTGGCTCTCCATGCCGGGATTGCCGGGGGGGCTGATGTGATTCTGATCCCCGAGATGGTTCCCTCTCTGGAACCGCCCATTGTGAATCAAATTTGTGAGGAAATCGCTGAAATGCGTCATCGGGGTCGCAAGTTTGCCCTGCTGGTAGTTGCAGAAGGCGTGAAAGGAGAGGGCGGCCAGAAGGTTCCCATTGGCGAATTTCTGGCTACGGCGGTGGCCAATCGCAGCGGTGCCCTGTGCCAGACCGGCGAGGTGGACTACTGCGACATGGACCAGGTGGAAACCCGCGCCACGGTGCTGGGCCACATCCAGCGCAGCGGTACGCCAACGGCGTCTGACCGGTTGCTGGCGTCGGCCTTTGGGCGCAAAGCCGTAGATTTGATTGCCGAAGAGCGCTTTAATCGTCTTGTCGTATGGGAAGCCGGTCGAGTCCGGTCTAAGGATTTGACCGAGGTGATTGCCATCATCCGCGATTGCCATGAGCGAGCAGTGTGTCCTGGTCCAGTGGAGGTTGACAGCACCATGGTTAAAGTGGCCCGGGCCTCAGGCATTTATGTGGGCGATCCGGCAACGCTGCCGCCCCTGCCGGTGAAAGCGCCTTCCCCTGCAGAGAAGCAGGCGGTTCAGGTGTAACTGCTACATCGGAGGGTGGTCAACGACGAGGGGCAAGTGCGGGGCTGGATTGGTGCCATTGAACATTACAGTGGCCACAGTTGGGAACTACACCCCCTGGTTGTATCGCCCGCCCACCAGCGCCAGGGTATTGGCCGACAACTGGTGGCAGATCTGGAAGATCAGGTGCGCCAGCGAGACGGCATCACCCTGTATCTGGGCAGCGATGACGAAATGGGGCTGACCTCTGTATCCAATGTTGATCTGTACCCCAACCCGCTGGAGCATCTGGCCCAGCTACAAAACCTGAAGGGACACCCGTTTAGCTTTTACCAGAAAGTAGGGTTTGCAGTGGTAGGAGTAATTCCCGACGCCAACGGCTGGGGCAAGCCGGATATTTTCCTGGCCAAGCGGATACTGAGTCCTATATAAAAACGGGGAAATGATAGTTGGCCCAGACAAGCTATCGACCACCCTAAGGACTAGAATTGGCATAGCTGCCTTTGGAGAAAGGGAATGCACTCTCGTTCCAATGCTCTGCATTGGAATGCACCCCGGAGGCTCTGCCTCCGAAATGAAGCGGCAGAGCCGCAATCCCAGGATGCCCTGGCAGAGCAGGGCACCAGATTATAGGTTGGGTAGAGTGCTAGTGGAACACCAGAGAAAACCTCCCTGGTGTTGGGTTCCACTGCGTTCCACCCAACCTACTGCTAATAAGTAGATCTCTTGAAACAAAATTACCTGTTTTGTGAGGCCATCCCAAAGGGCGCAGGCCCTGCGCCCCTACTAGGGGGTATTTTCTTTACAAGAATTCTCCTAAAGCTACGTTAGGCCACAGAACGTTTGGGGCGCTTGCGTTCAGACTTTTTCTTGTAGCCAATGGCCTGGGCTTCGTCGCTGTCTGACCCAAACTGACCCCGGACAGATTCTTTCATGGCCAGAATGCTGTTGTGGAATTTCCATTCTGCGAGACGGGCTTTGTCGGCGGCAGCTTTGGCCTGCACCATACTTTGAGTCTCTGCGTTCTGGGCGGCAATCATGTCGTCATAGTCGTTCTGCAAAGCTTTGGGGGTCGCTTCGGGGCGACCCGTTGCGTAGGTATCAATGGTTTGCAGCCCCTGCAAGGACTCGATATCTTGATCGATGAGCATAGGCCGCAAACGACGGCTGGTATCGGTAACGGGCATAGGGTGGTACTCCTTTAATGAATAAAAATAGGTTGGTTTTTGAAAGGCTGGGGTTGCGTCAAGGCCGTGGAGGCTCGCCCTGCGCTGGTGATAATGTGCCCACTACATTTCTATATGGCCGCAAAGAAATGTAAACGCTTTACCAAAGCAATAATAGATGCTGCGGATAGATGAAGGTAGTGTAATGCAACGGTCTAGCACCGGGGCGTTATGGTGTGCGATCTCGCTGTCAAACCTTTGTATATGGATGCAACTGTATATGGATGCAACGCGATGCGATCGCCCTGTAATACTGTTGCATCCCGATGCAATGTCCTGCGCTCAGGGTGCCATGCTACCCCGGTACTGTGAATGGAAATCTCTGGAACCCTTTTCCCGATTAACCTTAGAATGTAAAAGTTAGCGACGGAGACCCACTCTGTAGCGATTTTGACTTGCTTGAGGGATCTGAATAGGCTAAATTTCTGATTTAGAGCTGTTTGCGCGCAGCTTAATTCCCAAAATTTGGTCGAGCGCCACTGGAAGGTGTGGGGACACCAACCAGCGGCTGACCCCCAAGGCAGATCACAGCAGTCTCGGAGGCTGAGTAGCATTTTACTCTTGGCCGCTCCGAACCGCACATT
>CAZPYG010000332.1:0-4498 GCA_964590465.1 uncultured bacterium | reverse complement strand
TCGCTCCCCCCCGGCACCCTCGGCCATACCTGGGCCGAACACCTGGATGCCAATGGCCTTAAACCGTTTATGCGGGGACCACGCCGTCAACAACTCCATGACGGCATTCATGTCTTAACCGGCTATGGCACCGACCCCGTAGGTGAAGCTGAAGTGCAGGCATTTTTACTCGGGGCAAAGTTTCGGTTAGCGAACATTCTCATTGGCCTGGGATTACTACGGGCCATTCAGCGGCAACGGCGGCACCAGATCCTGGCGCTCAGTCATGTGGCGGTGAGATCACGTCTGCAGGCAGCGTACCAACGGGGACAGCATTCTCGCTTTGACCCAGATACCTGGCAACCGGAAGAGTTGTGGGCGCGATCGCTCGTAGAGGTGCAAACGGACTTTGGAATTTAAGGAGATGATGAGTCGTTCAACTGCATGACCTGTGAGCTATTAATTTGATTGGTAAGGCGTTACGGCGGGGGCACCACTACCTGCGGGAAACCGCTTTCGAATCCTACCCCTTTGCGGTACATGGACCGGGAGAACTCACCGCCTGGTCTGAGGTGCTTTTTACGACGGAGGTAGTGGTCGCGTTCAACTCCCTGAGTACATCGTAGTGGAGGAGAAGGATGATCGGGCAGTGGTGCGCATCGACCTGCCAGCGTGCGGGATGATGATTGTGGCATGAGGAATATCCATGACATTCGTATCCCTAATGCCGACTCCTCCTTACCGGGCTCTGATATTTGACTGCGATGGCACTATTGCCGATATCTGACCCATTCATTATCGGGCTTAGGCTGAAACGGTCTAGCGATTTGGCGGCGTGTTACCACCTGCTCTAGGTGTCCCTGGCGAACAGCAAATCAATTGCTCAAGGTGCAGCAATGCCGAGCTTGAGCCCGGAATATCTGATCATTCCAGAATGGTTTCCATGACTTCTTCGCCCAAACCGAAGGATAACGTCATACCGGCTCCGCTGAGGCCATTAACGATAGTGACGCCCGCTTCAGGATGGGCGATGAACTCCGTTTTGCCGGGAAGCTTGGCATAAACGCCGTGCCAGGTTGCGGTAATTTCCAGGTCAGGAACCCGCGCAAACCCCTTCAGATAATCCAGGACAAACTGGTTAATGTCCGCCCGGTCGAAGGGGTCAAAGGTCATGCCGTATTCGTGGGAGTCGCCTAAAATCAGTTCTCCCAGGCCATTTTGAGACATCATGACGTGAATGTGCCAGTCGACCGCGAAAAGCATTTCTGCCTGAATCCGCTGCTTCAGGGCGGGCAGAGAAGCACAGTCGGCAAAGGCCCCGTAGTGGGTGAGGGTCAGCCCACCGCAGAGGGCCGGGCCGATGCGGTAGTCCAACGGTTGGGGCGCTGTACGCATCATCTGCAGTTTGGATTTGGTGATGCCGCTGTGCCGATACACCTCCGGATATAGGGTTTCAAAGTCCGCACCGGAGCAAACGAAGCTATGGTCTGCGGTCCAGGTCTCGCCATTGACAGTCAGGTGAGGGTGGTTGATTTCAGTGACGGTTGAACCAAACCGGAAGTCTATGTTGAAGGCGGATGCTAAGACCTGAGGAAGGGTTGTGATCGCTTCCCTGGCATCCACAATCACTTCAGTCTCACTCCACAGCGCCCCCAGCAATCCTTGCGTGATAGCGGCAGGGCTTTTTTGAGCCACTTCCCCGGCAGTTAGCAGTTGCACGGCATAGCCTGCGGGTTTAGCGATATCAACGAATTCCTCAATTACCGCTAATTCGTCGGGGTGGTAGGCCAGATGCAGGGAACCGACCGGATCCCGGAAAAAGCCGCCTTTATCGGCCATTTCTAACCAGACCTGGCGAGATCGCATGGCCCGGTTCCGCAAGTGCCCTGGGGGTTGGCCAATGGGCCACACCATGCCAAAGTTCCGAATGGAGGCTCCGACGGCCCGCTCGCTCCGCTCAAACACAGTGACTCGGTGTCCACGACGAGCCGCTGCTAGAGCATGGGCCAGACCGACAATACCTGCGCCGACAATGGCAATTTCTGTTGCGTGATTTGAAGTCATTTGAACTAACTAACCCACTGCTCCAACTGTTGTTGAAAATGGCTCATCGATACAAACAGACCATCATTAGGATATTGAGCCAACTGATCTTTTGTGTGGGTCCCGTTAGTGACGCCGCAAGTATACAGGCAACCAGCATGGTGACCAGCTTTCAGGTCAGAAGGAGTGTCGCCAATGGCGACAACAGTTTTGGGATCATCAATACCCAGACGATACATTGCTTTTTGAATCATGAAGGGGGCCGGTCGTCCTTCGTTGCCATAGATTTCCGATGGAGTTACTGAGATGTGAATCGTGGATTCAGAAGACCCGACGTAGTAGACGGGGTCAAGGCCCTGATCCCAGCCCAGTCGGTTAAGAATGATATTGGTCACTTCTCGGTAGAACCCAGTGGTGAGAGCGATGGCGATGGAATGGGATTTAAGCCAACTAAAGAGTTCCAGGCATCCCTCCGTCGGCTCTACCGGTTGAGTATGGTAGTGATTTTCGAGGACCTGGCGAAAGCAATCGTAAGATGCATCCACATTGGCGATATAGTCAGGACTTTCGGAGCCAATCTGGTCCTTCCACAGGGTCTGAAAGACGACCTTCTTGGGCAGTCCCATCATTGCGTTGACTTTTGCCGCTTCAGCGACGAGTCCGGTTTGCTGAGCTGCTTCAAAAAAACAATGCAGCACTTCGTTGTCGTCCCGGACGGTGGTGCCTGCCATGTCGAAGGCGATGAGTTTGATGTTGGGCATTGGTGATCTCACAACATAGAAAGGCTTTTTATCAGCTCCCCTCCTGGGAGGGGCAAGGGGTGGGTTTAGCGGGGTTTTCTAAAGGGAAGAACTTACTTTTGCCGAGCTTACCCACCCCGCCCTCCGGGCACCCCTTTGAGGAGGAGGGGAGGTTGTGGCCAAATTCTCTCTAGTGCATTAGCGGGTAGGGATTGATCGTAAGCTGCAGAGTATGCCTGCCGCTGAATGCACCCTACAGTTCTTCGCATTAATCCGACCTCTCATCAGCTTCCACCCTTGACCCTTCACCCTTTACCCCCACCCTACCTACCTCACCCACTTCACCTCGCCAACCACGCCTCCGATCGCTGCTTCAATCCCTTCGTCAGCCAGGAATAGAGAATCCGCACCCCGAGGCTGGTCAGTACGATCAACGTAGACATGGCGGCGGCGGCGGCAATGTCACCGGCATCATCCATATTCACAATGGCGACGGCGGCCAGGGGCAGGTTGGCCGGGTAGAGGAAGATGATGGCGGAAATCGTCACCATCGCATTCACGAAAAAGTAGATGCCAATTTCCAGGATGGCAGGGAGGGAGAGGGGCACCGTGACCCGCCAGAAGGTTTTGTAGAAGGGCACGGACATGGAGGCAGAAACCGCCTCAAACTCAGAGTCGATTTGCTTTAAAGCGGTCGTCCCGGTTAAGAAACAGACGGTGTAGAAGTGAATAATGTTGGCAACAACCAGAATTGCCATCGTCCCATAGAGCCAGTTGAAGGGGTTGTAGATAGCCATGCCCGTGAAGGGAATCCGCCAGATGGGGTTATTGAAGAAGAACACATAGGCCAGACCCAGTACCAGACCGGGTAACGCCAGAGGTAGGGTGGACAGAAAGTAGGTGAGCGATCGCAACCACTTCAGCCCCCGTCCTTTCTCCACCAGGTAAGCTCCGGTGAATACGATGGCTGTGCCAAAAATCGCCGTATAGAGGGACATGCGAATGCTGTTCCAGTAAGCGCCATAGCCTCCGCCGCCGACGGTGCTGAAGTTGTAGTTGCGCAGGCTGAGGGAAAAGTCGTAGGGCCACACTTTTACCAGAGACGCCAGGATGATGGTGGCAAACACCGTAAAAGCAAACAGCACCACCAGGGAGCAAAAGGCAAAAAACGCCCAATCTAACGGGGGATTGGGCTTGGGCTGCAGGGGTACCGACTTGGCGCTGACCAGAGCATTCTGCCGCCGCTGCACAATCCGATCCAGCACAAAGGCAAGCACCGAAGGCACCAGCAGGAAGACGCTGACGGTGGCCCCCATGGCAAAGTTCTGCTGACCAATCACCTGCTTGTAGATGTCCGTGGCCAGAACGTTAAAATTGCCGCCCACCACCTTAGGCACGCCGAAATCCGTAAAAGCCAGAATGAAACAGACAAACAGGGCGCTGATCAAACCATATTTCACGCTGGGCAGCGTTACCGTAAAAAAGGCCTTGATGGCAGATGCCCCCAGCACTTCCGCCGCTTCGTAGAGTCGGGCATCGGTTAGGTTCAGGGCCGTGATCAGAATAATCACCGCCTGGGGAAAGCAGTAGAGAAATTCCCCAATTACAATGCCGTTAAAACCGTAGAGGTTGATGTCAAATCCCGGCAAAATCCCAAATAAACCCGTGGTCACCAGCCCCTGGTTGCCAAAGAGATAAATCAACCCGATGGCGTTAGCCAGGGGGGGAATGAACAG
>CAZPYG010000331.1:0-4502 GCA_964590465.1 uncultured bacterium | reverse complement strand
TGAAGGGATTGGGGTCTGGGTATCGGGCTTTTTTGGCTCAGGTAAATCGAGCTTTGCCAAGTATCTGGGTATGGCTCTGGAAAATCGCCCACTGATGGGGGAAGGGGCAGCCGAAATCTTTGGCCAACGAACTGGCGATGCCCGGATTCAGGTCATCCTGAAAACCATCAGCGAAAAGATTCCTGGGCATTCCGTTATTTTTGATGTCTCGACCGACCGAGGCATTCGCTCGGGGAGTCAAACCTTGACAGAAATCATGTATCGGCTCCTGCTTGTGAGCCTTGGCTATGCGAAGGATTTAGACCTTTCCGAACTAGAAATTACCTTAGAAGAAGATGGACGCTTACCAGCGTTCAAGGAGAAGTACAACGAAATCTTTGAAAAAGACTGGGATAGGGAAAAGGGGAAAATCGCCATCGCCGTTCAGCAAGCCAGTCGAATCATGCATGAGCTTGATCCGGCCACTTACGACCGTGTGGATAGCTGGCGCGAATCTGCCATGCAACGGGCTGATATTACGCCGGGCCTGCTAGCTGAACGCTGCATGGAGCTGATGAACCGTAAACATGTTGACCATAACCTAGTCTTTGTGGTGGACGAGGTCGGACAATTCGTATCGCGGGATGTCCAAAAAATGCTGGACCTCCAGGCTGTGGTTCAAAGCCTGGGGCGCATTGGCCGGGGTCGTCTGTGGCTGGTGGTCACCTCCCAGGAAAAGCTGACGGAACTGGTGGGGGGTTTAGAAGGCAAAAGGGTAGAGTTAGCCCGTCTTATGGACCGGTTCCCGCTGCAGGTGCATTTAGAACCTGCCGATATTTCTGAAGTCACCAGCAAACGGGTGTTGTCTAAGAGCGCCGAAGCCGAGAAAACCCTGCGGGAGCTATTTTCAACCCATCGGGGCAGGCTGACGGATAACACCCGCATTTCTGCCGACATTAAGCTGCCGGAGCTAGATACCGAGTCGTTTGTAGACCTTTACCCGTTGCTGCCCTACCAGGTAGACCTGATTATCGACGTAGTCTCGGGCTTGCGTACCCAGGGAGGCGCTAGCAAGCATGTGGGTGGAGCCAACCGCACCATTATTAAGCTGGCCCAGCAATTACTGATTCATCCCGATGTCAAACTGGCTGAAAAGCCTTTTGGTACCTTGGCTCGCATCGACCAAATCTATGACCTGGTATCCGGCAACATCAGCAGCGAATTGAGGGGCAAAATCGACAGTATCCCAAAACAGGTAGACCATCCCCTGGCCCAAAAGGTGGCCAAGGCCATCTGTATCCTCCAGTACGTCCGCAGCATTCACCGCAGCGCCGAAAACATTGCCGCTACCCTGCATCCCAGTGTTGATGCTGACTCGCTATTGCCGGAAGTGAAAGCAGCTCTGGATGAGCTGTCAAAGAGCCTCCAGGTCAGGTTAGGGGAAGATGGCTATCGTATTCCTTCGCCGGTCGAAGACGACTGGGAACGACAGAGGTTTGCTCTCTCCCCCAAGTTGGGAGAGGAAAGCCGATTGCAGGCTGAGGCCATCACCAGCCTCTGGAAGCCACAACCTTCGTTTACCCTGCTGGATACCAAAGTCTTCAAAGCCGGACTTTATATCAACGGCAGGCAGGTTGAGGAAGGCGATGTGCCGATCTACCTGACCACTACCACCTCAGCCAAAGAATATGCGGAAGAGGTTGAAACCCTTCGCAAGCGTAGCCAGGCAGAAACAAAAGCCATTTTCTGGGTTGTTGAGCTAGACGACGCTATCGACCGGGTCACCGTCGAACTATTCCGCTCTAAAGAAATATTGAGGCTGAAGGAGCGGGGTGCCAAAACCCAGGATGAGACCGCACTGGTCAAGGATGAAAAGGGTAGGCAGAGAGATAACTTTGACGAACTCAAGCGTCTGATGAAACAGGCCCTACTGGCTGGAGCTATCTTCTTCCGAGGGAATGACCGCAGCCCAGATGAAACGGTCACGGACGTTGCTCGGGCAGCCTCGAAGGCACTATCTCAAGCATTACCTGAAGTATTTGACCGGTTTGAAGAGGCTGCAGTCAAAGTCCAGGAGGCTAAAAAGGCATTGGATTCGGTGCTGAATACCGAAAACCTGCGGGGCCTGAATTCCTCAGTCTTTACCGATCTGCATCTGGTTAGGGATGAAGGAGGTAAAACGGTATTTGATACCAACAATGGTCCTCTGGCCGAGATATTGGCACGGATTGAAAATCGCGCCAGCTACGGCGAGGTAGCCAATGGCCGTTATCTGACCGATGAGTTTGGCAAAGATCCCTTTGGCTGGGATTTCGACGCGGTGAAGTTATTTGTAGCCTGCCTGTTGCGGGCGGGCAAAATTGAAACCACCAGCAAAGGCCAGGTGATTGAGAATGCCCTGTCTCTCGATGCTCGTACCACCTTCAACAACAACAACCTATTCCGGCAGGCATCGTTTACTCCTAAAGAGGTGATTGACTTTGAGAAGGTGGTGAGCGCCTACGGTCATTTTCAAGAAGTGTTTGGGCAGGATATCCCTGAACTGGAGCAGAGCGTTGTCGCCAATGCGATTCGGACAGAGGTAGACAGTCATGAACCGGCATTACAGCAGGCTTACAACCGCCTGGTTCAAAACTTTTTGCCGGGTGCCGAAATTTTGCGCAAAGCTTCGGGTGAAATGCGGGTAATTCACTCCGGTAATGAGGAGCGAGTCATCCAGACCTTTAATGCCTCCTATAAAGGGCTGAAGGAGGCGATTAAACGAGCCTCGGAGCTGGAGTCAAATCTGACTGAAACCAGCCTGCAAGACCTTACCCGCGCCAAGAAGGCAAAAGAAAGAATCTGGCCTCTGCTGGAAAATGAGCCAGACCTGGACGAACACTTTCGGGAAGAAGTCGCCAAACTTGACGACTTCATGAAGCGGGAGACGTTCTTCAAATGTCTGGCCGATATTGATCAATGTACAAAGCAGCTTGAAGACGAGTACAAACGTCGCCACCAGGCTGAAGTGCAGGCCCGAGCCGATGCCTACGCCGAAGCCCTGAACCGCCTCCGCACTACGCCCAAGTGGGACCAGCTCGACCCTGATCAGCAGGCGCAGATTGCTAGAAAACTGGAAAGCCGAGCGACAACCGATCACTGCGACAATCTGGACATCCCTATGCTGCGGGAGCAGCTCATAGCCTGCCCGGCCATGCTGAACCAGGCCATTGAGCAAATGATGCGACTGTTAGAGGGCAACTCCCTGGAACGGGTTGCTGCCGCCAGCTATTTTGCCGGAGGCATTGAAACCGAGGAGCAGCTTGAGTCGGCTTTGACAGGTCTGCGAGAGCGATGCGTTGAGCTATTAGCTGCCGGTAAGAAAATTCTGATTCAGTAATTGGGGAGAGTGGGCACATGGATGACAAGACACGCGGCGCAATTCAGCAGGCTACTCAGGATGCACGTCAGCGCCTGGAGCAGGAGTATGCCGAACAGCTAGAGGGGATATTTGATATCCGCCAGGATGGCACCATTGCGGCTGAACCCGGTGACCACTTAGATGCCGAGCAACGGCTAATTCGCCGCAGGTTGGTTGCCGCCATTGCCCACCAGCGCCCCCATGCTGCTGACAATGCTGAGGCCGTAAATGCCTACCTGCGGGAAGCCGCGTTTACCACTTTGAACCGGTTTGTGGCCCTCAAGATGCTTGAGGCCAGAAAGCTGGTGCAGGAGTGCGTTTCTAAGGGTGAGCAGTCCTCTGGGTTTAAGGAATTTACAGGGCTGGCACCGGGGTTAGTACAGCTACCAGACAAGGGATATCGCCTTTATATTGAAAGCCTTTTTGATGAAATTGGGCTTGAGGTGCGGGTATTGTTCGACCGGCGTGACCCCGCCAGCCTACTGTGGCCTCGCCGCTCGGCTTTGAATGAGCTGCTGGACATTGTGAACCGTGATGAACTGGTCAAGGTTTGGGGACAAGACGAGACCATCGGTTGGGTTTACCAATACTTTAACAGTGAAAAAGAACGCAAACAAATGCGGGCACAATCCCAATCCCCTCGTAATGGTCGAGAATTAGCAGTTCGCAATCAGTTTTTTACTCCTAGATATGTAGTCGAATTCCTTACAGACAATACATTAGGCCGTATTTGGTATGAAATGTGTCAGGGAGAAACCTCTCTCATTGAAGAGTGCGAGTATTTAGTGCGAAGTTCCAATGAAGTCTTTCTCAATCCTGGGTTAGAGACTCCGGCAGATGAGGAGGCTGATGAAGACCTAAGTAAAGAAGAATTACTCCAGAAAGAGATATTAATTCCTTTTCGAGTCAAAAAAGACCCCCGTGCCTTGAAAGTGCTTGATCCAGCCTGTGGTTCGGGCCATTTTTTGATATACGCCTTTGACATATTTTTGAGAATTTATGAGGAATGTTGGGCTACAAAGTCTCCATCTAATTTCACCGCTACTGGGAGACCTCTCCATGAGGATTATCCGTAAGCCTTCAGGGGTTCATGAAGAATTAAGGGTTTTGGAGCTGCGATAGG
>CAZPYG010000330.1:0-4507 GCA_964590465.1 uncultured bacterium | reverse complement strand
ACATCGCACAGTTAGTTTCGCAACATCAAAGATGCTCGGAATGTTGGGTTCCGCTAGCGCTTCACCCAACCTACGTTGCTACGAAAGGCGCGATATTTGTGCCGCTAGGCTAGCGGCTGGCGGTAGGGGGCAGCATCACCTGATCGACTACATGGATGACGCCATTGCTGGTTTCCAGATTGGGCTGGGTGACTACAGCATTATTCACCAGCACCGCTTGAGCGGTTTGGTCCACTTCAACGGTCAGCGGAGCACCGGCCAGGGTATCGATTGAACCCGACTGGAGCTGGTTGGCAGGCAGCTCTTCAGGCACTACGTGGTAGGCCAGCAACGCGGCGAGATCATTCTGGTTTTCGGGGGCCAGCAGTTGTTGCAGGGTTTCTGGCGGAAGGGCGTCAAAGGCTTCGTCGGAGGGGGCAAACACGGTGTACGGGCCGGGTCCATTTAAGGCTCCGGTCAGGCCAGCCGCTTCCATGGCGGTGTTGAAGGTTGTCAGCGACGGATCGGTGGCGGCGACTTCGGCAATGGTTTCTGCCCCGGCGGTAGGCTCCATAGCCGAGTCAGGCATCATGGGCTGGTTGGGATCTGTAGGCGCTTCGCCCACCTCGGGAGCCGTTTCCAGGGGGGCCTCAGCCGTATTGGGCTCACAGGCGGCCACAATGGGAAATGCCATGAGTAGTGCAGACAGGCCCAATAGCTTACTTTTAGAATAAGTCAAGGTAATTTCCTCCTGGTTTTGAGGTTCACTTTCCCCAGGATTAACGCCAAATGTGACGAGAAAGTGACAGGCGTAATGAGTTGAAGCGAAACGCCTTTTTAAGACCAGCCTTGGAGTAATCTAACCCAGGGCAGAAGTTACCTGTAATGTAAGGCTTTACGGTTGGAATTAAACTGACGGGTTCCAATAACAATTCAAATAACAATGCGGATATTGCTGGTAGAAGATGATCCTGAACAGCTAGAGCCATTGCAAGCGGCCCTTTCCCAGGCAGGACACATCGTCGATGGCCTGCAAGATGGAGAAACAGCCCAGGGAATGATGGCTCAACGCGATTATGACCTGCTGATTTTGGACTGGATGTTACCCGCCATGAGTGGCCTGTGCCTGTGCCAGCAGTACCGTACCCTGGGAAAAACCGCCCCCGTACTGATGCTCACTGCCAAAGACAATACCCTGGATAAAGTAGCCGGTCTTGACGCCGGGGCTGATGATTACCTGGTGAAGCCCACCGATTTAATTGAGCTACTGGCCCGAGTGCGCGCCCTGGGCAGGCGATCGCCCACCTATGGCGGAGACACCCTCACCCTGGCTGACCTGACTCTGCATCTAACCAGCCTGATGGCGGAACGAAACGGTGATTCGGTAGAACTCTCCAGTCGGGAGTTTCAACTGCTGGAGTATCTGCTGCGCCACCCCCGTCAGGTGCTGTCCCGTGATCAAATTGAGCAGGCGCTGTGGTCCTGGGGGGATGAGCCCGAAAGCAACGCCATTACTACCCTGGTACGTCGCCTGCGCCAGCGGCTCAGTTTGCTGAATGCGGCTGATTGGGTCGAAACCGTCTATGGCATGGGTTACCGCCTCTGTCCTGATCCTTAAACTCCTGATCCTCAAGCTCCCGTAAGATGTTCACCCACAGCCGTCGCAACCTGACCTGGTGGTTTACCCTCTCCATGGGCAGCATTTTGCTGCTGTTTGCCGGAGTGATGTATTACCAGCGGGTGGCCGATCAACTGGAGGCCATTGACCGCCTGCTCTACAAGAAAGCCCGAGTGATCGCCGCCAGCGTTGAATACGACGAAACGGATACCGACTTTGATCCGGTTAACCTGGACAGCGCCCCCCTGCTGGGGAACACCCCTCCCCCCTCGGATACCGAGATTGTCTATGCCCGGTGGTACACTCCAACCGGCCAGCTGATCCAGTTTTTTGGCCCTCTGCCCCCCGAACAACTCAATGCCGCACCCGAGTTTCAAACCCTGCAATGGCCTGATGATATTGACGTTGAGCCCCTGTCGTTCACGGATGGGGCAACGCATCAACTGCCCCAATTGCGCCAAATTACCCTACCTGTTCACCATCAGGGTCAGGTGATCGGCTATCTGCAAATGGCCACTTCTATGGCTCCGGTGCAGGCAACCCTGCGCCAGACCCTGACCGGCTTTGCCATTACCGTGCCCATTACTTTAGGCGTCATTGGCTTCGTGGGCTGGGGGTTGAGCGGTCTGGCCATGCGGCCCATTCGCAAGTCTTACCAGCAGCTGCAGCGGTTTACGGCGGATGCCTCCCACGAGTTGCGCTCTCCCCTGGCGGCAATTTTGAGTAATGCCCAGGTGGGGCTGCTGGCACCGGGCGATCGCACCTCCGAAAAACATCAACGGCTGGAAAAAATTGTCACCGTCACCCAGACCATGAATAAGCTGGTCAGCCAATTGCTGCTGCTGGCTCGCCACAGCGATACTCTGGATGCCCAAATCCTCCAGCCCGTGGACCTGAAACTCCTGATCAAAGAGCTGATCGAGTCTGACTCCATGCAGACGGCAACTCAGGCCATCACCCTGTCCGCCACGTTTCCGGATGCCCCGGTTTGGGTGAAGGCAGAACCCGACCTGCTGCGGCAGGCTATTGGTAACTTGGTCTCAAACGCCTGCAAATATACCCCTGAGGGCGGTTGGGTTAAAGTCAGCCTGTCGCAGGGGGCTCGCAGCGCCTGGATTGAGATCGCAGACAATGGCATCGGCATTCCGACAGCGGATTTGCCCCATATTTTTGAGCGCTTCTATCGGGTGGATAAGCAACGCTCCCGAGCAACCGGCGGGCTGGGTTTAGGACTTGCGATCGCCCAGCAAATCGTGCAGGCCCACGGCGGCGATATCTACGTCACCAGTGAGTTGGGCCAGGGAAGCTGCTTTCAGGTGGAGTTGCCCAATTAATAGGGAGCTTCAACTTCCCATCGGTTCAGGTCACGAGCCCTACCCCCAACAGCACCATCAGAAACAGGATGACCGCAATCACCAGGAAGATACCGAACAAAACCCGCGCAATGGTCGCTGCGCCTCGGGCAATGCCGGTAAATCCCAGGGCACCCGCCACCACCGCAACAATCAGGGCAATGATCGCCCAGGTCAACAGATCCATAAAAACTTTTCCCAGGGGGAACGACCCCTTAAGATTAGGCTCTGAAGAGAACCCCTGTCCTCATACGAAGCGCTCTGTGAAGGCGGCTGTGCCAGTATCCAGCAGATGAGCCGAGACTGGGCCGAGCAAATGGCGTATTACCGATTTCTGAATAATGACCGGGTGACCCTAGGCGAATTACGCCAGAGTCTAGCCACCCACTGTCAGCACCAGGTGAAGGACGTGCATGTGCTGGCCGTGAGTGATACCAGCGAGGTCAACTTGAGTGCCCATCAAGGTCGCTTAAACCCGGCGGATTTAGGGGTGTTGAGCAACGACCGCGATGTTGGGTTTTTCCTGCACCCGACCCTGGTCCTGGATGCCAAGGATGGGTTTCCCCTGGGCGTGAGCGACGTGCATCTCTGGAGTCGACCGAGGGACCATGAGGATAAACAGACCCGGAACTACAAGTCCTTACCGATTGAAGCGAAAGAATCCTTCAAGTGGCTGCACGGTCCCCAATACAGTCAGCGGAGTTTAGCCGCCGCGGGGCAGGTGACCTATGTCGGAGACCGCGAGGCGGATATCTACGAACTATGGGAGCGTGCTCCCAACGCGACGACCCAGGTGTTGGTGCGAGCCAGTCGGAACCGGACCCTGGTCAACCCCTCCTTGCGCTTGTATGACTATCTCCATCAGCAACCGAGTCAGGGCACCTATGCCGTTTGGGTCACGGGTGATAGTCGTAAAGTGCGAGAGGCTCGGGAGGCCTGGATGACCGTGCGCTTTGTCCCTAAGATGGCCGCATGACGTTTGAGCACGTCGATATCGAGAAAGACCATGGTCGGTCATCCGTCAATCTGGTTTTCGGTCGTGGGATAGGGCCGCATCCGCAGGGCATACCAGTGGCCTGTCTGGGTTTGCATCTCCTGTTCTTGGGTGTTGAGCGTCTCTAGCACCTCTGACGCCATCGCCTCCAGGCGAGCAATGTCAAAATCGCTACGGAGGTCGCTAAACCGTCGTCCGACATCGCTGGGAATGAAGTTGAACAGACGCTGGGCGGTGGGGGAAGGATTGGTTGTGAATGACAGCGGCAGGAAAAAGCGGCTGAGCCGATCGGGCGAGACGCCCTCCATTTGGCTGGCTAAGTAAACGCCTGCCCGAGCTTTGGCATCATCGCAGGCACCACGCCTTCACCGAAGACAACGCGCGTGATCCGCATTCGGCAAATTGATATGACCTGGTGGCTGATTCTGAGCTTAGAACAGCTAGGACTCGCCCATCACGTTAACCGACCGCTGCTGAAATCCGCGATCGCTTCACCTTAGGGGATAATCGCTACTAAGTACACACAAGTCATGTTGTAGTAGGATGCTGCCATTCATCGTGGAG
>CAZPYG010000329.1:0-4509 GCA_964590465.1 uncultured bacterium | reverse complement strand
CCCCTATCGCAGCTCCAAAACCCTTAATTCTTCATGAACCCCTGAAGGCTTACTAAATTATTTTAGCTCCCAAGCATATGCCAAAACATTCTTTTAAATTTTCACAGGACATAAAAAATGCTGTGAAACTATACATAGACGAAAAAGTGAGAGAAATTGATCCAAGGCGATTTAAGCAAGAACCAGCTTACGTCAGTAGTCTTTTTTCACGCATCGAAGGTGTTGCATATCGATCTCCAAAAGGGATAATAAAATTTAGGGCAACTATTGTTAATGATAGAGGACCAAAATCTGCAGAAAGTCTCACAGGTGCAGATTTTATTATTACGGCTGATATATCTGTAGGTGCCAATAGAATTCAAAAGGCCATTGTAGGACAAGCCAAGTTAAATTCCGTAGATTCAATGTCTCCAAGTCAAAGAGATAAGCTTCATGCACAGATACGGCTTATACGAAGCGAATTGAAGTATGAACATCCTAAAGTAATGGAGATAATAGACATTGATGGATTTAGACAACCTAAAATTTTAAGTGGAGTGAAGTTTTTGATGGGGGAGAACTGCAAAAGAGAAACTTTGAGTGATTATATGGTTGGAAGAGTTTTAACAACACTCGATGGGAATACAGATCCCGATTTTGTCCTAAGGGTTCAAGATAGCTCATTAAATAGGCTTCATGCTAAGGCTAAGTTAAGTTCAAAAGCATTAAAAGTGCAATCTAATAGAGATCAATCTATAGTAGTTTCCCATCAAGAAATTATGGAGCAAATTGATCTATTCTCCGATTTTTCTGAAGATCAAGACTTTTTAAGCGTTGAGCAAAACATGGAAATCCCAAGTGATTCCTCTTCATCTTCCCTAGAAACACAAGAAATCATCCAATTAAGCTTATTTAATCTTTAAAAGTAAACGTAAGGTGGGTAGTGCCCACCACCCCATTTATTCACCCACCACCAACCCCTCCCCCTCAAACTCAACTGCAGCCATTTTCTTGAGCGCCCCTCAAAAGGTTTGCAGCAATAGAGATTCAGGCAGTTATTCTGCTGAGTCCTCAGGTTCCCCGATAGCTGTCTGAGCAACATTCCTGATATGCAAAACCCGTACAGTGGGGGCTGGTTGATTTTCAAGACATGCCTTCTAACAACTGGCTGACTACCCCTAAAAACGCAGGGATCTTATTCTCTACGACATCCCAGATAATTTCATCCTCGATTTGAAAATAGGCATGGGCCAGAATATCTCTCAGCCCAGCAATTTTTCGCCATTCTATTTCAGGATTAAGCTCACGCACATCATCAGGAATATTTTTAACAGCCTCTCCAATAATTTGAAGGTTTCGAATGACAGCATCAAACGTCCGGTCATCCGCTACAAAGTTCTCAAATTTCATACCTTCGGTATAACGTAAAACTTTCTCTCCTGCTATTAGAATGTCGGTCAAGTAGAGACGAAGGTCACGAGACATAGACTGCCTCTTTTTCTACCATTTCTTTTAGCTGAGGCTTTAGGGACTTCCAACTAACCAGGTCCACCTTTTTCCCAAGGTGGTCTTCCAGATAAAACTTAACGTCCATATAGCGGTCAAACGTAATAGGAGGCTCAAACTCTACAAGAATGTCAACATCGCTGGTCGGGGTAGCTTCATCCCGCGCTACCGATCCAAATAAGGCTAGCGATCGAACACCTAAATCCTCTAAAGCCGTTTGATGTTGCTTCAAAGTTTGTAGAATCGTATCACGCTGCATGATCATTACCCACTCAGAGCGAGGATACCAGTAAAAGTAGGGTGGGCACTGCCCACCACCCCATTATATTCACCCACCACCAACCCCTCCCCTTCAAACTCAACCGCTGTCATTTTCTTGAGCACCCTTCAGAATGCCTGCAGCAATAGCGATTCAGGCAGTTATGCTTCTGAATCCTCAGGTTCCCCAATGGCTCTCGGAGCAACATTCCTGATATGCAAAACCCGCACAATGGGGGCTGGTTGATTTTCAAGTCATGCTTCCAGAGTCAAACCGTGCTTTTCGTTTTGCTCGGCAATGAAGTCTTCAAAGCTGGAGAAGCGCCCTTGATCAAAGTCATCAAGGCCCTGCTGAATGCCTTCAATGGCGGCAAAGAAGTCTTCGTCGTTGAGGCTGAGGCCCAGGGTGAGAACGGCAACGGCAATGTGTTGAATGTCTTGCCCGGTGGCTTCGGCTCGTTGGCGGAGTAGGGTTTCAACTTGGAGTGGGAGTTCCAGGGTGAGTGACATTGGGATTCAGCAGGCTTCGTGAAGCTTGAGTAGAGGGTATTTCAATATTAGTAGGGTAGCCCATCATCTCATCAAAGCTTTTCACCCATTACTCTCCAACCGTTAACTCCTGGCCAAAGCAATCGCACTTCACAACCCCGAATCCAATCATCCGGTGGGCATCTGGTTCAAATATAGCTTGTAAACCTGCATGACAAACCTTCGGGCAATTTCCACCCTACTTGCCTCGAATTTCCCTACCGATACGGGTACCGCCTCAGCCACGCCTCGCCATGCGTCGGGCAAAATATAATTGAGTAGTCACTTTTTAAGGTGAACCTGCTATGGCTGCTACTCCCGACATCGGCTGGGACCTATCCGTTACCGATCGCCACGGCAAACTTGCCCTGGTAGTTGAGGTCAAAGGTAAAACCAACGCCTCCCCAACCTGGGCGGCAGCTCTGCGACACAACATTCTGGCCCATGGAACCTTGCCCAACGCCCCCTACTTTTTAATGGCCTTCCCTGATACCTTTTACCTGTGGGCAGGTGCCGAGGTAAAACTTGAGCAGAGTGAACCGACTTATATCATCAATGCTCAGCCCATCCTTAAGCCTTACTTTGAAAAAGCTGGGGTAACCGCTGACCACATTAGCGGGCAAAGCCTCGAACTCCTGATTGCCTCATGGCTTGGCGAAATTCTTCACACTAACCAACCCCCAGAAGATTTTGACGATTCCCTGCAGTGGTTGGTTGAGTCAGGTTTGCA
This sequence comes from uncultured bacterium, assembly GCA_964590465.1. Taxonomy (GTDB): domain Bacteria; phylum Cyanobacteriota; class Cyanobacteriia; order Phormidesmidales; family Phormidesmidaceae; genus CAZPYG01. The sequence goes on along the minus strand of CAZPYG010000329.1, from coordinate 1,508 downwards.
TGATGCTCTGGCCGGAGGCAAGTTTGAGCATGAGGCAGCGGCGTGAACGTCTACGCTGAAACTAACTTCGTCTTAGAACTCACGTTTGAACAAGAGCAGTGTTCCAGCTGTGAAAAGATTCTTGCCCTGTGCGAAGCTGGTCAAGCAACCCTTATCCTGCCAGCTTACAGTCTGGCTGAACCCCATGAAAAGCTAACCCGCCAGAGCCGAAATCGCCGTGGGCTTCAGCAATTGCTAGAGGCTGAACTACATCAATTATCGCGAACTGCCTCCTACGCAAGCCGAATTCAAAGCATTCAAGATATTGCTAGCCTATTGGTACAGAGCAATGAAGAAGAAAGACACCGTTTTAGTCAATATCGCCAACATATTCTGGAGTTTGGAGAAATCATAGCTCTTACAGCCGATATATTGAAAGAAGCAACAGAATGCGAATCTAACTATGATTTAACTCCGCAAGATGCCCTGGTCTATGCGTCGGTAATAAGCCATTTGCGATCCTCAAAACCACAACAAGCCTGCTTTCTAAATCGAAACTCCAAAGACTTCGATAGCCCAGACATTATTACAGCATTAAATCAGTTAAACTGCCGAATGATTCCCAGTTTTACTAGTGGGCTTGATTTCATTCGGTCTCAGACGATTAGACCGGAGCCGCAGCAACGATAAAAACTCTGCCAGTTCTACCAAACCTTCCGCTTCCTGGCGTTCTGATGGCGAAAGTTCCTGCCCTTCATCTTGACGGTCAAGTAAACGCTGTAGACGTTCCTGTACCACCTGCGGTAGCTGAAACTGGGTCAGTTCGACCCGGTGAAGACATCGCCCGACTGGTCACCCTTTATGTTCGGAGGCGCAGATGATACAACCTGAATTACTAGACGTTGTCGAGCTCCTGGTTGATCTTCCTGACCTTCAGCTACAGGCTGGTGATCAGGGTACCATCGGTGAAGAATATGATGACTGTGCCCACGAAGTAGAGTTTTCCTACTCTCAGGGAGAATCCCTGGCCCTTTTAGCCTGAGAAGACAATCAGCCATGCTACAGAACTGGGACATTGCCATTCAACCCATCCCCTTTCAGGTGGGGGGCACCCTGCGAGTGGATGACCCCACCTATATTCAGCGGCGGGCCGATGACGAGCTGTATGCCGGGCTGTCGCGGGGGGAGTTGTGCTACCTGCTGACCTCCCGCCAGATGGGCAAGTCTTCCCTGATGTTGCAAACCAAGCATCGCCTCAGCCAGGCCGGGTGGAAATGTTTGGCGCTGGATTTGACCAGCATCGGCACCGAAGATATTACCCCCAGGCAATGGTACAAGGGCCTTTGCGCCCAGCTCTGGTTGGGCTTTGAGTTGGGCGAGTATCAAGGGTTCCAGGCCTGGTGGTCGAGCCAGCCAGACAATGCGCCCCAGCATTACCTGACCGCCTGCCTGCGGCAGATTGTCGAGAGCCATCCCCAGCAATCCGTGGCGATTTTTGTGGACGAAATCGACAGCGTGCTGGCGCTGAA
>CAZPYG010000328.1:0-4527 GCA_964590465.1 uncultured bacterium | reverse complement strand
CCAGAAATCCGGCAACGTGATCAAGAACTACAAGCTGACAGGGACCGGAGACGTGCTCACCACCGGACGCGCCGTGGGAGCCATGATCGGCTCCGGCAAAGCCCGGGTGATTATGGACGTGCACCGCATGGCTGAGTTCCAGGAGGGGGACGTGTTGGTCACCAACAAGACCGACCCTGACTGGGAACCGATTATGAAAAAATCCAGCGCCATCATCACTAACCAGGGGGGGCGCACCTGTCATGCTGCGATTATTGCCCGCGAGATGGGTATTCCCGCCATCGTTGGCTGCGGGGACGCTACCGGCGTGCTCGAAACCGGCCAACCCGTTACAGTCTCCTGCGCAGAGGGCGAAGCAGGTAAGGTTTACGCGGGTCTGGTGCCCTTCGAAATCCAGGAAACCCAGCTGGACAACCTGCCTCGCACGCGCACGAAAATCCTGATGAACGTGGGCAACCCGGAAGAAGCCTTTGGCCTGGCCGCCATCCCCTGCGATGGGGTGGGTCTGGCCCGACTGGAGTTCATCATCGCCAACCACATCAAGGCCCACCCCCTGGCCCTGATGCACTTTGACGACCTGGAAGATAAGGCCGCCAAGTGGGAGATCTCCCAGCTCACTGCAAACTACGACAGCAAGCCGGAATTCTTTGTGGATAAGCTGGCTACGGGCGTGGGCATGATTGCGGCGGCGTTCTACCCGAACCCTGTCGTCGTGCGCATGTCTGACTTCAAGAGCAATGAGTACGCCAACCTGATCGGCGGTCGTGAGTTCGAACCCAAGGAAGAAAACCCAATGATCGGCTGGCGCGGTGCCTCCCGCTACTACGACCCGAACTACACCGCCGCCTACGGGCTGGAGTGTCAGGCGATTAAACGGGTGCGGGATGACATGGGATTGACCAACGTGATTCCGATGATTCCCTTCTGCCGCACCCCCGAGGAGGGCAAGCGGGTGCTGGAAACCATGGAGCAATACGGCCTGAAGCGGGGCGAAAATGGCCTGCAGGTCTACGTTATGTGCGAAATCCCCAGCAACGTGATTCTGGCGGAACAGTTTGCGGAGGTGTTCGACGGCTTCTCCATTGGCTCCAACGACCTCACCCAGCTCACCCTGGGGCTGGATCGGGATTCGGCCCTGGTGGCCCACATTTTTGATGAACGCAACGAAGGGGTGAAGGAACTGGTGCGCCAGGTGATTACCAGGGCGAAGGCCACCGGGCGCAAGATCGGCATCTGCGGCCAGGCCCCCAGCGACTATCCTGAGTTTGCGGCGTTTTTGGTGGAACTGGGGATTGATTCCATCAGCCTGAACCCGGATACGGTGCTGAAGACCATGCTGGAGATCGCCAAGACGGAGGGGATTGGTTGAGGCTGGACGGGTTATGCTGAATAGCTGACTCAAGGGTGGGTGTGGTACTGCCATGCCCACCCTTCAAAAGTTGTAGGATGCGTTAGCGGCAGCGTAACGCATTAATCCTATAAGATTCTTGTTACAAGAAACCCTCTTACTAAAGCGAGAGCAGGAGTATGAGACCTTCCATCTTGGGTTGTTTAACCAAGATGAAATTCGCCAGCTTGAGGCTGACCAACGGCACTGGCGCACTCGGGTGGCCCAATTGGAGGAGGAAATTATAATGGAATCAGGACGGATTCAGTAGGCTTATACGGTTAAGGCTGAGCGCATCGAGCCGGTGGGAATTGTGTATTTGTGGTCAGTATCGAGCTAAGGAGTAAGTTAGATATGGAAATTGCTAAGTCGTATCAGGGTGAAGAGATTCACGCAGCAGACCCCAGGTTAAACTACCACTCGTATCGAGAGAAAGGTCTGAGATGCTCTATATGTGGAGAGCCAGTAATTTATAAATCTGGAGAGATTAAAAGACCTCATTTTGCTCATTATTCTAATGATGGCACTAATAAATATGAAGAATGTCCATTAAGGACGGAGGATTACTATGGCCGACGCCCCTTCGGAAATCCATGGTGGCATGAGGAAGGGAGAGGCCAACGCTTTTATCTATTCCAAAAGTACTTTATCTCTATCATTCAGAATGACATTCCCGACCTAGATATCAGTTCTTTAGATACAGATCCACAAGACATTGAACTAGACGATCTACAGTCTAGAACTCTTGATTTCGCGAGAAATAATCTAGAGGCTTGCATGAGGCATGAGCGAGTTTTTGGGAAGAAGAAAACCATCCTTGAGCGTGGAATCGTTAGCGAAACATTTGAGTACTTGACTGTTACTTCATCCCGAAATCTATTCAAAATTGTCACTGATCATGTGATCAGTCAGCACTATAAAGAAATATCCAAGTTTGACGAAAATCTTCTCTGCCACTACATACTTAGATGCTTGGATTCTGTAGACTGGCTAAAATACTTTAGAAGATATATGACTATTGATGAAATTCAAGCTCAAAATTTTCTTCTTGAGCCTGATATTTACATAAAGCGAGCTAAGGATGATCATAGAAAAATTCTTTATTTAGATCAAGAAAACTTGTGGCTAACTACAGATTTGTCTACCTTGGATAGCCAAAAATCAAAGAATTTATTTTCTGCGCTCTTATCCTTCATATTTTTTATTTCTCCTTTTGGTAAACTTTGGTTTTCTAAAACTTTCGTCGATAGGTCGTCAACTTTTCCAGGCAGATACCTGGACATGGGAAATGACATTAGGCTCGGGAAAATGGATTGTGAAAAGCTGATGAAATCTGAATGGTCTTCCAAAGAAATTGCGAAGCTTAAGCGAAAATACCACGATTGATTTTTCCGAATCAAAGGCTCCTAATGACTTGGCCTTAGAAAGGCACGAAAAACTAAACAGGGGCTACTGAAACTATAGGGAAATCTAAAAGATTCAATTTGATCAACCAACTAAATCAGCATTTATAGGATGCGTTAGCGCCAGCGTAACGCATCAATTCGGTATGAATCTTGCATCAACAACTCTCCCCACCGCATGGATTACGCTGCGCTAATCCATCCTACGGCTTACGGGGATGCTGCCTCTTGGTAGGATGCGTTAGCGTCAGCGTAACGCATCAATCCGATGGAATTCCTACGTAAACAACTCTCCCTACCGCATGGATTACGCTGCGCTAATCCATCCTACGGGTTACGGGGTGCCGCCGGTAGGTATGTCAGCAACGGGAGACATGCCCCAATCTCGACTATAAATGCCCGCTTCTACAAAACGGTGAAAGCTCGAATAGGGCCAACTCGCAGAACTTTCGCAAAGACCATGCTTGACCGGGTTGTAGTGAATGTAATCGCAATGGCTGACATAATCCTCTTCATCGCGAATGGCGTGTTCCCAAAAGCGGCGCTGCCAAAGATTGCCTTCTTGTCGCCTCTGCCGTGAGGCATTGATCCTGGAGCCAACCCCTAAATCCTGACCATGCTTTGTGACATAGGTTTTGATCAACCGCCATCGAATGCCGAAGTCGTAATCATCATCGGGCAACGTCCAAATGCAGTGAAGGTGGTCCGGTAGCAAGACAAGGGCGTCTATGCTGAAAGGGTATTTCTGCCGGACATGGTTGATGGCTTCTCTCAGCAACAAACGAGCCGCATCTGAGCACATCCAGGGCTGCCGCTGGTGGGTTACTTGCGTAAAAAAGTAGGTGCCTCCGTTAATTTTGGCGCGGCGGTAACTGGTCATTGGTTGCAAGGCTTAAGATGTGCTCAGTATGCCCACTTGAGGAACTGATGCGTTACGCAAGTTAACGCATCCTACGGGGGCTGGTCATTTAGCCAGATAAAGCAGTGGGTATTATAGAAGCAGTTACTCCCCGCACGTAAAATGGCACAAGCCACCGACGACTTGAATACCAACCCTACTCAAGCTGAGCAAATTCTGGCCGAAATAAGGCAACTGCGTCAGGATGTTGAGCAGGTGAGGCAGGAAGTTGAGCAGGCGAATCAGAACACGAACGCTTTTAATCAGAAGTTCGGCAACTATCAAAAAGCGACCCAGTGGGTTGTGCAACTGGCGTTTAGTCTGATCGCCGCAGCTACAGTAACCGTTATCGTTTCAACAGTTGTAGGCAAGTAATCTTGTAACGATTCCTCCGATGAAACTTCTAGACGTAGTGGCGCTAACTCAAGATTTACAAGGTCTCGGCTTGCATAAAGGGCAGGTCGGCACCATCGTTGAAGTTTATGAGCCAACGGTATTTGAGGTTGAGTTTGTAGACCTCAATGGCAAAACCTATGCTGTGGAAACTCTAAATTCCGGCCAACTGATGCAGTTACATTACGCCCCACTGCCGCAAACGGCGTAGTTGTACATCAATATTGAATCCATTTGGTGAGGACAAGCATGGGGTTGCCAATGGTGGTAGTAAAACTCGTATGCTATCTTTAGCAACTCAAGTTGCTGAAAATAGCATGTCAACAACGCCCAAACCCTACCAACCATGAGCAAACTCACGCTAGAAATACCAAGTGATCTGGCCGAAGCTCTCCGCTTACCTCCAGATGAGCGTCTTGCCCGTATCCAGCGGGAACTCGCTATTC
>CAZPYG010000327.1:0-4545 GCA_964590465.1 uncultured bacterium | reverse complement strand
CCCACTTTTCCATTCCCAATGCCCTAAACCTCCAAGAGGTCAAGCTCATGACAAACCACACCATTGCCCTGCTGGGCAATCCCAACTGTGGGAAAACAACCCTATTCAATGCCCTGACCGGGGCCAACCAGCGGGTTGGCAACTGGCCGGGGGTGACGGTCGACCGTAAAGAAGGCAGCTATCGCTACGGCGACAAAACCGTTACCGTGGTGGACCTGCCCGGTATCTATGCCATTGATTCTGAAGATGACGGCAGTATTGACGAGGCTATTGCCCGTGACTATCTGCTGACGGGGGCGGCCCAGGTGGTGGTCGACATTGTCGATGCCTCAAACCTGGAGCGCAACCTCTACCTCACCACCCAAATTCTGGAGATGGGTCTGCCCCTGGTGGTGGCCCTGAACATGACCGATGTAGCCGAGGAGCACGGCACTCGGGTTAACCCCAAACTGCTGGCCGAACGGCTGGGCTGCCCGGTGGTGCCGATGGTGGCCTCGCGGAGTCAGGGGGTAGACGAGCTAAAGATCTGTCTAGACGAGTTCTTACTGGCTCCCCATCGCCCCCAGGCCCAGGTGGTGTATCCTTCGGTGCTGGAAGAAGCCCTGGCGGTATTGACTCCGGCCATTGCCGGGGCCAGCAACCCCACCCCCCGCCACCGCTGGACGGCCCTGAAGCTGCTGGAATATGACGACAGTAACGTGTCTGACCTGTCTGATGCCCTCATGCGCCAGGTGACGGAACAGCGCCACCGCATCCACCAGGTGCTGGGGGAAGACATTGACATTGCCGTGGCCGACAGCCGCTATGGCTATGCCCACCGTCTGGTTAACGACATTGCCCACCGACCCCGCCAGGTCAGCGTCACCCAGTCCGATAAGATTGATCAGATTGTGCTGAACCGCTGGCTGGGTATCCCCATTTTCCTCGGCGTCATGTACCTGCTGTTTATGTTTGCCATCAACGTGGGCAGCGCCTTCATCGACTTCTTCGATATTCTGTTTGGCACCATTTTTGTGGATGGCCTGGGCACCCTGCTCTCGGCCATCGGGATGCCGGATTTGATCACCGTGGTGCTGGCGGATGGCATGGGCGGCGGTATTCAAACCGTGGCTACCTTCATCCCGGTGATTGCCTGTCTGTTCCTGTTCATGGCTTTTCTGGAAGACAGTGGCTACATGGCCCGAGCGGCTTTCGTGATGGATCGCTTCATGCGGTTTGTGGGGCTGCCGGGGAAATCCTTTGTGCCCATGCTGGTGGGGTTTGGCTGTAACGTGCCTGCGATTATGGCGACGCGGACCCTGGAAAGTCGGCGCGATCGCATCCTCACCATCCTGATGAATCCCTTCATGTCCTGCGGGGCCAGACTGCCGGTGTATGCTCTGTTCGCCGCCGCCTTCTTCCCCAGAGCGGGGCAGAATGTGGTCTTTTTGCTGTACCTGATTGGCATGGCCATGGCGGTGGTCACCGGCCTGATCATGAAGCACACCCTGCTGAAAGGGGAAGCCGCCCCCTTCGTGATGGAGCTACCCTCCTACCACCTGCCCACCTTCAAGGGCGTGCTGATGCGCACCTGGGAACGGCTCAAGTCCTTCATCCTGCGGGCCGGTAAGGTAATTGTGGTGATGGTAATGGTGCTCAGCCTGCTGAATTCCATCGGCACCGACGGCTCCATCGGCAACCAAGACAGCGAAAATTCCATCCTCAGCTCCGTCAGCCAGAGCGTGACTCCCGTCTTTGCTCCCATGGGCATCAGCCAGGAGAACTGGCCTGCCACCGTCGGCATCTTCACGGGCGTCTTCGCCAAAGAAGCGGTAGTCGGCACCCTCGATTCCCTCTATACCCAACTGGGACAGGACCAGGCCGCCGCCGCTGGGGTGGACCTGGAAGCAGCCGGATTCGATTTCTTCGGCAGCATCGGCGAAGCCTTCGCCACCATCCCCGCCAACCTGGCCGCCCTCGGTGGCACCCTGCTCGACCCCCTCGGTCTGTCCGTCGGTGACGTCAGCGACCTGGATACTGCCGCTGAAGAGCAGGCGGTTGCCTTCACCACCTTCGGCCAGATGGCCCAGCGCTTTGACGGTCGCATCGGAGCCTTCGCCTACCTGCTGTTCGTGCTGATGTACTTCCCCTGCGCCGCCGCCATGGGAGCCGTCTACCGCGAAACCAACGCCGGATGGACCGCCTTCGTCGGCCTCTGGACCACCGCCGTCGCCTACTGGAGCGCGGTCATGTTCTACCAGATCGGGGTCTTCTCCCGCAACCCGGCCTCCTCCACCGCCTGGATTGTTGGACTGCTCATCGTCGCCATCGGCACGATTGCAGCCATGCGGTTCTCAAAACCCGCGAAGCGGAGAAGGACGGTGTTGTTAGAAAGCTAAATGAAAGTAGGAGCGTAGGCGGGTAGGAGTGTGGGGGCAAGGTGTAAGGGGCAAGGTAAACCGTAGACCGTAAACCTTGTCCCGAATCCCCGATACCCATCCCCCCTTCCCCGCCTACACACCCACCCGCCAACCCACCACCCTTGTAACCATGCTCCGAGACATCCAAACCTACATCGCCAACCAACACGTTGTCTCTATTGCCGATTTGTCGTTGCACTTCCACACCAACGCCAACGCCCTGCAGCCGATGTTGAACAAACTCAGCCGCAAAGGGCGTATTCGCAAGTTACCCGTTCCCACGAAATGCACCGACTGCACCTGCTGTGACCACAGCGACTTAGTCTGTTATGAGTGGGTCGGGGCTTAGGAGATCGCTGAGAAAAAAGTTACCAGCCGGAGGGGCGAAGCATCTGGACCAAAACGCTTGGAAAAGTCACGTCAATTCCCTCCCAGATGCTTCGCCCTTACAGCGAATGCATATTATTCGGTGAATTCTTTTTTAGAAACCACCTTAGTGCGATGGAACTCAGTGAGTCAAAACCGGTATCTCAATATCCCGACCTGAGATCGGCAATTGAGGAGACCTGCCGCACCTGGTGCGAGGCCCATGGCTATAGTAACCCCTTTTGTCGCCAGGGAGAGTGGCAGTTACCCTAACCCCAGTGGCCATTGCTATACTTCTGAACCAGCGAGCCCCAGTGCTGATCAACCGTGGTTCGGGTGGCATCGTCCAGGGTGTACTCATTTTTTTGATAGGCTGCCAGGCCGGCTAGATACTGCTCAATTAAAGGATGTGCGGTCTCAAAATTCGGCAGCTCCAGTTGTCGGTAAATTTTTTCCAATTCCTGCAGGGGGTTAGCCTCCAGGGCCTCAAAGCTAAGCTCAACGAACTGATTGGGGGGCAGGTCTGCCGTATCCCTCCCCAGGGCTTCCATTAGAACGGGATAGCTTTCTAAAATCAGCTTATCGATGGGCAACTCGCCGTAGGATTGCAGCGCCAGTTCCGGCAATAACCCATTAAAAAAGTGGCGGGTGGACAAAAACACCCGATAGGGGTTGCGATAAATGTGGATAAATTTTGCCTTGGGCCACATTTCCCGCAGGTGGCGCCCATAGCCGGTATAAACGGGGTTTTTAATCAGCAGAGGGCGATGGCCCTGGTGCATGGAGACTTTTTCGTACAGAATTCGCACCAGTCGCCGCCACTGGGCCAGTTCGGCATCGCTCATTTCCCCCAGCACCTCCCGGCGAAAGTAATCTTCAAAATGGTGGGGAAAGTACAGCCCGTGGTAGTAAGAGGTTGCCCCCATGGTGGCCAGGGGAATGGAATCTTCCTGGGGGGAGGTGGGGGTAACGGCCACGTTATCGATCGAGCGATTTTCGGGGAGGGCTTGTTCCAGCAGGGGCTCCAGCCAGCTCACCAGGCCCAGAATATCCCAGGGCATGCCCGTGGCCAGGGGGGTGATGTAGCCGAACTGCCCTGACTGGGCCATCAGGTTGTGCAAATGGGTGGTGCCCGACCGCCAGTAACCGACGATAAAGATTGGGTCGGCCAGGGGGGGCTGACCTCGCCGAATGGCCTCAAACACCAGTCGCTCGGCGGTGGAAAAGGGCCAGCGCGCCACGGATGCTGCCAGAAACAGGGCGACATGGGGCCAGCAGTCTCGGGCTACGGGGCCATTGGCCAGGAGCAGCTTAAACAGGGTACCGGGGGTGCACCCCAACAGGGGATGGGACAAACTGGCCATGGGGGTGCGATCTCGCTCCTGCTTCAGTCCGTTTTTTGAAGGATGGGCAAACCGTCAGGATTCAGAATAGTCTTTCAAATCCGATAACCATCGAGCATTCCTCCTGGCGAGGGATACCTGACCCTAATCTCCGACCGGAAGAATATCACGTTCTCTTCAAACATCGCCACCCAGGGAAGGCTAACCAGTGCAGGGGAAATTCAGCTTCAAAATACTTCCTGGAAGACTTGCCTGAATGGTTAATCCTCTGTAGGGTTTATGTGACTTTAGGGTCTAAAGATAGAAATTCTAACCGGTTCTATCTTCAAGTGGTTTTGTCTTCAGGTGGTTCCGTCTGTTCCGTCTATCCTGATGCCCCTAAGGATCTATACCTAACCTGCCCTCGACCTGGGGATTGTCATGACCCAACCCACCCC
>CAZPYG010000326.1:0-4577 GCA_964590465.1 uncultured bacterium | reverse complement strand
GAAGATAGTGAGGGGGTTGCCCCTTGTTAAAATAGCTCGGTGCCAGGGCTCTATTGAAACGACAACTTCTCAAATGAGAAGTTGTCGTTTTGGTTTTTGGGATATCGTGTCGAATCTCTTGACTTGCAGATCATCCGTGATCAACTGGAAGAGGTTCGCTTGGGTGTTGAAACGATTCTCCCGGCCAGGGCACAGCAGCAGCTTCAGGCGGATTTAATTGCCCCGGCAGCTGCGTCCTGTCATGAAGTGAGTACTGCAGAAATTATATTATTGGCATTTCTGAAAGTTTTGTAAAAGGAGGGCCAAGCGGATCTGCACAGCCTCGTCAAAGCGTCGGGGGTCAAGGCCGGTTAGGGAAGTAATTTTCTCTAAACGATAGGTCAGGGTGTTGCGATGAATGCAGAGGTGCTTTGCCGTCGTGGTGAGGGCACAGTTTTCAGCAAAAAATATTTTTAAGGTATGAATTAGCTCAGGCTCATTGTCGAGGGGGCTGAGCAGGTGGAGGGCCAATTCTATTTTGATGCGTTCTTCTGCCACACAGGCAAAGGCGGCGATGCCCAGGTTATCTAGGCAGTAAACGTGGTTTGGGCCATTAAACTGCCGACCTAGCCGGAGGGCCACTCGAGCATCCTGATAGGAACGAGCCAGTCCCAAAAGGCCGGGATGGTACCGACCAATGCCAACGCTCAAGGCGGTGCCTGTTTCTTTCCTCAGGAGCAGTAGTAGGGCATCTCCTGCTCGTTTTAGAGCATCCAAGTTAGTCCAGGACGAACTGCCAATTTCGGACGTAAATGGGGCCCCAGAGGCCCAGGGGTCTAAATTTTTACTATCGCTGGCCTTGAGTACGGCCAGTTGGCCTCCTCCCAGGTCAGCGCAAATGGTATCGTCCGGCAGCTTAAAGAAGGCCACAATGGTGTCAATAATGAACTGAGACCGGTTTAGGGAACTGTAGGAAGAGTCGTTCATCTGGTCAAATGCAAAGACATAATCCGTAGCATCAATCAGAATGACAGCCCGGGGCGGTGAAAAGTCGATTCCTAAAATGCTCGCCTGCTGTAGCACGGTCGCTTCATCTTTAATACGACCCTGAAGCAGGTCAGTAATGATTTGATTTTTATACAGTTGTTGGTTTAATAAGGGAGAGCTCGAAACCTGGTTCAATAATAAGTCGATAAATGCTTGGGCATGCTTTGAAGAAAGCGTATCTTCCTCTTTTGTCTGTACGATTTTAACTTCACCAATCTGGTCTTGAATCTGTAGGGGCAAGCTTAAAAAGCGGGCACTCTTGTCAGGTAATTCAAATCCATTTCTACCAAAAGCAAGATGCGTTTTCCAGCCCTTGTAAGCAATGACATTATTCCTTGCGTCACTTACAAGGACGGCGGTCTGCAGTAAAGAAGAAAGTTTCTTGACTAAGACTTGGGCAACCTGCTCAAAGGTATTTGACACGGCTTACACACTATTAAAGTTTCCGCACTAGTCTCAGGGGTTAGGTCAAGTTGACCATGAACTGAGACTGCTGTGTTGACGGCTTGAGAAGGGTTTTAGTAAAAGCATATACGGCATACTCTGTGATAGTTGTTTCAGAGTCGGCACGCGGGTTGAACCCACGGTGACGGTAGATGGTTAATCGTAACTCCTAGCTTAAACCTTAAGTCTCTGAGATTTTCCTGGTTCTGCCATCTATCCGGAGAAAGGTGTTGTTGCTCAGTTTAGGAAAATAATGGGACTTTTGTAGTCAAGATATAAATCTAAAAAGAATTTAGGTTCCTGATTGTGAAAATGCACAAGTTGATAATCAATAAACCAGAAATATTTTGTCAAATGTCCAATGCAGGTATGTCTAATTCTCCATAGCATGGCTCATATAGTTATTAACTAGGACCTTCGGATATGGCTTCTCGCCTCCCGATTCCTTTGACCGCTCGAATATTAGTGGTGCGGGCTTTACCTGGTCTGGGTGATTTACTGTGCAGCGTGCCGATGTTGCGGTCGCTGCGCCAGGCCTTTCCCATAGCTCACATCACCTGGTTAGGGTTACCCGGCACTGAATGGTTTGGGCAACGGTTCGCGCACCTGCTCGATGATTGGCTACCCTTTCCCGGCTTCCCCGGTATCCCCGAAGGCGCGCAGTCTCCGCAGGCAACAGTGGATTTTCTGCGAGGGGCCCATGGGCATCCCCATGATCTGGTGCTTCAGGTCCACGGTCATGGTTCCGTTATGAATGCCTTTGTGGCTCTACTGGGGGGGCGACAGCAGGGCGGATTCTATTTGCCAGGGCAATATTGCCCCGATGCCCGTTACTTTATGCCCTACCCTCAGCAAGTTTCGGAAGTTGACCGACTGCTGCATCTGGCTCAGTTCCTGGGGTTCTCTAAGGCAAATCAAAGTTTAGAGTTTCCTATTTCTGAGGAAGAAGCCCAGGCAGGACTGGGACTGCTGACAACCTATTCCCTGGATCCGGGGCGTTATGTCTGCGTGCATCCTGGGGCTAGTTCGGAGGATCGTCGTTGGTCATTGGCTGGATTTGCCCAGATGTCTCAGCAATTAACCCAACTAGGTTATCGAGTTGTGCTGACCGGCACTGCCACTGAACGCAAATTGTCTGATCAGATTTGTTTAGCTGTTCAGGAAAGCGGTGGTTCCATCCCCATAAACTTAGCGGCGCATACGTCTTTGGGAGAATTAGCGGTACTGCTCAGCCATTCGGCCCTGCTGGTGTGTAATGACACGGGAATTTCCCATCTGGCGGTAGCGTTAGAAGCCCCAAGCGTTGTGATTTTTAGCAATTCTGAAGTGGTGCGATGGGCTCCCAGCGACAGTACCCGTCATCGGGTGGTGGATAGCCGCGAAACCACGGATAGAACCCTGGACGTCTTAATGGCCCAGGCCCAGGCTCTGCTGCATACAGCCCAGCAAAAACCTCAAGGGTTGAGGGAGGTTCGTCGTGTTGCCTGAAACAGATACTCCACTGAACAAGCTGGTGTTATTTGCAACCGGCGAAACCAATTGCTCTGCAGCAGAAACAGAGCTGAAGCGGATATTTCCAGACACCGAAGTGATCGTGATTGGCCCAACACAAGTTGCTCAGTTACTGAGCAGCCCAACGGGGGACTTTGTTGACTGGCACGCTGCCATTGCATGGTTACGGCAGCAGCAGTTCAACGCCTCAGTGATTTTGAATGGTCCAGGTCAATCTCCCTACTCCCTGGGCTACCTCTGCTACCTGGCCGGAATTCCCATTCGCCTGGGTTACTCCCATGAGTTTGGTGGGCAGGTGTTGTCCCACACCTCGCCACCCCCCAGCGAGACCGACTGCAGTCATTTGCTGGACTTGTTAACGGAAATTCAGGCCTGAATTGCTGGCTGAAAGTTGACTTCCCTTTGCCCCTTACCGAATCAACCCAAGATCTTTGCATCCGATGAAACGACTGAAAATCCTCACCTGGCATGTCCACGGCAGTTACCTCTACTACCTGACCCAGGCTAACCACGATTTCTATCTGCCCACCAAACCGGGCAGGCCGGAAGGCTATGGCGGACGGCTGCCGGGGTTCGCCTGGGGCGACAACGTCCACGACATCCCGGCAGAGGAAGTGCGGCACCAGGAGTTTGACTGTGTACTGTTCCAGTCGGCCTGTAACTACCGGCAGGACCAGCACGGCATCCTCAGCCCCGAGCAGCGGCGTCTGCCCCAGCTGTTTCTGGAGCATGACCCACCCCGCCAGCAGCCCACCGATACAAAACATGTCGTTGATAACCCCAATGTGCTGCTGGTCCATGTGACGGCATTCAACCAGCTGATGTGGGACTGCGGTCAGACGCCGACCCGGGTGATTGACCATGGCGTCATGGTGCCGGAAGGGGTGCGCTACTCCGGGGAGATTCCGAAGGGGATTGTGGTGGTGAACGGACTGCGATCTCGCGGTCGCCGCCTGGGTGCCGACATCTTCCAGCAGGTGCGGCAACAGGTGCCCCTGGATCTGGTGGGCATCGACTCCAAAAGCCTCGGCGGTCTGGGGGAAGTCTCCCACGAAGAATTACCGGAACTGGTGGCCCGCTACCGCTTCTTTTTCCACCCCATCCGCTACACCAGCCTGGGCCTGGCAGTATGTGAAGCCATGGGCCTGGGGTCACCGATCGTGGGACTGGCTACGACTGAACTCCCTACAGTTGTCAAGAACGGCGTTTCAGGCTTTATCGACACCAGTCCTACCGTGCTGGTCGACCGCATGCGCCAGCTGATTGAGAATCCTGACCTGGCCAAAAAACTCAGCCAGGGGGCAAGGCAAACGGGGCAGGCCCGGTTCAATATTCAGCGGTTTGTTGCGGATTGGGATGCCGCCTTTGCCGCTGCCCTCGAGATGGGGCGAAGGCATGAGGTAGCGAGGACTCCAGCCACGGTTTAAAGGTGGGCACTGCCCACCTTTAAACCTTGAATTTGCGGATTCCTCTCTCGTGGGTTACGACCAATGCCAGCGTCATCTGCTGCGGTCTGATTAGCTGAGGCTTAATCCACGCTACAGGATTTTGGCAATGGTGCATTCGCGGAGCAATGCACCATTGCCAAAATCCTC
>CAZPYG010000325.1:0-4584 GCA_964590465.1 uncultured bacterium | reverse complement strand
GGTAATGTTGTGGGTCTGCTCGACGATCGATTTAACCTTCTCTACCTGAGGGTTGCTCTGCAACTTCGCCCCGATGCGCTTCAGCAGCGTATCCATTTTGGCAATCGACTCGCTGGAGAATTTCTGGGCGAGTTCCGCAGCAACAAATTCAATAAATTTTTGAAATGCCAGCGTTGCGATCGCACTCGCCGTTAACGTAGTGACCGGATCAGCCATGGTCCCTCCAGAGACGCCGCTCGTCTCCTCAATTTTGGCCCTATTGCGCTAGATTTGCCCAGTCCGACTACCAACGGCTAAACAAATGCAACGGACCCGACACCTTGGGGGTGCGATCATTCAGGTAGGCCAGACGGGTATCTCATTTATTGCTTCGTCGGCGCAGGTACCGAAACCGGATTACTCAGCAGGCTCAAACGTAAACGGCTGGGCCGCGACAAAGTCCTCAGAAACCTCGCCACTGAAAATATTGCGTTGATTAGAGCCCAGATCCAGCATCCGCACGCCAGTAGCTTCGGCGAAGTCGATGTTCTTCAAATCCACCCAGAACACATTGGGAGCATAAGTTGAATTCCGTTGACGTTACTCACCACCCGCTGACAGCGGGTCGTTTTGAAAGGGCGTGGCAGAATAACAGAGTACGGGCATGCGTCAACTGCGTGTCCTCCGTTGAGATCTGCTGCAGTCTGCTAAACCAGCTGATTACTGTAGGCATCGCTGAAATCTACATACCGCTAAGACTATGCGATTGCTTTCTATCGAAACGACCCCTAGCCCCAACTGCATCAAGCTCAATCTAGATGAGGGTATTAGTGACAAATCCCTGACTTTGCAGAAAGGGGATCCTGCGCCCAATAATCCTGAATGGCTGCAACCATTGCTGGCCATAGCCGCGATTCAGTCTGTCTTTGTGGTCAAAGATTTTGTGACCTTGACCCGCAAAGGCACATCTGATTGGCAACCGATTCTGGCTGAAGCCGCCGCTTTAATTGGCGTAGCCGATGATGCCGATTCCAAGTTGCTCACCCAGCTCACTCAGCCGCTACATTCCTCTGAAGACGGTGGGAATGTGCCGTCATCCAGCTCTAATTTAGGCCAGCTCGATGTCGCCGTACAGGTCTTTCGGGGCATTCCCGTGCAGATACGGGCGATCGCGGCAGACGGTCAGCAAGCTCGTGTGGCCCTACCTGAACGCTTTACTCAAGCCCTACAGCGAACCATCCAGGCAGCGGGGGCGGACTATGTCGCTGAGCGCCGCTGGGAGCCTTATCAAGCCCCAGCGGGTGAACCCGAAACCGTGGCCCAGCTGGTAGCGGATGAAATTGATAGCTTGCTTGACTCCCCAGCCTTGAGCCAGATTGAAGCGGCGGCCATCGCCGAGCGGGCTGATGCTCCCCCGGTTGACAAAATGGCCCAACAGCAAGCCCTGATCGCGGCGCTTCGCCACCCTGATTGGAAACATCGACTCAAGGCACTGCAGCAGCTCGAAGTGACGGCTGAGAATTTGTCGGCAGTGGTGACCGTGCTCGACGATGAAAAAAGCACCCTGCGGCGGTGGGCTGCAGCCCTTATCGGAGCCAGCACTCTAACGACTGCGGTGGCTCCCCTTTGTCGGGTTGTTCGCCAAGATCCCTCGCCCCTGGTGCGCCGGACAGCAGGGGATGCCTTGAGCGACATTGGTGACCCGAGCGCCATAGGCGCGATGATCGAAGCCCTGAGCGATTCTTCGGAACTCGTCCGCTGGCGCGCCGCTCGGTTTTTAACGGAAATCGGCGATCGCACCGCAATTGAGCCGCTCCAGCAGGCCATCCAGCAGGAAGCCAAATTTGATGTCAAGGCTGAGATGATGGCCGCCCTTGAGCGCATCGAAGCCGGAGCTAACCCTCAGATGCCGATGTGGATGCGCCTGACCCAGGCAGGCGGGGGCCAATAGCTTTTGAATAGGTGCATGATTTAAGACTCATGCGCTACGCCACGTCGTCGGCTGCTATATCAGGTCAGCGATGGTCAAAGACCGGCCTGCGGCGATCTCCGCGTCGTCATCAAGATGAACAGCTATAGTGCGACACGCCACCCACGTCAGAAAACGCGCTGGGTCGTAGACGGTAGTATTTATCTTCTACTGCTTGCGATTGCTCCTCATAGGGATGGCTCAAAACTGCCTGTAACTCTCTCACTAACGTGTAGTCACCCTGCATGGCTTGTTGATAGGCGGGGACAATCAACCACTCTCGCCAAGTGTATTTGGGATTAGTCTGTTTCATCTTGGTTGAGATCTCAGCCAGTGATATCTCAACCGGGCCGTCGTTGATGAGGTCACGCCAGCTTTTGAGCCAAGATTGCCATTGGTCCTCAAGGTGTTGTGACGTTTTACCATAGAAGCTCTTTTTCAAGGCTGAGACATCGTCTGGGATGTGGGATAACTCGCGGAAGAAAATGGTGTAATCCACATCTGAGTCGCTCATTAACTGCATTAATTGCCCAAATAGCTCTGGGTTAAATTCAGTCAAGCCCAGTTTGGCCGCCCACATGTTTTGAACTTGTGTTTGCATGGCTTCTGCAAAGCCACGACCGACTTGGTCAAACTGTTCTAACGCTTCAGCATCTTCGGCTAGTAGCGGTCTCACCGCTTTCCAAAACATGTAATAGTTTGTTTCTGCTGCCCTAGGCTGATTGAAGAACGCAAAGTGCTCGCCGCCGCCCGTCCAGGGTTGAAACCAGGGGTCAAAAATTTCACAAAACCCAAAGGGGCCATAGTCGAGGGTAAAGCCACCAGCGGCGCAGTTATCACTATTAAAATTACCCTGGCAATAACCAACCCGTAGCCAATTGGCCACCAGGGTCGTAAGCCGTTGGCGAAAGTGCTTAGCCAACTCAACCAATTGCTCGGCAAAACCTAGGGCTTGATCAATGTCGCTCTTGTACTCTCGCTCAATTAAATGCGACACGATCATGCGTAACTCTTCTATTGCTCTGGGATGAGCATTGCTGCGGGCACGGCGTGCAAATAACTCTAGCTGACCCACGCGCAAAAAGGAGGGGGCAACGCGAGTGGAAATGGCCACAGGATTGTCCACCAAAATATCTGGGTCAAGAGAGGAGGAGTCTTGAGAATACCAGGGCCGGGTAACGGTCTCAGATTTAGACACATACAGGGTCAGAGAGCGGGATGTGGGCACCCCTAAAGCGTGCATATAGTCTTGCGCTAAAAACTCACGCACACTGGAACGGAGTACGGCGCGACCGTCAGCACCCCGGCAATAAGGCGTCGGGCCACCCCCTTTCAACTGCATTTCCCAGCGCTGGCCATTGATGATTCCTTCAAATACCGATATTGCTCGACCATCGCCATATCCATTCCCCGTCCCGAATGGACAATTTTGGACATATTCGGTGCCATAAATCGACAGGGCATACCCCGTTGCCCAGCCAACCTGTCGCATCGGCTCATGGGCCGCAGAGAGATCACCCGAAAAGACCTGGCGAAATTTTTCATCCAGCGCCAGCTCATCGCTCAACCCAAGTTCCTTAAAGAAAGTGCTGCTATGGGCGACATATTCGGGTTCTGGAAGCGGCGTGGGGATCACAGGCACGAAGTGACCCGAAAATACCTGCCGGGGACGGTGATCATCCCCATCGACCGTGGCGTCAGGATCGGCATTTAAGGTGTCCATCAGCGAATAATTCGCTGACTGCACAAACTCATCGAAGGTCGTTACGCAGGGCTCAGCCCATAGTGTAGATGGATATGACATGGTTGCTAACGTCGATATTGACGGGAAAGACTCATGTTTAATTGAGAATCATGTAGAGGCTAGCATAGAAGCTGATGGGTGACGGCTTCAGCAACTTTTGAATCGGGTTAATTCTGATTGGCCTGATAGGTTCAGTCTATCTACCCGAAACAGGATCGCACTGATTTACTGCCGATGCCAACGGACTTCTCCATCCGGTTGATCAACCACCGTAATCCCTACAGCCGCCAACCGATCACGAATATCATCCGCCATGGCAAAGTCGCGCTGTTGTCGGGCCGTTTGGCGCTGCTGGATCAGGTCAGTGATCGCAGCATCATCTAAGTCACCCGCAGCTTCAGGCTCATCACCATCTGCCTGGGTCTCTAACCCCAGAACCTGAGCCAGGTGCATCAAGGTTTGCCACTGCTTCAAAAGCTGATCCGGACTGGATTGGGGCCTCCCTTCGTGAACCAAACGGTTCCCCTCTCGTTGAAGTCCCTTGGCCAGCTCAAACAGTACGGCCAGAGCCCTCGGCGTGGTCATGGTCATGGTCGTGACCTTTGCCCATCAGGGGGTCGGGTACGGCGGCTTCAAAGACGGCGACTTTAGGGGCGGTGTTGCTGCTGGCTTCAACCAGTCCTGAAACCGAAGGTGCAAAGTTGTACCCGTCGTAAAGCACCAGATCGGCATCGTCAATGGCCTGGCGATCTGACGGACGGGCTTGGTAGGTATGGGGGTCCTGGCCAGGTTCCATCAGGCAGGTGAGGGTGATAGTGTCGGCAGCCACCTGCTGGGTCAATACTGTTCGGATAAACGAAATTTCAGTATATTTGCACTGTTCTGACAGTGC
>CAZPYG010000324.1:0-4595 GCA_964590465.1 uncultured bacterium | reverse complement strand
AGGCCCTGGGCTTTGTACCCAGGCCAAGTGATCAAGCCCAGCCGCCTGGGGTAGAACCTATGCAGCTTAAGTTTTGAGCTTTCGCGACTTTCAAAGATGCTGAAAAAGATTAGCTACGACCAGAGCCGAGGAATTTCGAAGGTTTCGGCTCAATCGACATCCCCTGATCTACCGGATGCGCGTCGCGAGAAAGCCCTTAAAGTGAGAATATCCACCAGCAAGGAGCAACCCGAATGCCTGCCCCCAAACGCTATGCCATTGAAGAATTTCTGGGCACAACCAACTATGCCGGTGCCTCGTTCTCGCCCGACAACCGCACCCTGCTAGTCAGCAGTGATGCTTCGGGCATCTACAACGCCTATGCTATCTGCATCAGCGATGGCACCATTACCCAATTGACCCACTCCACCACCGATTCGATCTTTGCAATCGCCTACTTCCCCAACGATGAGCGTTTCCTGTACCAGAGCGATCGCGGCGGCAACGAACTCAGCCACCTCTACGTCCAGGCCCCTGATGGCACCGTCACCGACCTCACCCCAGGGGACGAGTTAAAAGCCATGTTTCTGGGCTGGGCCCAGGATGACCAATCCTTTTTCGTCGCCACCAACGAGCGGGATCGCCGCTATTTCGATGCCTACGAGTACAATGCCGAGACCTATCAGCGGCAGCTGATTTACGAAAACAACGAAGGGCTGAACTTTAGCGACATCACTCCCGATCGCTGCACCATTGCCCTGGACAAAACCGAGACCAACGCCGACAGCGACATTTACCTGTACGACTGCCAGACGAACCAGCTCGAAAAAATTACCCCCCACGAAGGCGACATCAACCACTATCCCTCGGGGTTCAGTCCCGAGGGCAAATTCCTGTACTACCTCACCGATAAAGACAGCGAGTTTTTGTACCTGATGTGCTATGAGCTGGAGTCCGGCAGCCATGAGAAACTCCTGTCTGCAGACTGGGACATTGACGGTGCCTCCCTATCAAAGCATGGGAAGTACCTGGTGCTGAGCATCAACAACGATGCCCGCACTGAGCTGCGCCTCTATGCCGCGGCCACCCTCACCCCCGTCGCCCTGCCCCAACTGCCCGACGCTGAAATTAGCTCCGTCAACATTGCCCCCACTGAAGACCGCATGGCATTCTATGCCAGCAGCAGCAAAATGCCTCGCGACCTTTTTGTCTACGACTTCTTGGGAGGGGAACCCACTCGGCTTACCCGCTCCCTAAACCCGAATATTGATCCTCAGGATCTGGTGGAGGGCAGGGTGGTGCGATTCGCCTCCTACGATGATCTGGAGATTCCCGGCATCCTCTACCAGCCCCTGCAAGCCAGTGAAAATGCCCAGGTACCAGCCCTGGTGTGGGTCCACGGTGGACCGGGGGGCCAGAGCCGGGTGGGCTACTCAGCGTTGATTCAGTATCTGGTTAACCACGGCTATGCCATCTACGCCATCAACAATCGCGGCAGTTCGGGCTATGGCAAAACCTTCTATCACCTGGACGACCGCAAACATGGCGACGCCGACCTGGGGGATGTGGTGGACAGTAAGCGGATGCTGGCTGAGACGGGGCAAATCAATCCCCAGCGCATCGGCATCATTGGCGGCAGCTATGGCGGTTACATGGTGCTGGCGGCTCTGGCCTTTCGGCCCGAGGCCTTTGACGTGGGGGTGGATATTTTCGGCGTCTCCAACTGGGTCCGCACCCTGCAGAGCATTCCCCCCTGGTGGGAGTCTTACCGCAAGGCCCTGGAGCAGGAAATGGGAGACTTTGAGGATGAGGAATTCCTCAGGGCCAAGTCACCTCTGTTCCACACCGAGCACATCGTCAAACCCCTGATGGTGCTGCAGGGAGCTAATGATCCCCGCGTGCTCAAGGTGGAATCTGACGAAATTGTCGAGGCGGTCAGGGCCAGGGGGATTCCGGTGGAGTACGCTGTCTTTGAGGATGAAGGTCACGGGTTTGTCAAAAAGGAAAATCAGATTCGCGGTTACAAAGCCATCCTGGATTTTGTGGAAACCCATCTCAAATGATTTGGTGTTGGTCAAGCGCATCTGGTAGCGTCGGCACTGGTCCGTCGCATTAGCCTGATTTCCCGCTTCTAGGGCTCGTTGGTATTGTTCTAGAAATTGCTTATCATCCACGAAATTGGCCATGTATCACTTTCATGTTCTGAAAAAGGCAATTGTCAAGCCCTAATCGCTATTTCAGTTTCAGGGGCAAAAGCTAACTTAATGACTTAATGCGCTCCGGAGCAATCCCACCTTTTACTAAATCCTGCGTAATGCCTTGCTCCATGCCGTCATACTCAATCCAAACCTGGCCATCATGCATTGTTACGTAAATTAAGTTGCCTCTTATAAGTTGCCTCTTACCCGGCGACTTCAATCCCAACCAACCTGCATCAGGGGGCCTCTGTCATCGTTTCGGCCACCTACGACCACCTGTGGATAGTTTACCTGAACTACTGGGCTCTAAAGTCTTGTTCCATAAGGGCTGCGGCGTCCTGGAGGCTAAGCTTACCTAGCTTGAGTGGCCGAAACGATGATTAACGCCGTAATCAAAAACGTCATTTGCATCATACGTTTTCTTATTTGCACCTTCATATTTTATGCAAAGTGCATGAATTTCATTAAGCAAATGATTTAAAGCTACGGAATAAGATTCATTTTTTTCGCTAGAGATTCTAAGGCGCATCTGTTCAATTACATCAGGTATATCTGACAATTTTTGAATACACAAGCAGCCCAATGTATGATTATACAAAAAATGTCCCTGCTTTTTTTACAAAAACACAGGGACTATCTTATGAAAGTTGATGTAGTTCAGAAAGCTACCGCTCGGTCAGCTTCGTCAGCAGCTTATTCGAGCGTTCCACAAACGCCTTCATGCCGTCGGCATCAAAGCCCTTCTGGGCCATCAGCGTCGTGTGCATATCTGGTTGCAGATTATCTCCGTCAGTACTGATGCCAGGTCAAGCGGCACAGGCAGTTAGGTTTTCCAGTACAACTTCGGGAACGTTGCCAGACCCCAAGGTTTCCTTCGCATCCAAGATATCAATGCATACCAGAAGCTCTTCTTCTCCCATATTCAGGGTGATTTCTTCGGTAAGCTGCACATTGCGGCATTCGTGGTGACCTTCAACCAACCGGATGTACATCGCATCTATTTCAGGGTCATAAGTAGGTAGGCCGGATTAAACGTAGGATGGGTTAGCGCAGCGTAACCCATGCTGGTCAAGGATTTTGTACTTTGTGAAGAGCCTACGGCGTTTTACAGATAATTGTGCCTCCCTATTTACTCAGGGAAGTCTCGACTAAGCGCGATGCGGCTGTAGAGTTGAATGTCAGTATCGCTCATCTTTTATGGAAAAAGCAGCTTTTGGTCTTTAATACGCTTCAGGTCTTTTTTAAAGCTGGCTCGGAATCTGACCTTCACGATTCACCCTGCAAAATGGCCTGAATTTCTGACTCATCCACAAACTCGGTTTCTTCGCCTTCGATGATGGAATTGGCCAGGCCAACTTCTTCAAGGGCATCCAGAACAATGTCGTAGAAGACCTCTCGCTTCTGCTGCTGCATTTCTACAAGCACTTCGGTCAGCAGAGCTTTGGTTTTCTCGTCGTCGAGGGTGAGTTGCATAGGGCTTCGGGATCAGGGTTATCTTTGAGTGATCATAGCCCAGTTTCTGGGAGGTACTTCTTTGCTGAGGACGATCTATCCAAAGAAGAGCTTTGAGCAGATTTTCGCCAGGCCTGGTACGAAGCCATGACCTGGCAAACCATCCCGGCAGAACAGCTTTGGGGTGAGGCATTGCAGTATGCCCCTTGAAGCCGTCCTTTTTCTCCTCAACTGGTCTGGCAACAAACCTTAAGCCAGCGAAGCGGCTAAAATACGGGCATGGCTAATCTTGCAATCACTGATGCGATGGCTCAACCTTCTTCTTGAGGTGATTCTGTCATCAGCTTTCGTAATGGGTGGGGTTATCAGTCACAAATGGAAGTTTCTCAATGAGCGAAACTGTCAACCTGACCATTCCCTTTGATTTTCTTTTGCAGGCGATTGCTCAGCTAAATCCAGACGATAAACAGCGACTCTGGGAATTTCTGGATGATGAGCTACATGATGATGAGATCGGCGATGCTGAAGAAGAAGCTGAAGTAGCTGCAGCCTATGCTGAATATGAAGCCGGGGACTTCGTCACTGTGGATGAGTTCCTTGAGGAACGGTCTAATTTACCGCCCGATCCTGACCAGCCATCTTTAGAAGATATTAGTAAGGAAGTGCGCCAGGTATGAAAAGTTTTGTGGGCCAACTCTTAAGTTAACGGTCAATTTTTACTAGGCAAAATGACTGAAATTATATTTTCAGTAGAAGAAGATCCTGAAGGTGGCTACATCGCCCAGGCGTTAGATGAGACAATATACACCTCGGCTTATAATTTGGCTAAAATTTGGTTGAAATCTTGAAAAGATAGATTAATTAGAATAAGGTATTTGCAACAGTCATGAATGACTTAACGGAAACAGATCTGGGATTGAAGGATAGTTATGAAAAAGCGGGACTTTTAGCGTATTGGAGATTACA
>CAZPYG010000323.1:1199-4617 GCA_964590465.1 uncultured bacterium | reverse complement strand
CGCGTGTTCGACCAATACCTGTTTCAATATGGCTAAAAACGGCTCCTGGTTGAATTAAACTCTCGGGCGGTGCCTTCACTTGTGAGTAGAAAAATATTAGCAGCATTCCCATACTTGGACTTGTATGACGTGTATTAACGACCTCTGCTTCTACTAGTGCTAAGGCTTCACGCAGTCTTCGAGCTTGAATTTCATCGTTGATCCAGTTGAAGAGAAGGTTAATTCCTTGAAAAGCAAGCGTTAGCCCTGCCGCAATTCCCTGACCGCGTGCTGATGGTCCCCCGACCTGAGGTGGCCTCATATCAGGCACACCAACCGTCGCAGTTGTTCCGCCACCTCTACTACGACCGCCCTGATTTCCTCTCGATGTGGACGGAGGTGTGCCTCCTGGCGGTGTTGAGGGGGGGACTCCGCCACCACCCGTGGTTGGAGTTGGTCTAACGATCCTCCCACCCACTGTTATATTCACAGGTGGCAGATTCAGAAGACGGCGACCCACTCTGTAGTCATAACGCGCGTTCTGCTGTGGAATGCTATAACTCTCAGCTGCAACAGTTACACCTAACTGCGTTTCAACAGCCCGGTGATTTAAGCGAAACGCTCTGTCAAAACTCCATATTCTGGCACCTATTGCTCGTGCTTGAGCAGCAACCAGCACATCTGCCTCAGACAGAATGGTCGTTTGTCCTCTACCTGCCGTAACGTTTGAGCCGTATACATTAACGCGCTGTGATAAGGTTCCCGATGGCGCAATCCTAATACCAAGATTTTCGAGTAGGAGCCGATTGGCGGTTGCTGTCCTAGGAAGATCGGGACGATGAACCAGCTCGCTATAAGCTTGTCTGCTGATATAAACATCAGAGGTGCGTTGATGGTTGCGCAAAGAATTTGCGGCTGCCTGATTCCCTCGATTAATCTGATCAATGACATTAGCATCTAGGAGTATGATCGGTCTTCCCGCAGTTCCGCTACTACCAGTCCCACCTGCAGCATTGCCAAGAGGTGTCTGCCGTTGCACAAGATTTCCAAAGTGGGCATAGGAGATGCGCTGGTGAGAATTTGCTGCACGCTGAGCTATGAAACTCCTGTTGATAGTTGCACGATCTAAAGGCTTGCATTCAACTCTCTGATTAGCCGGTGTTTTACCAGTTTGCTGCACCACATGCGTCA
This sequence comes from uncultured bacterium, assembly GCA_964590465.1. Classification (GTDB taxonomy): domain Bacteria; phylum Cyanobacteriota; class Cyanobacteriia; order Phormidesmidales; family Phormidesmidaceae; genus CAZPYG01. The sequence continues at coordinate 3,447 of CAZPYG010000323.1, read as the reverse complement.
ACTCATGTGCCAACAACCGCTTCCCTTCCCCTGACTCCGGGCTATATTTTCCTGCTCCAAAATACACATCCTGTCGATGCGTAAACGCTTGAGCCTGCACTTCCCGATTCAGTTGTGCGGCTTCACCATCCGTATGTACCCGCACCCCACTAAAATCCTGCCCAAACCGCGATTCCATAAAAGTGCGAGTCTGTTCTGGCAAAGGCTGCCCACTGCCATTGCTGGCATTCAACCGAGCTTCTAACGTTGAGGTTACACTAGGAATCTCTCCAGAATTTCCTTTCGCCTGAACAGCTTCTTCCTCTTCTTCCTCCTCACCTTCTTCGGGTTCCGCCTGCCGTTGAACCAGCGGCGTAATCTGGCTCGCTAGGGATTTCTGTTGCAGAGCTTTTTCTTTCTCCTCTTCCTCTTCAGGTTCAACTGCTTGTCTTTGAATCACAGTTATACCTGAACCGTCTATCGGCTTTGCCTGAACAGCTTCTTCCTCTTCTTCCTCCTCACCTACTTCACCCTGTCGCTGCACCAATGGTGAATTCTGGAAGCTCGCAGGCTTGGGCTGAACGGTTTCCTCTTCCTCTTCTTCCTTCGCTTTCTGTCTCTGAATTACCGGCATCTCTGGATTACTAATTGGTTTAGCCTGTACAGTTTCCTCTTCCTCTTCTTCAGGCAATTCCGCTTGCCGCTGCACCAGCGGATTAATCTGGTTCACCAGCGGGTGTTGCTGCACCATTCCCGGCCATACCGGCCTTCCCATCTGCTGTACCCACGGCCTTGGCTCCGGCATACGCATCACCTGGTCCGCAACCCGGTCAGCTTCCTGCTCATACGTGTCATTCGGTTGCCCAATGAACAATTTTCGCTGCAGGATAGGTACTCTAGGGGGTCTACTGACTTCAGTCTGAGTCACCCTCTGCCTGTAACGTTGGACAAAACTGGTCATCCCCTGCTCAGGAAGTGCCTTCGCCTGAAGCAGTCCTTCCTCCTTGTCTTCTTCAGGCAATTCCGCCTGCCGCTGCACCAGCGGCGTAATCCGACTCGCCAGCGGTTTTGGCTGTAGCGTCTTTTCCTCTTCCTCTTCCGCCTCCATGTCTTGCCGCTGCACTACCCCAGGAAACACCGGCCTTCCTATGGGTTGCATCCGTAGTCTTGGCTCCGGCATTCGCATCACCTGGTCGGCCACCCGGTCAGCCTCCTGCTCGTACTTATCATTCGGCTGCCCAATTGTCAGCTTCGGTTGGATTCCCAATCGTTCTGGGGGGTGAATCGTCAGGTCCTGAAAACGATATCCTCCAGCGCGCATCGCAGCCCCATCGCCAGGCGGTCCTCCCGGCGCTGCTGGTGGTGCAGTGCCCCACTGCCGACTCAACCGCTGACTCCCACATGCTTCACATTCCCCCGTCAACCCCGGCAACGCTCCGCACTCGCAGGTCCGCTGCAAAATCCCCGGCTGCGACAAAGAAATTGCCGGTTGCGGCGTCGCGTTCTGATTTTGCAGGCCAGCTTTGCCAGTCATGGGTCTAGTCCTCTGGTTCAGGGCAGAGAGGGGAGGTTATTGAGTGAAATGCGATCGCCCATTCTGTGGTTCAATGTTCTGCTCCATGGCTGCATCTGCGATCGCGCTTTCAGGGGCCGGAATACGGCTCTCAAAGTCGAGCCAGATACGCTTGTCATTGCGGCAGTCGTAGGCCCGGCAGGTGGCAGGGCGATGGTTATAGACAGTACAGTGGTTACTGCCACAATCGTTATGCACACAATAACCATCCGCCTTTTGGCGAATCATGTAGGGCTTGCCATAGTCCCACTGCACTACCCGCTCATCCAGATCTTGAAACGATAGGGGAAAGGTTAACCGGCAACACCGTGCCTTACAGATAGGAATCAGCGCCTCACAGTCAATCGGGGGCAGATCCGTCAGGGCATATTTATCGACCGGATCGGTCAACTGCACATGGGGACGTTCCTTCAGGCGACTCTCTTCTCTCTCCTGTAGCTTGAGCCGTCGCTCGTCAAAGCGTTCCACATTCAGCTGCCCACTTTCCACCAGTTCTTCCAGTAAGGCGAATACCGTACTGACCAGGTCGCTCAGATCTAGCTTGGTTTGCATCCCTAGAACATGTAGAAACCTTAGCCCCGCCTCAAGATCATCACGCAACGTCATCTGAGTTGGTAAAGTCTCAACAACACTATCGACCTTCACCTCACTGCGACAGCTCGACGGAGTGGATTGAGTCATGATTTACTCCTTTTC
>CAZPYG010000323.1:566-1189 GCA_964590465.1 uncultured bacterium | reverse complement strand
TTTTCTCTTGACTCAAAGACTTTCCAGCCCGAGGTCTCCCAGCCTGGTATATATTTTTTGACGTAGTTATTGGCCCATTCCAAGATTTTCTGAAACGGCCAAATTAGGATCTTTAGCAGCTCCATAAAAAATTCCTCAGGCTGCCGACCATTGCCACCATTATTAAGCCATTCTTGGAATTGCTTCCCCAGATTAAACCCAATTCCCCAAATCGATATAATCAAGGCCACCCCTAAAAGCAAGGCAAAGAAAAGAAGCGCCAGAAGGTACTTCAAGAGCTTCCATGTCTTAACGAGCGCCTGCTTATAGGTGATGGTGGTATCCTTTTCTGACAAAGACTCCCATAATGCGCTGGCATACAAGGCAATGGGCGTCAGGGGATAAAAAACTGGGATAGATTGAATATCCCCCCTAGATTTTGCCTGGACTAATTGTTTGTTCCCTGTTGTCGTGATACTCATAGCTTATGGACCTCCATTACAAATTTTGAATACGCAGGTTTTGAAGTGTGAATGCTGTTCTCTGATGAATGCACCCTTGGAAATTAGCCTTAATCAGCCATTGAAGACTAATGAAACCAGGATCTATTACGTGAATTTCCCTCTAATTGACTAATTTTTTCT
>CAZPYG010000323.1:0-556 GCA_964590465.1 uncultured bacterium | reverse complement strand
TCTTGTAACTGGCTGATTTCTCTGCGTTGTAGATTGATCTCCTGCTGCTGCCGGTCTACAAAATCAGCTAACGCCATGGATGTCTGCCGCTGGTCTTGAACAGCTTTTGTGAGAATTGCAATGATGTCCAAATGTTTAATCGCACTCCTATCAGAGGATGCGACTAGATCAGGCACCTCTTCTGAAATAAAGCCCGCATGCAGCATATGGCCCTGGTCAACTTTATAGCTGTATGTAACGGGGGTGAGTCCAGTGAGGAGCTCAGTCGCTTTCTGGCTAGACAAGGCAGTGATATCATCCTTGATCTGTCTGGATGAGCCGACAACCACCTGACCATTTACATAAAGATTAGACCCTGGCTCAAAATTTGCAGGAGGAGAACCCACAACTATCCTGTTTGGGACTATGAGATTATTCTGAGCCAATAAGTTATTTTGAACCACTAAGTTATTTTGAACCGCTAAATCCCCCGTGATCGTGCCTCCTGTTGCTGGAATAGCCCCCACCTGTTCAGCTGTGACGCTATGGGGATTGTCGGTCAGCGCTGAATGGCTCT
>CAZPYG010000322.1:0-4621 GCA_964590465.1 uncultured bacterium | reverse complement strand
ACACCGACACTATGGACTTTCTGCGGGAGCAGCTGCGGGAACTCTACGGCAACCAGGTGGCCTGCTATTCCGGACGAGGCGGCGAACTCTGGCGCGATGGGCAATGGACGGTGGTGCCTAAGGAAATGATCAAAACCCGATTCCGGGATGGGGACATCAAGATTCTGCTCTGTACTGAGTCGGCTAGCGAGGGCCTGAACCTGCAGACCTGCGGAGTTCTGTTCAACTACGACCTGCCCTGGAACCCCATGCGGGTGGAGCAGCGTATTGGCCGGATTGACCGCATTGGACAGCGATATCCTACGGTTACCATCCACAACTTCTACTACGACGGCACGGTTGAGGCGAAGGTGTATCGGAAGTTGCGCGATCGGATTGGGGCTTTTCAATCGGTCGTCGGCAACCTCCAGCCCATCCTGGCCCAGGTGCCTACTTTCATTGAGCAAGCCACCATGAGCGTAGACCCGGAAGAAGAAGATGTTTTGCTCTCGGAGTTTGACAGCGTCCTCTCCTCTCCCCCCAGGCGACCAGCTCTGGACGACATGGTGCGACGAGATGTAGAAGCCGACCTTCAAGAGATTCAACGACCACTGCCCACCGCCAGCGTTGACCCGGAGGCTATAGAGCAGATCCTTACTCAGTCTCAGACGCTCAGGGCAAAGGGTATCCAGTTTACTCAGATAGAATCAGGCATCTGGGACTTGTCTTATAAACAAAAAGTCTTTCGGGTGACCTTTAAGTCTGATGTTTTTGAAGAAAAGCCTTCTCTACGGTTAATGCTTTGGGGAGACCCCTTGTTTGACGAAGTTCTGGCGGTAGCTGCAGTCCAGCAACAGTAACCCCTTTGTGCGTTTTGTAAAAGCCTTATGAAAGATTGCTGGTATTAAAGATTTAAGATTCCAGGCATCTATAAATCTTTATTTTCTATAGTTTCAGAGATGCCACAGGGTACATTGCCAGTACTGGCTTTAGCGTTAGCAGAATAATGCCTCAGCAAAAACAGCCATCTCAACAATCCAAGTACTACAGAGATAGTGCTTTCACACGGCTAATGCTGTTAATTACAACTCTGCTGAGGTATCCAGGGGTGGGGTACCTCGATCATGCCAAATCCTCAGAGGAGCACCACAACGCTCTTCAGGAGGTTCATAACTATCTAGTAGCAGTAGCAGCAGAAGAAGGGATTTCCATCAAATGCTCTGTTCATACTATCCATAAGGACTTAGCTTTCCTTCGTTCCAAGGGAATTTTAGGCTCCCAGATGTATCGCTGGGGTTATTACCTGGGGACTGGGGTCATGAACGAGCAGGAGTTGACCGCTGCCCTCAATGCCCTACATTCCCAGGCTGAATATCAGCGGGATGTTCAAATCCAGGAACTTTATAACCGGCTCATTCGCCGCCTGAAGGGCCTTGAGTCTAAGGAGCAGTTGTTCTATACGGTACGGGCTCACCTCAACCGCTCCATTGTTGAAACTGACCCAGTTAAAATTGCGGAGACTTTTAGCGATCGCAACCTCTTCGACTGTTTGGATGTTGTTGAAACAGCTATCACCAAAGGCCAAAAGATTCGGCTGCACCGTAAACCCAGCCCCTGGATTGACCGCCCTGGAGAGTCCTTTGAGATTTGGCCCTTGCAGTTGCTCTATTGCGACATCGCCTGGTACCTCATCCACGAAACCTGTGAGAATGGCCACCTGGCAGTTTCCCGCATTGACCGACTTGAGGATCGTTGCACTGTTCTGGACACCCGAGGTCGCAGCATAGCTGCTCAACGCAGCAGCTTGAAGTTAGCCCACGAGCTGCTGGAAAACGGTTGGGGGCTGTTTCTGGGTGGCCCTGATGAACAACGGCAAGAACTCATCGGGCAGCTAGACATGGTCGAAGTCGTCGTGCGTTTCTTTCCGCAGGTGATGGGATTTATCGCTGAAGGCCCCCTCCGCCACCCCAGCCAGCGGATCGAACCCTATCCTTCAGGACCGCTAAATAAAAAGACAAAGTATGTAGACTACATCTTACAACTGCCACCCCGCTCCCTGAGGGAGTTTAGCTTTTGGGTCTATCGCTTTATGGGGCAGGCGCAGGTGCGAGCGCCAGAGTACCTGGTTGAACAACATCGCCAAGCTGCTCAACAACAGGCCTCTCTGTACATGGAGAAACTTCAATAGACAATACTCAATCAAAGAAAGTATTTTCCGGATAAAACTCAAAGCTTTAGAAAAGCTTGTTAGGAGGGCTTTTTATCTGTCGCCCAAGCGGTGTCTTCGGTCTTGTGATTTCTTTGGAAAGACCGGGCACTCTTGAATAAGATGCAAGCAACCGATGGGTCATCCGCTTTCCGCTACACGCCATCGGCCGGCTTTTTCCTGAGTAACATCATGGATCTCTCCAAACCAGCAACCACTAAGCACATCTGGGGTAAGGTTGAATCCCATTGGGATCACAAGGACCTTCCGCCAGGACAGCGGTTTTTAGGCAGCGTCAGAATTCAGAAGAAGGCTACTGAAGAAATTTTGGATGTTGTCCAACTGAATTTGACTCGATTGGACTGCATCACAACCTATCAACTGGAGCAACAATTCGGCACCTGGAACCGAACCTGGGTCAAAATCCTGACTTTTGCTCTGTCAGAATATGCCTACTACGATGATGGAGAACATGGTTACTGGCAAGGGCTTTGTGCTCGACTCGAAATTGAGCTAACGCAAGGGACAAGGAAAGCCCTCCAGCAAGTTGTTTGGCAGGGTATTGAAGATTTGGGTTTGGTCCGTTCTAGCAAGGCCAATCGTTACGTATCCAGTCTTTGGCTCCAAAGTGGAATTCCCCGGCAAAGTTTAGGACACTTCGCAGACTTGCTGCAAAATCTGGACTATGACTGGTGGGACATGGCCCATGCTGATCCAGTTGACCTTGCTCAACTGCTGTGTGATGTGTGTCAGCAAAAGTATCCTCAAAGAGGCCGGTTGCTCACTTTCTTGAGAAGCAGTTGCCCTGAAGACCATGAGGAGGAGGTTGATCCGATTTCTGGCACCCTATTACAGGGGTTAGCTACTGTAGCCCATGAACTTGAACGGCGGGGAGAATCGCCAGAAATTCTTCGCGATGAGAATCAGCGAACCCGTGTTCTTCAAAATTATTCGCTTCCCAATACTTTCTTCCTCCGTAGCTGGGATAGTCTTATCAACGTTCTGACTCCTCGCAAAAAGAAGCATTCGAGGCAAGCTATTACCAGTCAGCGAAAGAAGCCGTTAACCCTGCTGTTGGATATTACTGATTCCTTTGACATTCAACTCGTACTACCGGAACAAGAAATTTATCGAAAAGAATGGAAAAGGTTATCAGCCGAATACTGTACGATTCCTGAAGGCAATTGGGAAGGAGGCATTAACCTAGAGGCTGGCACAATAAAAATTCCTGAGCTGCGTCAAACCATTACCCAAGCTGCTGACCAGTGGACTTGGCAGTTAAGGTCACACAAAGATGCTGTACTACTTGAGTGGCACCATGAAGGGATTCAGCCTGAGCAACTTTGCTTTATTTTTGACGCCGAGACGGGCGAATTGCTCTCACCCCAACAATTAGGTCTATCCCCTGAAATCATTCTCTTCGCTCCAGAGACCGTGCAGCGTCAGTACAGTGATGGTCTTGAAATTATCGATAGTTTTGTGCCGTGCAGTTTATCAGGTTGGCGTGGGCACTGGTTGCAACGTACAGGAACTGATGTATCTATAAAACTGACCCAAGACAATCAGGAACAAACCTTATCCTGGCAAATAGCTTCCCAGCAGCCGCAACTTCAAGGTGTCAAGCTAAAGGGTCGGCAACCGACATTTCTGGATACTCCCACCCTTTGGTATCCTCCATTGCCCATTGGCAAAACCCTAAGTCTGCAGGTTGAAGACATAGATCAGCGCCAAACCTTGACTAAGCCTGATCAACAGATCTCGCTGCCTCCAAAAGACAATTGGCAGGCAGTGGATTTAAGTCCCTGGATTACTCAGCCCAGCACGTATTCTGTGCGTCTGTGGACAACCGCGAGCCAATGGTCAGCCACCTTTTCTGTTCAAGCGCAATTTCAACTCACGGCACCGCACCCCCAGCAAGATTTAGATCTGCTGAATCGGCAACAGATTACTGTTACAACGAAGCCTATTTGCTGTTCGACAGCAGCCGAATTCTGGCTAGAGGAGCTGACCTTCAGAGGTCTCTGGCCCTTAGAAACTGCCTCTTTTGAACTTACCAATGGTCAGGAGGCGTACAGAATTGTCCATTCTGCCAATCATTCAGGTGCCCTATCGTTAGCTCTCGCGCCTTTCCGAGATGCTATCCCTGAGGCTGATCGTTATGCTCTTCAGCAACTTACCGACAGTCAATGCCAGAGCTTAATTTCTTGGAATTTTCCTGAAATTGAAACGGGTGGCGGTCATCCTCAAGCAGTTAAGGCTGTCCCAACAACACTAAATACTAAGCCTTCACCTGAACCTTCGGGAGTAACTTATTGTACTCAGTTAGACAAACGCAAAGTCAAGCAATTTCTCCGGTTACTTGCGGAGGAAATAAAGCAAGAGTCCATATCAGAGTTCGTATCGTTTTCAGCAGATCCTATACTACAAAACTACGTT
>CAZPYG010000321.1:0-4638 GCA_964590465.1 uncultured bacterium | reverse complement strand
CCAGGCGGCACCAGTCTGGGTGATGCTGTCAGGGTTAGACAGCAGGGTGTCGAAGCCGTAGAGCAGCTTACCGGAAGCCGCCTGCACATACTGGGCGAACACAGGCTCCACCAGAATCTGCTTTTCGGGGGTGCCGAAGGCAACCACTACGTCGTTATGGACATACAGACCCAGGGTATGGAAGCCCAGGAACAGAGATACCCAGCTCAGGTGGGAGATAATCGCTTCCTTGTGCTGCAGAACGCGGTCGAGGACGTTGTTCTTGTTCGCCGCGGGATCGTAGTCCCGAATCAGGAAGATGGCACCGTGGGCAAAGGCCCCCACCATGATGAAGCCAGCGATGTACTGGTGGTGGGTGTACAGAGCCGCCATGGTGGTGTAGTCCTTAGCCATGAAGGCGTAAGGGGGCAGAGCATACATATGCTGCGCCACCAGGGAGGTGACCACACCGAGGGAAGCCAGGGCCAGAGCCAACTGGAAGTGCAGGGAATTGTTCAGGGTGTCATAGAGACCCTTATGACCTTCACCTAAACCGCCAGCGGGAGGTTTGTGAGCATTCAGGATTTCCTTGATGCTGTGGCCAATGCCGAAGTTGGTGCGGTACATATGGCCGGCGATGATGAAGATCACCGCAATGGCCAGGTGGTGGTGGGCCATATCCGTCAGCCAGAGAGACTCGGTCTGAGGATGGAACCCGCCCAGGAAGGTCAGGATGGCAGACCCAGCGCCGTCGGCGGTGCCGAACATGTGGCTGCTGGTGTCGGGGTTCTGTGCATAGACGCCCCAGTTCCCGGTAAAGAAAGGCATCAAACCTTCGGGGTGAGGCTTCATGGACAGGAAGTTATCCCAACCCACATGGACACCCCGAGATTCAGGGATTGCCACGTGTACCAGGTGACCGGTCCAGGCCAGAGAGCTGACGCCGAACAGACCAGCCAGGTGGTGGTTCAGGCGAGATTCAGCGTTCTTAAACCAGGACAGGCTGGGACGGAACTTGGGCTGCAGGTGCAACCAGCCAGCAAACAGGAAGATGGCAGACAGAATCAGCAGGAACACCGCGCCGGAGTACAGGTCGGTGTTGGTGCGCATGCCGATGGTGTACCACCAGTGATACACGCCCGAGAAGGCGACGTTCACCGGAGTAGAGGAGCCCGCCTGGGAGAAGGCATCTACCGCAGGCTGACCAAAGTGAGGATCCCAGATCGCGTGGGCGATGGGCTTAACGTTTAGAGGATCTTTAATCCACTGTTCAAAGTTGCCTTGCCAGGCGACGTGGAACAGGTTACCGGAGGTCCACAGGAAGATGATGGCCAGATGACCGAAGTGGGAAGCAAAAATCTTTTGATAAAGATTTTCTTCCGTCATGCCATCGTGGCTTTCAAAGTCGTGGGCCGTGGCAATCCCATACCAGATCCGACGGGTGGTCGGGTCCTGTGCCAGATCCTGGCTAAATTTTGGAAATTTAGTTGCCATGAATCAAAACGAGATTTAGTACGACATTTGAGTCATGAGTGCGGTCAGGTAGGGGCGCAGTCACTGCGCCCCCGAGAGTCCCCAAGGGGGAACCTACCCCACCGCAATAATCCGAGCCAGGAAGAAGGCCCAGGTGGTGGCAATGCCTCCGAGGAGGTAGTGAGCCACACCAACAGCACGACCCTGGGTAATGCTCAGCGCCCGAGGCTGAATCGCCGGAGCGACCTTCAGCTTGTTGTGAGCCCAGACGATGGACTCAATCAGCTCTTGCCAGTAGCCGCGGCCACTGAACAGGAACATCAGGCTGAACGCCCAGATAAAGTGGGCACCCAGGAACATCAAACCGTAAGCAGACAGAGCGGAACCGTAGGAACCGATCACCTGAGACGCTTGCGCCCACAGGAAGTCACGCAACCAACCATTGATGGTGATAGCGCTGGTGGCAAAGTTACCGCCGGTGATGTGAGACACCGAGCCATCGGGGCTTACCGTGCCCCAAATGTCGGACTGCATCTTCCAGCTGAAGTGGAAAATTACAATGGACAGGGAGTTGTACATCCAGAACAGCCCCAGGAACACATGGTCCCAACCCGACACCTGACAGGTGCCGCCGCGACCCGGACCATCACAGGGGAACCGGAAACCCAGTTCGCCCTTATCGGGGACGAGGCGAGAGCTGCGGGCGTACAAAACGCCTTTCAAGAGAATCAGGGCGGTCACGTGGATGGTGAACGCATGGATGTGGTGCACCATGAAGTCGGCGGTGCCGAGGGTCATGGGCATCATAGCTACCTTGCCAGCTACGGCAACCACATCACCGCCAAACACGGGGCTAACCCCGGCCAGAGCGTTGGGAGCGGTGGTGCCAGCGGCAGCGGTGTGCAGACCCTGTACCCACTGGGCAAAAATGGGCTGCAGTTGAATCGCGGAGTCAGAGAACATGTCCTGGGGACGGCCCAATGCCCGCATGGTGTCGTTGTGGATGTACAGACCAAAGCTGTGGAAGCCCAGGAAAATACAGACCCAGTTGAGGTGAGAGATGATGGCATCGCGGGAGCGGATCATGCGATCCAGCGCGTTGTCCATGTTCACCTCGGGGTCATAGTCACGCACCATGAAGATGGCGGCGTGAGCGCCCGCACCCACAATCAGGAAGCCGCCAATCCACATGTGGTGGGTAAACAGCGACAGCTGGGTGGGGTAATCCGTCGCGATGTACGGATAGGGAGGCATGGCGTACATGTGGTGCGCCACGATGATGGTCAGAGAACCGAGGATGGCCAGGTTCACCGCCAGCTGAGCGTGCCAGGAAGTGGTCAGGTTATGGAACAGACCTTCGTGACCGCGGCCGCCGAACAGCAGGGGATCGCCCTTATGGTTGTCCAGGATTTCCTTCATGCTGTGGCCGATGCCCCAGTTGGTGCGGTACATGTGACCGGCAACAATGAAGAGCACAGCCAGCGCCAGGTGGTGGTGAGCTGTATCAGACAGCCACAGACCGCCGGTCACCGGGTTCAGGCCACCCTTAAAGGTGAGGAAATCAGCATACACACCCCAGTTGAGGGTGAAGAAGGGCTTCAGACCCTCAGCAAAACTGGGGTACAGATCAGCCATCAGGCTCTTATTCAAGATGAACTCGTGGGGCAGGGGAATATCCTGCGGAGCCACGCCAGCATCCAGCATCTTATTGATGGGCAAAGAGACGTGGATCTGGTGACCGGCCCAGCTCAGGCAGCCCAAACCGAGCAGCCCAGCCAGGTGGTGGTTCATCATCGATTCCACATTCTGGAACCATTCCAGCTTGGGAGCCCGCTTGTGGTAGTGGAACCAGCCAGCAAACAGCATCAGGCCAGCCATCACCAGACCGCCAATGGCGGTGCAGTAGAGCTGGAAGCTGTTGGTGATACCGGAGGCCCGCCACAGCTGGAATAAACCAGAGGTAATTTGAATCCCGTGGAAACCGCCACCGACGTCGGCGTTCAGGATTTCCTGACCAAAGATCGGCCAGACCACCTGAGCACTGGGCTTAATGCCAGTGGGGTTGGTCATCCAGGCTTCGTAGTTGGAAAACTTAGCGCCATGGAAATACATGCCGCTGAGCCAGATGAATATGATGGCCAAATGGCCAAAATGAGCACTGAAGATTTTGCGGGAAATATCTTCTAAGTCACTGGTGTGACTATCGAAATCGTGAGCATCGGCGTGGAGATTCCAAATCCAGGTGGTGGTTTTGGGACCTCGAGCCAAAGTCCGATCAAAGTGACCCGGTTTAGCCCACTTCTCAAATGAAGTAGGAACTGGATCCTTATCAACGGTTACTTTGACTTTCGCCTCCTGCTCGCGCGGGGTAGTTGTCATGGAGACTCTCCTCTCTCTAGACAAGAACGAGCAAAGCGAGAATCGAACGTCGTTGGTTAAAACTATACCTTCCACCTTTCGGTTTGTGGGTACAACAGCTACTTCGACGGTGATTGCTCTTGAGCATTATAGTCTCGTGGTTTGACCGTTTTTGTCGGGAGTTAACAATAATTCAACCTGCGGAAGCCCTCTGTTTATCGGGGTTCCAGGTTTACTCTGATCAGAAAATAGGACTCTTACATCCCATTCATTAACAAAACTCAATAAGAAAGCCATGAAAAAACCATTAATTATCCAAATTGGCCTAATCTTTGTTGCTAAATGTTAAGTATTAGATCATCTTCTTGTATTTCAACTGTGTTTGCCTTATTTAGAAGCGCTTTCTAGACAAGAGTTGGCAGTCTATCTGCTGGGGTAATGCAAGCTACATATATATATGTTGAAGAATATGTTGCCAACATCCAGGAATAGCCATGGTTGGGAGGTAAATGACCTTGAGGGATTAACGGATTCATGCCGTCAAACGCTCAATACCGGCACCGCAGCCGCAACAGCTCCATCACACTCCCCAAATCACCGCTGTAAAGCCCCTAAAGTGCCCTATGGTATTAAGTGCAATTGAATTTATATATAGAGTAGGGGCATGGGTACGAGACACAGGTTAGTCCGTATTGGACAGCGGGTTGTCGCCCTCGTGGCAACGGTGATGTTGATGTTAGGCACCTTTAGCTGCGCCAAGCCCACTGAACCTACTCAGCTGATAGAAGAACCCACAGTTGAGCCGAATCGCCTCACCAGTAAGCTGGC
>CAZPYG010000320.1:0-4665 GCA_964590465.1 uncultured bacterium | reverse complement strand
CTAGGGCGGGCCAGTCTTGCGGGGAAGTGGTCGGGGTGGCCATAGCAAAATGGATGGGCGAGAGTCAATTGCTTTATCCCTACTGCTATGTCTCAACCCTGCACTGTTTTGCTTGACTTCAGCGAAGCCGGTCTTGACCTGGAGCGGGCTGAACTAGAAGAGTTTTTGTTAACCATCGCCGATGAAATGGAATCGGGTAACCTGGCGCAGTCGGCCCGGTTAGCCCGTGAGGAGGACATGCCCGAGGCGGCTAAGTCCGGAGCAGCAGCCTTCCTGATTGGGATTCTGACCGCTGAGATCAACCGGGAGAACCTGGGCAAGGTGATGGACTACCTGGGGAACCTACGCTACGGCAAAACCCTGACCTTATCCTTTGAGTTAGACGGCATGGCTTCCACCATTGAGTATCGCAATCAACAGGAGTTAGATCAGGCACTGGCCGCTACAGAGCGGTTGGCCAATCTGCGGGTTAAGATACGGGAACAGCAGACCGAACCCAAAAACCAGCCTTAACCATCCCGATCCAACTCAATGGGAAAGTATGCACTCTTAATTGGTATTGACACCTACGGCGAGGGGTTACAACCGCTACCTGCTGCCCCTAAGGATGTGGCAGCGCTGCAGGAGGTTTTGCTGAACCCTGAGATGGGAGGCTTTGATGAAGCTAAATCGCTGACTAACCCTACCCAGCCTGACATGGCACGGGAAATTGAGCTGTGGTTTCAGGACCGCCAACCGGAGGATCTTGTGCTGCTATTCTTTTCGGGGCACGGGGTGAAGGACGATCGCCGTGATCTCTACTTTGCGGCGGCTAATACCGAAAAAGTGCGCGATCGTCTGGTGCGCTCCACCGCTACATCAGCCCGGTTTCTCCATGACTGCATTCGTGGTTGCAAAGCCAAATACCAGGTACTCATTCTCGACTGCTGCTTTAGCGGCGCGTTTGGTGACCTGGTTGGCAGGGATGATGGCGAGATTCCGCTCAAAGAACAACTGGGAGCCGAAGGGCGAGTGGTGCTGACCTCCACCAGTGCGGTGGACTATTCCTTTGAAGAAAAGTGCGCGGATCTGTCCATTTATACCCGCTACCTGGTGGAAGGGATTTCCACGGGTGCCGCCGATGAGGATGGCGATGGGGTGATCACCGTTGATGAATTGCACCGCTATGCTGGACGGAAGGTCAAGGAAACCTCCCCGGTTATGAACCCTTGCCTGATTATCCTCAAGGATGAGGGCTTTCGGATTCGGGTCGCGAGATCGCCCCAGGATGACCCCAATCTGAAATACCGCAAGGAAGCTGAACGCCGCGCCACCGCAGCGGAATTTACCATCCCGGCCCAACGGTTGCTGATCCGCCTCCGGGCAGAACTGGGCTTATCGGAGGCGGAGGCGGAAGCCATTGAAGCAGAGGTGCTGAAGCCCCATCGGGAGTATCAGCGCAAGCGCCAGGAATACCAGGAGACCCTGCGCGAGTGCTTGGAGCGGGAGTCGCCCCTGAGCCAGCGCACTATCAACGACCTGAAAGACTATCGCGCCCACCTGCGGTTGAAGCCCGAGGATGTAGCGGCCATCGAGCGATCGGCGTTAAATGGCAATTATTTAGAAGGATATATCGAAAATCTGGAACGCGAGCGACAGGCGGAAGCCCAACGCAGACAACAAGAAAAAGCAGAAGCCGATCTTCAGAAATTAGATGCCGCTGAAAATCAGCAAAAACGGTTTGAAAATCCTGTCGACCATGCCCAGATTAATAACTCCGAGTTTTCTCAGCAAGTTGATTATTCCAGAGATTATCAGCAAGCGGAAAGAGCTTATATGCAGGGTAACAATCAGGATGCCGCTGCAATTCTTGACCGCTTAGCCGAACATTATCCCAAGGATCCTAGCGTTTTATTACTAAGAGGCCATGTGTATTGCTACGGTTTACAACAGTACGATCTAGCTCGTCAGCAGTATGAAACGGTGCTGAACCTTGCCTGTGAGTCAGATTATATTGACTATGCCAAAAGCGGGTTGGATTATGTCAATCAGTTTTGCCCTGGTGATCAAACAACCGATTCCCATACATCATCCGGTACCTCTACAGTTCAAAACGCCTCATTAACTTCAGAAACTTTAGATCAAGATGACCTTAGCTCAGAAAAAGGGATTGATTACACCCACCTGCGCGACCTGCTCAAAGCTGGAAAGTGGCGCGACGCCGACAATGAAACCTACGAGGTGATGATTCGCGCCGTGGGTAAAAAATCTGGGGATCATTTCACCAAAGACGAATTGCTGAACTTTCCATCCACGGATTTACGCACCATTGACGGACTGTGGGTGAAATATAGCCGTGGTAAGTTTGGCTTTAGTGTTCAAAAGAAAATTTACGTGGAGTGTGGTGCCAGTCTGGATGGCGAGTATCCTGGTGAGAAAATTTGGTATAAATTTTGTAATCTCGTCGGTTGGAAGGACGGCAAGTGGCTTAACTACAGTGACCTCCAAGCCAATCCTTCTTTATCTCCCACGGGAGAATTTCCTTGTGAGGTTGGGTTAGGTTGGGGGGGATGGGTTCTTTTTCATCCGTTTGTCACCGTTTTCGTTGGTTCTCTTCTCTCCCACAGAGACTTATGAAATCTAGCACAAACCAGTCCTAGCGCTCCAGAAAAATCAGGTTTTTTTCTCTAAACGGCTGCTTTCTAGGCCCATCTACTGTCACCATTGCCCTTGCTATTTCATCTATATTTAGCTCTTCAAGAATATCTTTCCACTGAGCAGAACTGTATCATCCGTCAATAGTTTTGAAGCCCTTAAGACTAGTTCATAGTCAGTCCTTTATCAGTAGTTGAAAAGACTTTTGCAGCAACATTCTTTGAGGTTAATCAAAATCGCCTTCAATCAATTCCTTCAAGTCTTAAATCGACAGAAGGAGTCCCCAGCTTTACCATATATTTATTACAAATATCGACGCCTTTCTTGGTTAAGTCGTACAACTGATCAAACGAAGGGATTTCCTGATCTAAGATTTGATTTCTATCATTATCTAATGCCTGGAAAATCTCAAAATGCTTTTGCATCAAGAACTCGTCTCTCTTATCTTCTGGAAGCTTTTCAATTTCTTGGGTTGTTATTCTACCTTCCTTGTACATCAGACTTCCTCCAAATATTTCAGATACATTAAAACCAGGCTTTTTCGGATACAACTTATTGTCAGTGTGAGCAATTGCTTTGTTTCTTAAATGTATTAGCTTCCCAGCAAGCGGATCTTGCATCAAGAATTTCCTGTCTTTTTCTATTTCTTGGTTTAGGGTCTGCTCATTAATAGGGCCTGACAATTGCCAAGAGCTATAGTTACTTTGAAAAATATTGACTACCTTTAGAAGTCCTAGGTTGTCGCCATCATAAGCTCTTGTTAGTCGCAGCACTCCAGTTTCATAATGCGCCATACGAGACCAGCCAAAAAAATCTGGATACTCATCTCGACGTTCATTTAGCATATTTGTCATCTTTTCATGAATTTTTAGATGGAAATGAGAGAGATACAGATTTTCTCCTACATGTTCTATTTTCGCTGCAAAGTTCTCTTGGGTAACTGACATAATTAAACATGCTTAGAGACAATATTTGGAAAAACTGGAGTTCTCTTCCATTAGCAAGTTTCTCCCAACCAGAACCCTGTTTTTTTCAAGAAACCGGGTTTCTCTTCCAGGCTTCTCACTCGTCAAACAAAAGGCGATGGAACATAGCCTGGTTCAGTTCGCCCGGTGCTTCCACAAACGATCGATAGGCGTCCGCAGTACCTATCTCCTGGTGGATCGCTTCCAGCTTAGGCAGCGTTCCCTGGCGCAGGTTGACATACTCTCGATACGGGAACCAAGCAAGCTTGTCAGAGCAGGTGGCGATACCTATTCCTCTGTTGGCACAGGTGCCGAAGCTACCGATAGATGAAACTGGTCCCCGGCCTCCTCAAACTGGAAATCCAGGATGTAGTTCCGATTTTTGGGAAACACCTCTTCCTTTCGGACCATAAGTTCCTCAATTAGACCCCTCGTATCTTCTCGAACCAACGGGGCCGTACTTTGCACTACGAGGTCGAGCAACTTCTCAAGCTCTAACTGTCGTTCTGCCTCGGGCATAAAAGTCAAGTTCCAGGCTGTGACCGCGATATGTAGCAGCATTTTCTGCCGCTGATACCCTTTAGCTTTTGCCAGGTAAGGTTGAATGAATGCCTTTAAAGCCCCAGACATCTTAACCTCGCCCTTGGGGTTCTTTATGACGTCTGCAAATTTGCTCCCCATCTCACTCTGCTGAAACTTTCGCTCAAAGTTATCCAGCGATTTTTGCTGAGAGATTGCTTTCCCCTGGGACTGATTAAGCAGTTCCCGGAACCCTTTTGACTTTTTTGCCATATTGCAGCCCCCTTGCAAAGCAATTAAACCTATTTACTGGGCATTTTACTGATCAGCACCGAAACCGGATTACTCAGCAGGCTCGAATGTGAACGGCTGGGCTACAACAAAGGCCCCAGAAACCTCGCCACTAAAGATATTGCGTTGATTAGGGCCAAGATCCAGCATCCGCACGCCAGTATCGAAACATGTCAGCCTAAGATCCCTATATGGGTGATTAGGTAGATAGGTTTAGTCTCGTAGGATGGGCAAAGGGTTTACCCGTGCCCATCAA
>CAZPYG010000319.1:0-4690 GCA_964590465.1 uncultured bacterium | reverse complement strand
GGCCAACGTCAAGTTTGAGGTGGTGAAACCGCTGGAGGATGGCTCCTATCTCAGTCCACCTCAACCGGGTAAGAAAAGACAATTTGCAGCCGTCCTTTGGTGTTCTTGAACTGAACCGACCCTTTTTTGCCCTTCGGCTTCCTGACATCGCTAAACATGGGGGCACCATCCGTGAAGAATACCTGTACTACTTCCTACTGCGGGGAAAGCCTCCTCAATCCGGAAATTCCCCCAAAAAATTCCCCCAATAAGTCCCCCAAAGTCGTCTAAAGACGCTCAAAAAAAGACAACGGGCTGACGGGCCGGGGAAAATGAAAAGCCCCGAAACCTTTGAGATTCGAGGCTTTTCGCTTGATTTACTTGAATGCCAGGAGGCGGACTTGAACCGCCGACACGAGGATTTTCAGTCCTCTGCTCTACCAGCTGAGCTATCCCGGCCTATGGGTTATGTTTCGCGCTTCATTAAGATAGCAAGGAGGTGTCACAAATGACAAGATTGTTTCGCAAAAAACATTTCATGGGGAAAGTTGCCGCAGTGAGAGCCATGATCCATGGCGTTCCCAAGCCCAGTCCCAAGCTTTCGCTGCAGGAACAACTCTGGACTGGACTAAGGAACTGCGACCTATTTGATTTCCCGAAGCCGAGCCACCTTCAGGTAAAAGTCTCCCGTTCCCTGCCCGGCATAGGAGCGGACCCGAACGGTGTACATACCCGACTCGGTGATGCGGGCAAACAGTAGGGAGTTGGTGCTGCCATCGGGGCCGTCGTCGTTTTCGCCTACGGTGGCTCCATCCTTATTGATTAGAGTTACCAGAGTGTCAAACTCTTCAGAAATGACATCAATGGCGACCTGGTCACCGTCTTCCAGGAAAACCGTATAGTCACGGGCAAAGCCCCCAAACCCGGTAGGAATATCCTCCTCTGAGAGGGCATCGTTGATTTCCCGTGTCTCAGGCATTTCAATCGGTGAGTACACAGAGTTTTGGGCGCTGGCGCTAGCGGCGGAAAACCCTAATACAGTTAAGGCCATTGGCAGCAGCAGGCCACGGCGTACTAATCTCATACCTTGCATAATTCAGTTCGACAAATAGTAGGGCGTGCGAAAACAGTTGGGCCTATTATGGCCCAGAATTTTAAGCGGGCAAAATAACTCTAGAAGTCTATTAGATTTGCCCGACAAGCCTGCTAGCGTGGAGCATCGGGCTTGTAATAATCGCTCGACTGAAGCGGTTGGGAGCCAGCGGACTTGTTGATGCAGCCTGGTTTGTCCACATATCGACACACCCTGGCATAAAGCTTAGCGCGAGTACCAGGAGGCCCCGCCGAGAACATGACCCGGTCGCCGCCGACGATGCCGACCAGAATTTTGACGCCGCACACTGGGCAGGTTTGAGTATCAGGCATTCCCTAAGGTTGCGATCGCACCGAAACAACAAGCACTCAATCCTCAGGTTCTCCCCACGGGCTTTCCTAATGGTCAAGTGTTTACAGATTTTGGGATATGATACCGAACCTGTCGTTCCCCTTGGGGAAAATGCAATCTGCCGTAACAGACGCTAACCTTGCTTATGGTTGATTTGTGTTTTGTTCCCTAAATTTTGTACTGTCTAAAACGGGGATTCCAGCCTGGGCCAGGCAAGATACTTCGGTTTTAGACCAACTGTCTCGTTTTAAGGAGTAAGCAACCGATGGCAAAGCGGGGACTTCTAGCTGGGGCAGTGGCCCTATGGGGTATCGCAACCACCCTCACCGCCTGCGATAGTGGCACACCAGAAGCAACCAATGGCGGTAGCGAAAGCGGTACCGTCACAGTTCTGGGAGTCGTTATCGGCGAGCAGCAGGAAAAGCTGGAGCAGGCCCTCGCCCCCTTCGAAGCAGAAACTGGCATTGATGTGGTTTACGAGGGCACCGACGCCTTTGCCACCCTGCTGCCGGTGCGGGTCGATTCCGGCAACGCCCCGGATATTGCCATGTTTCCCCAACCGGGGCTGATGCGAGACCTGGCCCAGGAGGGAGCCCTGATTCCCATCGACACTTTTATGGATATGGGCACCCTGCAGGACGCCTACAGCCAGGACTGGATCGACCTGGCCACCGTTGATGGCCAGCCCTACGGCGTCTGGTACCGCGCTTCGGTGAAAAGCCTGGTGTGGTATAACCCCGCTGTATTTGAGGCGGAAGGGTACGAAGTTCCCACCACCTGGGATGAGATGATGGCCCTCACCGAAACCATCGCCGCCGCTGGCGAGACTCCCTGGTGCCTGGGCATGGAAAGTGGCGACGCCACCGGCTGGGTTGGCACTGACTGGGTCGAAGATATTATGCTGCGCACCGCCGGACCTGAGGTGTACGACCGGTGGATTAACCACGCAATTCCCTTTAACGATCCCCAGGTGCAGACGGCATTCGAGCGGTTTGGGGAAATTGCCCTGACGCCGGAATACGTTGTGGGCGGCACCGTCGGGGTGCTGAGCACTCCCTTTGGGGATTCCCCCAATCCCCTGTTTGAAGAACCGCCGGGCTGCTACCTGCACCGGCAGGCGAACTTCATTGCCACTTTCTTTCCCGAGGGGGAAGCAGAAACCTTGAGCATTTTCCCCCTACCGCCCATTGATCCCCAGTTTGGCACTCCGGTGCTGGTGGCCGGAGACGTATTTGCCATGTTCAACGATACCCCCGAATCCCGCGCCCTGATGGAATACCTGGCCACTGCTCAGCCCCATGAAATTTGGGCGGGCCTGGGGGGATATATTTCTCCCCATCAACAGGTCAGCCTGGAGGTGTACCCCGACGATCTGACCCGGCAACAGGCGCAAATTCTGGCGGATGCAGACATCGTGCGCTTCGATGGGTCGGATATGATGCCCGGCGCAGTCGGTACCGGCACCTTCTGGACCGGCATGACGGACTACGTAGGGGGCACCGACGTGGAAACCGTACTGACCGACATTGAAGCAAGCTGGCCCAATTGATCTATTGGACATTTAGGGCCTCCCAGATGAAAAAAGTCCCCTCGTCATTTCCGCGGGGCGGTAATCCAGCCTGGGGCAGGTGCTCACCCAGGAATTTGAGATTCCCTTACAATCTCAGATATCTTCATGGCGCGCTGATCGTGGCCTCCTGACCCTATGGCTGCATGGGTATGAATACAAATCCCAAAACCCAGATGAAGCTTTCCCAACTTCGGGTCCTGGTCGCTGTGGTGGACTTCGGCACCTTCAGTGAAGCAGCTCTCCAGCTTGATATGTCCCAATCGGCGGTCAGCCACAGCATCTCCGCTTTGGAGGACACCCTGGGGGTGGTGCTGTTTTCCCGGGGCCGCCATGGAGCCAGGCTTACCTCTGTGGGAGAAAAGGTCGTCGCCCATGCCCGGGCCATGCTTCAGGAAGCGGACGCCATTCACCATGCGGCCAACATCGCCAGGGGGCTAACCGGTGGGCAGGTACGGGTGGCGTCCTTTCGGAGCATTGCGGTACATGTGTTGCCGGGGGCGATCGCAACCTTCAAACAGCACTATCCTGACATTGCCGTTCACCTCAGCGAATACGATAATTTTCGCCAGGTGGAAAAGGCACTGCGAGAAGGACGGGCCGATATTGGGTTTACCATTTTGCCCACCGCCGATGATCTGGAAACCTGGAAAGTCCTTGAAAATGAATACGTAGCTCTGTTTCCGGCTGATTTTCAGCCCGAAGGGGCTTCCCTGACCTGGCCCGAGTTAGCGAACTATCCCCTGATCATGCCCCCTGCCGATCGGGTGATGATGCAGGAGGTTTATGAGCATGTAGCCTCCCATGGGGTCAAGCTCAACGTCACCTCTGAGGTAGAAACCGACACCACCATTGTGAACCTGGTGGCCCAGGGAGTAGGGGCAACGATTTTGCCTCGTCTGGCGGCAGAGCCCATTCCCTCTCAGATTCAGGTTTTTTCTTTACCCCAGCCATTACTGAGGATGATCGGGGTAGCGGTTGTCGAAGATGGCTTGCACACTCCGGCCACCTACGCCTTTTTAGATCTGCTCAAAACCCAAGGAAATAGCGTTCAAGAACTGATAGATACCACTCGCGATTCAGCCCTGGAACTGCAGGATTAACGCCTACCCATTCCCCATTAAAAACCGTGAATCAAAAGGGAGATCCGGTAGGAGCAAACGGTCGTTTGCCCTGATAAACCGACGGTACACAAGCCAGACCCGATATTAAAGTCCAGTACCATAGCCTTGGGCTAAAGCTTCTCCGCAGCGAACAAAGCGACTAGCAGTCCAGCGGTTTTGGCACCGCAGCAGGTTGGTACGAGGGTTCCCAACGCCGGGATGGTAACCCCCCGCTAAGGTCAAACTCATATCCGTCAGTCTTTCTGGGGTCCAACAATTTTGGGTCGTCATAATGTCACCTTTGGGGTTCGAATGAATCAGGAATAGAAGCAATACCCTTCCACTTCCCAACACGTTCACTGTAGACAAACCCTTCAAAAGCAACCAAAGGCGTCACCGATACAAGTATGAGCAAGTTTGATGGAAGATGTAGCCGTAGCCAGGATGATCAGAACCTTAGAGTACTCCAAGCAAATAATTATCCAGTTACCTAAAAAGATGTTTCGACTCCGCTTCGCTTCGTTGCTCCTCTGGAGCCGCTTCGCGTTGGCGTAGCCTGTCTGAAAGACAAACAACATGACCGGTGTGTCATTCCGT
>CAZPYG010000318.1:0-4694 GCA_964590465.1 uncultured bacterium | reverse complement strand
AAACTCAAAACTCAAAACTCAAAACTCAAAACTCAAAACTCAAAACTCAAAACTCTCTTCCCTCCCTCCCCTCTTCCCTCTAAGGTCTTTCCCATGAGTGCAGGTTTGACAAAACGCAAACGTCCCAAAACTCCAAAGGCCGCGATCGCGGGTCTGCGTCGCATCATGACGCGATTCTGGCCGGAAATTCGCAAGCAGAAAGTGCTGCTGGGGCTGGCGTGGCTGGGGTTGTTGGGCGAAATTTTGGCTCAACTGCTCGAACCCTGGCCGCTGAAGCTGATCTTTGACTACATCATCATGCCGGATGCCGCAGCAGGGGCGCTGCCGATGCCGGGACTCAGCGAGCTACCAGAATTAGTGCTGCTGACGGTGTTAACCCTGGCGATCGTGCTGGCGACAGTGCTGAAAGCGGGAGCATCATACATGAGCCTGGTCAGCCTGTCGATCGCCTCTAGCCGCATCATTGCTGAGATTCGAGCCAAGCTGTATGGCCATCTGCAACGGCTCTCCCTGTCGTTTCACAGCAAGGCTCGCAATGGCGATCTGATCACCCGCATCATCAACGATATTGATCGCCTGCGGGAAGTCACCATTACTGCCGCAGTGCCGCTGGTGGTCAACACCCTGACCCTGGTGAGCATGGTGGGGGTGATGTTCTGGATGAATACCCAACTGGCGATCATCGGGCTGCTGGTGTTTCCGCTATTTGTATTGACAGCAACCAAACTAACTCGGCAAATTCATCAGGTGGCGCGGCAGCAGCGCCAGCGAGAAGGGGCCATGGCGGCCACGGCCTCGGAGGCCATCAACGCCATCAAAGTGGTGCAGGCGCTGTCTTTGGAAGGCATGCTGGAGGATATGTTCGCCAGCGATAACACCAAAAGCCTGGAGGATGTCGCCCGCACCCAACAGCTCTCAGCAGGGCTGCGGCGCACCGTCGAAATTTTGGTCGCGGTGGCGACGGCCATCGTGCTGTGGCGAGGGGTGCAGCTCGTCACCACTGGGGCGGCCACCCCAGGGGATCTGCTGGTATTCATGACCTACCTGAAGACCGCCTTTAAGCCCACCAAGCAACTCGCTAAGCAGATGGCCCAAATTGCCAAGGCGACGGCCTCCGGTGAGCGCATCATCGACATTCTCGACACGGTACCCGAAATTCGGGATCCCAAAGGGGCGATCTCGGCCCCCCCTTTTCAAGGGCAGGTCAACTTTCGCCACGTGGTCTTTGGCTACGAACCCGAGAAGGCTATTCTGCACGACGTTTCCTTTACCGCCCAACCTGGGCAGCGGGTAGCACTGGTGGGACCATCCGGTGGCGGCAAATCGACCCTGGTGAGCCTGCTGCTGCGGCTGTATGACCCCATTGCGGGCAGCATTTGCATCGACGGCCACGACCTGCGGGAATATCAGATCGAGTCGCTGCGCCGCCAGGTCAGCATTGTGCTGCAAGACAGCGTATTGTTTGCCGTCAGCGTGCGCGACAACATCGCCTATGGGTCGCTCGGGGCCACCGATGCCGAAATTGAGGCCGCCGCCCGACTCGCCAATGCTCACGATTTCATCACTGCCCTCCCCGACGGCTACGACACCCTGCTGGGCGAACGGGGCGCAACATTGTCTGGGGGACAGCGGCAACGCATTGCGATCGCCCGCGCCGCCGTCCGCCGCGCCCGCATTGTCATTCTCGACGAACCCACCGTGGGCCTCGACAACGAAAACGAGCAGGCCGTCACCGAAGCGCTAGAGCGCCTCACCCAGGGCTGCACCACATTTCTCATTACCCACAATCTGCAAGGAGCCGTCACCGCCGACCAGATTCTCTACATCGAGCAGGGGCGCATTTTAGAACAAGGCACCCACCCCGACCTGATGCGCCAGGGACAGCGCTATGCCACCCTATACCAGATTCAAAGCGTGATCAGCAGTTCCAGCGGCAGCGCCCCACCCTATGCAGAATGTCGATGAGCAGAAGGCAGAAGGCAGAAGGCAGAAGCCAGAATTCAACTCCCCAGAACCTGAAACCCAAAAATTCAAAACTCAAACCTCAAACCTCAAACCTCAAAACTCAAAACTCAAAACCCAAAACCCAAAACCCAAACCTTCCCAATCACTAAAGGCCCCCATCATGACCGCCATCCCCAACCCCGAAGTCACCATTGTTGTAGTGCCGCGTGAGCGTTTTCAGTTCGCGGCAGAATCCCTAGAAAGTCTCTACGAGGCAACCCAATGTCCCTTTCAGCTCATCTATGTGGACAATAATTCGCCTGCCAAAATGCAGCGGTATTTAGCGGCCCAATCCCAGGCCAGAGGCTTTCAGGTCATGCGCAGCGATCGCTACCTTTCCCCCAATGCCGCCCGCAATTTTGGGTTGCAGCAGGTCACCAGCCGCTATGTGGTGTTTGTCGATAATGACGTCATTTTTGCGCCGGGCTGGCTAAAGGCTCTGGTGAACTGTGCTCAGGAAACCCAGGCTGCGGTGGTGGGTTCGCTGGTGTGTCAGTACCGGCCCGTTCATCGCACCATTCACTGTGCCGGAGGTGAGTATATGGCGGCGGTTGACCGGGGGCGGTTTGAGCAAAGTTCCTCGCCAGATACCGAACCCGATGGGTGGACGATTGCGGAAAAGACCCACTATCAAAATCGCCCGGTCAGCGAGGTTAACGCTCAGCTTCACCGCCAGCCGACAGGGTTTGTTGAGTTCCACGCCATGCTAGTAACTATGGCCTTTTTCCAGCAGCACGGCCCCCTCGATGAAGGCTTTTGCTGCACCAAAGAATACCTGGATTTTGCCATGCAGGTAACGCGAGCAGGCGGCACGATTTATCTAGAACCTGCTTCGGTCGTCACGTTTCTCACCCATCCCCCAGCACCGCGTTTGCCGTGGGCAGATCTGCCCTATTTTTCCCTGCGCTGGAGCGATACCTGGGAGCGCCATAGCCTGCAGCATTTCCAGCAAAAGTGGCACCTGCCGGATAGTCGCTATTTCCAAAAACGCTACAAAAAGCTGGGCTGGCGACGCTGGGAGGAGCTGATTAAGCCCCGGATGGATGTCTTTAGCGGGCTGGGGCCAGAGCGAGCCAAGCAGTTCAGCAAAGGGCTGACCACCTGGGAAAAGCGGCTTAATCGAGCCTGGTGCGATCGCTACACCCGACGCATGGCTCAAAGGCTGGGGTGCGACCCCGCCGCCATTGCCCTGGGGCAAAACTATCCCCCGGTTTCGCTGGCGACTGAACCGCCAGCGGCCCAGCCCTGGACCAGCACCGCGCCAGACGCTTTGGCGGTGAATCGTTGAGGATCGCTCGCTCAACCGACTTAGCCAGGCACATTGGGTTTCGAGGGTGGAGTCTAAGTCGCCCAATCCCTAGAAAAGTGCATTGCCTGGCTCATCGCTCCCCTCCCCTCAAGTGGACTCCGGACGTTTGCGAGTCCACTTCAGCGGACTTCGCTTTCAACCCTGGATTTCGCATCTAGACGCAACTCAACCTAACAAGAGGAAACATCATGCTATATCGCGACTTTGGTAAAACGGGCCTCAAGACTTCGGCCATTGGCCTGGGTACCTGGAACATTGGCAACCAATGGGGCGAAATTGACGAAGCCACCGCGATCTCGACCGTTCACGCCGCCCTCGATCAGGGCGTCAACCTGATCGACACCGCCGAGTCCTACGGCATTCCCTGCGGGCTGTCAGAGGAGCGGTTGGGGCGGGCGCTTCAGGGCAAGCGCGAGCAGGTTCACATCATCACCAAAATTGGCCGCTGGGGACGGCGATCGGGCCAGATGGTGCCCATCACCACGGTCGATATGGTGCGGCTCTGCGTCCATGCTTCTCTCTATCGACTGCGGACAGACTACATTGATGTGCTGCTCTGCCACGAGGGCAAAATCGAAGACCCCAGCATCTATCTAGAAGCTTTTGAACGGCTCAAACAGCAGGGCACGATCGGGGCCTATGGCATCTCTACCGATAAGCCGGAGGTGCTGGAGCGCTTCAACGTCCACAATACCTGTAGCGTGGTGGAGCTTGACTACTCCCTGCTCAACCGCAAACCCGAGAAAACCATGCTGCCCTACTGCCAGGAGCACAATATTGCCGTCGTCGCGCGGGGGCCGCTGGGCAAGGGGTTGCTGACGGGCAAATACTCCACCGAGACGGTTTTTACCGACAGTGTGCGCGCTGAGTGGTATGCCACTGACCGCGATCGCGAAAAGCTGCATCGCAAGCTCACTAAGATCGAGCGGCTTAAAACAGCCCTCACCCCCGGCCATGAAATGGTCAGCGCCGCCCTCCAGTTCGTCACCTCCCACGAGTGCCAGCCCGTCACCATTGCCGGGGCTAAATCTCCCGCCCAGGCGGCGATGAATGCCCAGGCTGGCAACGCCACCCTATCCCCAGAAGAACGCCACCGCCTGGTCAAGCTCACGAAAGACGCCCCCACCGAGACCAAACAACCGGCCTCATTCGGGGATATTCCCTCCCACCCATCCCTGCCCAGGGCACCCGCGTCATCCTAATGCGCCAAGGACGCAGCACCCTCAACGATGCCGGTTGGGTGGAAGGGGGAACCCAGGTCAGTAAGTACCAGAAAAAGCATTCTGATAGGGTATGGATAGGCGATTGAGTCATGTCGAGGAAATATCCCGAAGAGTATCGTGCCAGAACCAGAGCAGCTCGGAACCGATGGAGATCAAGG
>CAZPYG010000317.1:0-4706 GCA_964590465.1 uncultured bacterium | reverse complement strand
ACCCCACCACCCCACCACCCCACCTACCTCACCCACCCCACCTACCTCACCCATCCACCCAAAATGCTCCCCAATCTCCGAAGATTCCTCGCCATCTATCGCGGCTACGAGCAGCACTTCTTCATGTCCCAGTTCCTCCTGGGGGTGGCTGCTCTGTTCACCCTGTTCATCCCGATGCTGTCGCAGTATCTGGTGGATCAGGGGTTGATTGCGGGCGATCGCACCGCCGTCTTCCGCACAGTGCTGTGGATGGTGGTGTTTGCCGCCGTCAGCGCCGTCTTTACCATGGCTAACGCCTGGTACGCCGTCGGGTTTTCTGAGCATACGGCCCATGTGGTGCGGCTCTATCTGTACAAAAAGATTCAGTCCTTTTCCTTCGGCAACTTCGATCGTTTCCCCACCAGCAACCTGCTGGGGATGATGAGCAGCGACGTGAACGCCGTCAAAGAGGCGGTGTTACAGGTGGTGACCTCCCTGGTGCAGGCTCCGGTGATGGTGCTGGGGGCGATCGTCCTGGTCTACCGCAGTACCCCCAGCCTGGTGTGGATTTTGTGGATTGCCCTGGCGTTGATGCTGATTGCCCTGGGGGTGTTCATCAACAAAATGAGCCGCCTGTTTGAAATTCAGCAGGGCAAAATGGACGCCGTCAACAACGTGTTGCAGGAAGACCTGTCGGGCATTCGGGTGGTAAAAGCTTTTGTGCAGGAGGAGTACGAAACCCGCCGCTACGATCGCGCCAACCAGGAGTTCCGTAAAGCCTCCCTGAAGCCGGTGCAGTATGCGGCCCTGCTGCAGCCCCTGCTGTACCTGGTGGTGAACCTGGGCACCGTCGCGGTGTTCTGGTTTGGCGGCCTGGGCAACCTGGCGGGGGATATTACCGTCGGGCAAATCCTCGCTTTTGTCCAGTACCTGGGCACCATCCTGATTCCCCTGGTGATCCTGGCCAACATTTTACCCCAGGTGACGGCGGCGGAAGCCTCTGCCGAGCGCATGTTTAAGGTGATGGATGAAATCACCGATGTGCAAAACAGCCCTAACCCCCAACAGGCCCATGCCGCAGTGCCCCAGGGTCGCATCGTATTTGAGGATGTTTGCTTCCGCTATCCCAACCAGAGTGCCCAGTCGGAGCCGGTGCTAAAACATATCAACCTGACCATCGAACCGGGCCAGACCGTCGCCTTTCTGGGGGCCACCGGGGCCGGTAAATCCACCCTGGTCAACCTGATTCCCCGCTTTTACGACGTCACCCAGGGGCGCATCACCCTCGACGGCATTGATGTGCGGGATATGGAGCTGGAAAAACTTCACGAACGCTGCGGCATCGCCCTGCAGGAGTCGGTGCTGTTCAGCGGCCAGGTGCGGGATAACCTCTGCTACGGCAACCCCAACACCCCCGAAGACGATATGATCGCCGCCGCCAAAGCCGCCGATGCCCACAGCTTTGTCAGCGCCATTCCCGAAGGCTACGATGCTGCGGTGGCACGGCGGGGCACCAACTTCTCTGGTGGGCAGCGGCAGCGGTTGGCCATTGCCCGCTCCCTGACGACGAAACCTAAAATCTTGATTCTGGACGACAGCACCAGCGCCCTGGATATGTCCACCGAAGCTCGGGTGCAGGATGCCATTCAAGACCTGGTGGCCACCACCACCACCATCTTTGTGGCCCAGCGTATCAGTACTGTGATCACCGCCGATCGCATCTTTTTGATGGAGGCCGGGGAAATCATCGCCGCCGGTACCCACGAGGAACTGATGAAAACCAATCCCCTGTACCAGGAAATTTGCCAGTCCCAGCTGGGAGGAGTCACCGCATGAAACCGTTACTGCGCCGTAAGTCCACCCAACCGTCCCAACCCTCCCAGGCCGTGCCCCGATCCCAGCTCTTTGGAAGGCTGATGGGCTATGTCGCCCAATACCGGGGGGCGCTGTTCTGGGTGGTGCTGGCGGCCCTGCTCAACACCGGCCTTAACCTGGCCGTGACCTACTTTTTGGGCCAGGGCATCAACAACCTGGTGGGCCCACGGGACCTGGACCTGTTTCGTCAAACCGCCCTGATCATGCTGCTGTGCGGCGTGTTCGGCTGCCTGGCGCTGCTGGTGCAGGGGCTGCTGCTGGCGAAAATTACCCAGCGGTCCATCTATGACCTGCGCCGCCAGTTATTCAACCATGTCATGACCCTGTCGCTGAACTTTTTCGATCGCCGCCCCATCGGCGAACTGATGAGCAGCCTCAGCAACGATACCGAAGTCATCGCCCAGTTTTTCCGCACCAGCCTCAACACCACCCTGTCGGAGGCCACCAAGCTGGTGTTTATCGTCATCATTATGGTCTGGCTGAACTGGCAGCTGGCCATTGCCGCCCTCACCATCGCTCCCCTGGTCTTGATCCTGCTCAGCTTTGTCACCCAGTTCTCGACCCCGGCCTTTCGCCAGCTCCAGGGGGAAGTGGCCGAACTCAACGGCCTGATGGAAGAAACCATCAGTGGGCAGAAGGTGGTGATCGCCTACAACCGCCAGGATGATAGCATCGACAGCTTTACGGACATTAGCCTGGCGGCCCGCACCGCTGGCAAACGGGCGCGATTCATTGCCCTCATGACCCGCCCCGTCACCGCCATTCTCACCAACCTGGATATCGCCCTGGTGTCTCTGGTGGGGGGCCTGCTGGCCCTCAATGGTCAGGCCGATGTGGGGACCGTGGCCATCTTTTTGCAGTACACCCGCCAGTTGGCCCTGCCCATCACCAGCATTTCCAACTCCCTGGATCAGCTGCTGGTGGCCCTGTCTTCCGCCGAGCGAGTGTTTAGGGTGATGGACGAGCGCCCCGCGATCCAGAACATCCCCGCCGCCTTTGCCCTGCCCCCCATTCAGGGCCATGTGATGTTCAAGGATGTGAACTTCGCCTACGTGCCCAACCGCCCCGTCCTCAAGCACAACAGCTTTGAGGCCCTACCGGGTCAAAAAATTGGCCTCTGCGGCCCCACCGGAGCGGGCAAAAGCACCCTGATTAACCTGATCACCCGCTACTACGATATTTCCAGCGGCGACATTTTGATCGATGGCCACAGCCTGTACGACGTGCAGAAAGACAGCCTGCGCCAGCAGATCGGCATCGTGCTGCAGGAACCGTTCCTGTTTTCCGACACGGTGATGAACAACCTGCGCTACGCCCGCCTGGACGCCACCGAAAAAGACTGCATCGAAGCGGCGAAACAGGCCAACGCCCACGAGTTCATCGCGCGCCTGCCCGAAGGCTACGACACCCTGCTGGCAGAACGGGGCAGCAACCTCAGCCAGGGCCAGCGCCAGCTCCTGACCATCGCCCGCATGATGGTGCAGAACCCCCGCCTGGTGATTCTGGATGAAGCCACCAGCAACGTCGATACCCGCACCGAGCAGCACATTCAAGCCGCCCTCACCCGCCTGATGGCAGGCCGCACCAGCTTTGTCATCGCCCACCGCCTCAGCACCATCCGCGACTCCGACCAGATTCTGGTGCTAAAATCCGGCGAAATCGTCGAGCGCGGCACCCACAACAGCCTGATGCAGCAGCAGGGGCTTTACCATGAGCTGTATATGAGCCAGTTCAAGGGTAAGTTAGCGGGAGTGGCGGGAGGGTAGGAGAGTGGGTACAAGGTACAAGGTTTAAGGTCTGAGGTTTGCCCTGTACCCTACACCGTAGACCGTTCACCCTACACCGCCCAAACATCTTCTTACACCACAATCCTCAGGGGAAGAGCTGCCATGAAAATCCTATTAATCGATGACGATCCATTAGTAGGTGAAGCCATCACCATGGTGTTGAAGGCCCATCACCATGTAGTTGATTGCGTCGAAGATGGCCAGACCGGGCTGGATATGGTGGAGATGTGGAGCTATGACCTGATTCTGCTGGATGTAGAACTGCCCCAGCTGGATGGCATGGAGGTCTGTCGGCAGCTGCGATCGCAGGGCTGCACTGTCCCCATCCTCATGCTTACGGCCCACGACACCAGTGCAGAAATCGTGCGCGGCCTGGATGCCGGGGCCGATGACTACATCGTCAAGCCCTGGGATGAAAACCAACTGCTTGCCCGTATCCGGGCCCTGACCCGGCGGGGAGGGGGTGTCAAACCCTCCTCAGTGTTGACCTGGGGGAAACTGTGCCTTGACCCTCGATCCACCCAGGTTTCCTACGGCGAAAACACCCTCTCCCTGGCCCCCAAGGAATATGCCCTGCTGGAGCTGTTTCTACGCAATCCCCAGCGGGTCTTTAGTCGCGATGCCATCATCGACCGCCTGTGGACCATTGACACACTACCCTCAGATAAAGCGGTCACCAACCTGGTCAAAGACCTGCGGCGGCGGTTGAAGACCGGGGGTATGACCGAAGACCTGCTGGAAACCGTTTACGGCCTGGGCTATCGTCTGAATCCTGAGCCCAAGCCTGATTCATCCCCGGCTCTGCCCCAGGACCCCAAAAAACAGGAACAGTGGCTCCAGGGTAAGGCCCAACTCGCCGCCCGCTTTCAGGCTTCCCTGAACCAGCGGTTGACGGAACTGGATCAGGCCATCCAGGCAGTTCACGCTAACCCTGATCATCCCGATCCCTGCCACCAGGCCAAAACCCAGGCCCACCGTCTGGTGGGATCCCTGGGCACCTTCGGCTACCAACAGGAGGCCACCCTGGCCCGCGAGATGGAACACCTCCTGGCCCAGAACGCGCCC
>CAZPYG010000316.1:0-4709 GCA_964590465.1 uncultured bacterium | reverse complement strand
CGGGCTGGAAGCGGTACATAAACACCCGATCGGCCCGCAGAGACTGCCGCACCTCGTCTACGGTGGTCTGCAAAATCTCCTGCAGGTCGAGGGACTGCCGCACTTTGTCGGTGATTTCGGAAACCAGACGCTGGCGCTCGATGCGCTGCTGCAGCTGAATCTGCAGCTGGACTCGGGAAATAGCTCCTTCAATGGCCAGTTTCAGCCCCGCCGGGGTGATTTGGCCTTTCACCAGATAGTCCTGGGCACCGGCTCTCATGGCCTTCACGGCAATGGTTTCGTCGCCGTAGCCGGTGACCACAATCACCGGGCAGGGTAGGGACGATTCTGCGGTGAACTGGGCCAGAAATTCCAGACCATCGAGATCGGGCAATTGATAGTCCAGCAGAATTACATCGGGCTGATGCTGTCGCCATAGGTCAAGCCCCTGCTGGCCCAGGGAGGCTTCTAAGATAGTGTAGGTGTGGTCCTGGTCACGCCGGAGGCAGCGTCGATAGAGTTCTCTATCTTCGGCAGAGTCTTCTACAACCAGGAGGGTGAGAGACGCTTGTGTCATGGTGATGGCTCCAGCGACTCAGGATGGTGGGTGATTTCAAACCAGTAGTCAATCAGGAATTGGATGTCTCGTTTGAGTTGTTCATAGTCAATGGGTTTAACGATATAGTGGCTCACGCCCAGGTCGTAGCAATCCTGAATGTCCTTGGGATTGCTGGAGGTCGTAAACACCACGATGGGAATATTTTTTAGCCTCGCATCCTGTTTGATTTGGCGCAGGATGTCTCTGCCGTCGGTGCCGGGCAGGTTCAAGTCTAAGGCAATTAAGCCGGGGCAGCTACCCTCCGGGGCATCAGCCAGGGCGGTTTGAGACAGTAGGGCCAGAGCCTGTTCGCCGCTGACGCACCGCTGCACCGGAATGGGGCTGGGCGATCGCTGCACAAACCGCTGGATCGCTTCAAAATCTTCGTCGCTGTCTTCTACGACTAAAATCGGGGGCTGTAGCGCTGGGGAAGCCATCGAGCATAAGGTCATAGGGTTTCCTCCGGCGAGAGGGTAAAGAAAAAGGTACTGCCCTCACCGGGGGTAGATTGCACCCAGATGCGGCCTTCGTGGCGCTCCACCACCTTGCGGGCAATGGTCAGCCCGGCTCCGGTGCCGCCGCCGTAATCCTCCCGGCCGTGTAGACGGCGAAAAATTTGAAAAATTTTGTCGGTAAACTGCGGCGCAATGCCAATGCCGTTATCGCGCACGTAGAACACCGGACTGGCGGTGATCGGGGTGCCATCGGGGGGGGGAGCTTCGGCGGGGGCGATGGTGCCAATTTCGACCCATTTATGGGCTTTGTCGTTGTACTTGAGGGCGTTGCTGATCAGGTTGGTGAACAGTTCGGTGACCTGGGGGCGATCGCAGGGCACCTGGGGCAGGGGTTGGGGAATGCGAAACTCGATGTCGGTGTGGGACCGGGCAATTTCCAGGGTGGCGGTGACCTGCTGTACCAGGTCATTCAAGTCCACCTGCTGATGCTGCAGCTCAGCCCGATCGAGTCGGGAATAATGCAGCAGGGAATTAATCAGGTTTTCCATGCGCTGGGTCAGCCGCACCAGGGTTTGCAGCTTGGCCACCCCGTCTTCAGTCAAGGTGTCGCCGTAGTCCTCCATCAGAAAGCTGGCGTAGTTGTGAATTCCCCGCAGGGGCTCCTTCAGATCGTGGGAGGCAATGTAGGCAAAGGAATCCAGCTCTTCGTTACTGCGCTGTAGTTTGTAATTCATCAGGGCCATTTCGTCTGCCTGGCGCAGCACAATGCCCACAATCAGGCTGCGCAGTTCCTGCACCCCTTCAATTTCGCTGGCTTTCCAGGGTAAAGCGGTGCCCTGCACCGTTTCCTGCCACAGGTCAAAGGACTGCCGGGGGGACATGCGCAACTCCCCATTGGCGCTGACTTCTACGGGCTTATGGGGGTTGCCGCCCCAGTTCACCGTTTGAATCACCTCCGGACGGAACCAGAGAATAAAGTTACGGTGGATACTGGAAATTTCCAGGGCCAACAGGCCGCTGGCGACGTCTTTGTAGGCGGCAGCGGGGGGATAGTCTTGCATCAAGCTCTGGGTTTTAAACAGCCCCTGGTCAAAGCGAGGTTTAATCCACTTCAGCAGGGCGTTGATTGCGTCTGGGTTAGGAGTTTGACCAAAGCCAATACACTGGTTGCCGCTGCAGACAATGGCCCCGGTGGCGTTGACCAACTTCAGCAGTTGGGTACCGAGCTTAGCCATGCCGTCTAAAAAATGGTCCGCCTGGGAGAGGGCATCGACAAACTCCGTTTGCAAGGACTTTAAGCGCATTTTATAGTCGCTGGCTTCGCTGGCTTCTTTGTTAGCCAGTTCGACGGACATCACCTGCCCAATAAATTCGCAGGCGGTGCGGATATTGTAGGGAACATAGGCGGGCTGGCTGTGGTGGCAGGCAATCAGGCCCCAAAGGTCCTGATTTTTAATCAACGAGATCGACATGGAGGCGTCCACCCCCATATTTTGCAGATATTCCATATGCAGGGGAGAAACGCTGCGCAAGACCGCATGGCTTAAATCCAGGGGGGCTGCGGTCAGGGGGTTTTGGGCTGGGATCAGCGGCACAGGTTCGTACTGAGCCCTGGGAATCAGCCGCAGCCAGTTCAGGGTGTAAAGATGTCTGGCCTGCTTGGGAATGTCTGTGGCCGGATAGCGCAGCCCCAGAAAGGGCTGATCCAGATCGGTATCTTCGGCAATGACGCTGCCGGAGCCGGTTTCGTCAAACTGATACACCATCACCCGGTCAAACCCGGTGATGCGCCGCACCTCCTGCACCACCACCTGGCTCATGGCCTGCAGGGAGGGGGCTTTTTGAATGCGGGTAATCACACCCCTGACCTGGTGATAAAAGTCGATAAAGCCCGGGTTTGGGAAGTCGTGCTTGGGCTCCAGTTCTAAAATGATCGCCCCATCCCGGCGGTGAATAATGCCGTCAAAATGCCGCGACTGATCCTCCCCAACAACGGAGAGTTCGAGGGGGTTAATGCTTTCGAAATCTGCCGCTAAACAGTGCCGAATCTGCTGAATCTGAGCATCGTCAAACAGGCTGGATAGGGGCTGACCTAACAGGTCCTCCGGGGCTGAGCCCATGTGTGTTTCGGTATTGCGGCTCACCTGCAAAATCTCCAGGGACGATTCCTGCAGGACCAGCAGCACCCCGTGGGGCTGAATCGCTCCCGGAATATGGATAGGTTCGCGATCGCAGTTTGTCAGATCAACTATGTTCGTCAGATCAACCGTTTCTGCCATGGTTGTCAGCTTTCCGCGCAGGTTTGCCCAGGTCTCCCCATCATATATAGCCACGTTCCGAGGGTCTTTAGAGTCTATCTAAAGACAGAGGTCTACCTGAAGATAGCTGGACACTGCTGATGAAGTTTTGATTGTCATTCCCGCGCCGATGGGAATCCAGTGCATCGTCAACGCTTGCTTTTAGGGTGGGTACCATGGTGTCTAGTTTAAAAGACCCACGGTTTTCTCCAGGACAGACGGACAAGATGCCCTTTACAGCGATGAACTTCCACGCAAATACCCCTCGATCGATGGATGTGTAAAATCAGACAACTTTCTAAACTGAAAGAGTGCAAAACATTAGCAAAAGGAGTTCATGCAAAACACTCAATCTACTGATGCTGTCCGATTCTATTTGAAATCCATTGGCCGGGTTCCCCTTTTAACTCACGAGGAAGAGATCACCTACGGGCATCAGGTGAAAGCCATGATGCAGCTGCAGGAGGTCCGGGACGAGCTAACTGATGAACTGGGATATGAACCGACTTTAGCGGTTTGGGCTGAGCGGGCTGGTGTTGACACTGAAGCGTTGCAAAATACCCTGGAGAAGGGCGAACAGGCTAAGGGTAAAATGATTAAGGCAAACCTTCGCCTGGTCGTTTCTATTGCGAAAAAATATACTTACCGAAACCTGGATCTGCTGGACTTGATCCAGGAAGGAACCCTCGGTTTAAGCCGGGGTGTAGAGAAGTTCGACCCGGAAAAGGGATACCGATTCAGTACTTATGCTTACTGGTGGATTCGACAGGCCATAACCCGGGCCCTGGCTCAACAAAGTCGCGTCATTCGTCTCCCCATTCATATCGTTGAAACCCTGAACAAAATAAAGAAGGCGCAACGGGAACTGACCCAACAAACAGGGCAGGCACCTTCCGTCGAAGCCGTTGCGAATCACCTGGATCTCTCACCAAAACGGGTAAGAGACTGCTTACGGCACAATCAGAAGCCCCTGTCCCTTGAGATGCGAATTGGGGAAAATGGCGACACTGAACTGGCTGACATGCTAGAAGCCGATAGTAAGTCTCCGGAGGAATTTGCTGCTCAACGCTCCCTGAAAACGGATTTGTCGAAGATGCTAAATTCTCTGACATCTCAGCAGCGGCAAGTCCTGTCTCTGCGGTTTGGGCTGGAAGACGGCAATCCCCTTTCTCTGCAGAAGGTAGGAGACTGCCTCAACATTAGCCGCGAACGAGTTCGGCAAATTCAACAAAAAGCAATGAGAGAGCTGAAACGGTCTAGCGGCCAGTTAAAAGCTTATTTGCCTTTGCAGATTTGACCCACTCCGTCCTCCGGGCACCCCTTTACGGAGCTATCCGTTAGGCAGATCTCCCCTCACCCCCTCAGTCCCCCTCTCCCAAA
>CAZPYG010000315.1:0-4723 GCA_964590465.1 uncultured bacterium | reverse complement strand
TTGTTCTGGGATTTCAGCCGCCTCAAGTCAGACCTTATACGGAGTTTGCTGTAAGTTAGCCAAGGTAAAGGCTCCGTTGCACATATGTCGAGATCGCACTGGTCATTAAAGGGAATCAGCATGAGGCGCAGATCGGGATTGAAAGTGCGGTAGCTGTTGAGGAAGGCGATCGCCCAGTCGTACACCACGTCGTTGGCTGAGAAGTAAACCCCTACTAAACTCATAAGACGAAAGTTAAGCTACTCACCCTTTCTGGCAGCGGGTTTGAGGTTGATGGCAGGGATGGCTGGACTTTGGGCCACAATTAAACCATCGGGATTCCATGACTCGTCAATTCGATAACTATCCAGAATTCTATACCTTGCATTCTTTAAATGTGAGAGGCAAGCTTCATGCAGCGTGTCAGAGTGGGTAGAAATAAAGAAAAAATCAATAGCTTGCTTGCTTAAAGCTTTCTCTGCTCCTTGAAGCATTTCCAACTCATAGCCCTGAATATCGCTGTGTAGTATGCTTATCTTTTCCAAAGAAAATATATCAAACAGTTCATCGACGGTTACTATTCTCAGGTGCTCACTGCTGACTGACTGTTTCCCTACACCCGCTTCTAGAAAGTCTCCTTGGAATGAATTGATTTGAAAATGGCGTTTTCCATAGTTAAGGTGAGATAGCTTAGGTTCTACCATAATAGAGCGGGCATTAGGAATGCGGCTTTGAAACCAAAGCGAGTAATAGGCCCAGTAGCTTCCAAGCTCAACCATGGTGGAATGGGCTGGCAGTTGTAAAAGAGTATCCCTAAAGAGTCTTTCTTCTTGTGGCTCATGAATTCCTAAAGCACGTTGCATCAACTTGCCATGGCCATATCCTTGGTAAGCCGTAGGAAGAACCTTAATGCCATTGTGCATTACTAAGTGACCATGCCGAACCTTACCTGCATCGTTCACTTTTTCAAGTTCATGCCAATCTGGACAATCTTCAAAGGGATTGCCCGTTGCCGACGCCATTAAGATTTCATTTTGATCTTTTCTAAGCTGAAAATCGATATAATGCAAAACCCTAAGCAACCGATGCTTTAGCCAAAGTAATATAGAATTAGCTTCAATCCAATTTGCTTTCGAGGATCCTGCAATCATAATTTTAGACTCTTTGTATTAATCAACTATTAATCAACATATTTCCTACAGATGATTCTAAACTTATGACCCTGATGTGCCTCTTATTTTCCGCAATTTTAAAATAAAGGACTCTGACATAAAGAGTTTAAGTATGGGTACGATTCGGCCCCATATTTCAACGTGGTAAAGCTCGTACCCGAATCGAAAAACTCTTTTATAAAAGGGCGCTATCCCCTTGCTAATTTGCCAACGCTCTTTAATGTATATTTGAGGCTTTCTATGGTTGCCTGAGCTTGCACAGTCAAAGCTGCTTAACATACTATTTTGAACTGAAAAAACTTTCCCGTCACGATATAACCGTGCAAGTAAATCATGATCTGCACACCACTTAAAACGAGTATCAAATTTGTACTGCTTTAAGGTCTCAAGACGAACTAACGTAGATTGATGTGAAGTTGGCATCTGGTACCAGATATTTTTCAGAGGCCGTGGAAACCTTTTAAAGATGCGTTTTTCTAAGTCGTCAACTAATATTTCTGAAATACCCGCCAGAATAACATCGGCATTGGAACATAATGCCGGTGTCAATTTACTTAAAGCTTTTGAGTTGTAAAAAGTGTCCCCTGCATTCATAAACAACACCCACTCACCAGAGGCAAGAGAAAGAGACTTATTCATAGCGTCATAAATCCCTTTGTCAGGCCCACTAACGAATACATTAATGGCAGAGATATAGGTGTTGAGAACATCTTTTGTGGAGTCTGTAGAATCACCATCAACAACAATGTACTCAGTCGCAGGATAATCTTGAGAAATTACGCTTTTAATTGTCTTTTCTATAGCAGATTCAGCATTCCGAACAACAGTTACAACAGATATTTTTGGATAGGTTGGATGGGACTGATCATACATATGATAATACTTTTCAGGTAAATTAAGTAAAACACTTTTGTAGAGGTCAGTTTAGCGGTTTGCAGCGATATCAGAGCTATACTTGCTCATGATGATTTCACGGCAGTTGTAAGATATTTTGACTGTTCTGTTCTGGTCTTTTAATAGCTGGGTAATCCCTTGGTCCCGATTCAGCATAAAAATGATGGCGTATCTAAGTTACAGATTTTACTCACGTTTTAACCCTTTTCAAACGAGCTCTTAGAAGCAATTTCGCGCCAGACCCATACCGTTTCCTGGGTAAGTGTGTGATAAAACCTGGGGGAACCCGTTTCAAGGAGTGCCCATTCCTTCGGGGTGTAGGCAATCGCATCTACAGGCACTGGAATAGAGCCAAAATCGAAGGTAGCCGCCCGTTCATGAAACGGACGTTGCGCTAGTTCATGGCTGTCTGACTGCAAAAGAATAATCACATCCAGGTCACTGCCGACCCCGGCCTGATTGCGGCTATAGGAGCCAAAGTAGCCCACTGCAGCGATCGTCGGATTTTTGGTCGTTACGGCTTCAGCCCATTGGCGTAGCGCGGCCTCAACGGTTTCCCGCCTGGGCCATTTCATCACTGACGAATTCAAGGATCTCACGGGCATAATGCACGGCCTCACGGCTTTGTAAAGAACCATAGTGGTCGAAGGGAGACCCTTCGGGATGGCTGTCGGGGTAGCGGGTCGGGATGTAGAACGTGTCCAGGACTTTTGCCTTGTCGGTCAACAGTGCCGGTCGCTCTATTTCAGACGGTAGCTCAGAGAGCAACCGAGCCACTACATGGCCCCAGGCTTCTTGCTGATAGGCCAGATGCAAGGCTTTAACCGCTTTCTCTGCGGCTTGATGGGCTGCAAAACAGGCCCATTCATGGCGATCGTCCTGTAAAGATGCTTCAGCCTGAGCTAGATCACGCTGGGCTTGTCGAAACCAATCCAATGAGCGATCGGGCATGGGTTAAGAGATGCTTGGATGTTCAGAACCATCGAACATTCGATCGCCCACAGGTTCACTTTGCTCAGTCCAGGGCCACCCTGTTTTACTACGGGGAGGGGCAGGCAAGTCATTAAGGGCGAGGGCTTTTGTTATCGGTGGCATAGGTACGATTTCGCAATATCCGTTACTGTTTTCGGCTTTAGCGGCAAGGCTCAGGAGAGCTTACACTGGAGCCATGACCAGATGAGAGGCGATCGCCAAAATGACTCTCGCACAACCCCAAAGCATTACCCTAGAAGAGTTTCTCAAGTTCTCTTGGATTGAAGATTCGCCAGCGTGGGAATATATCAATGGCGATATTGCAGGGGGCGGGGTACAGTTTGCTCCGCCCTGGGTGATTGAGATTTTGTCCCCCGACCAGAGCCAAACAGGAGTTACGGGCAACATTTTACACTGCTTGCAACATGGCAGTCGATTGGCATGGCTACTCGATCCAGCAGAACGGTCGATATTGGTCTATTAGCCTGATCGACTACCGACTTTGTTGGTTGCAGATAACCGACTGACAGTGCTGGAAGATATTGAGTTGGATTTATTAGTGGGTCAGGTTTTTGGCTGGTTACGGCGGGTTTCAACATAAAAAGTTCAGGCTACGGCAGCATCCAAGACATGTTGATAAAGCTTGATATACCGCTGTGCCTGATGCTCCAGAGAATATTCTTGAACGGCAATTTCCCGACAGTTTTTACCTATGGAAACTCGCAAGGCTTCATCCTCCAGCAGTTCTACGACTCCATTACAAATGGTCTTGAGGATTTTCAGCCTCTGCCAGGTAGCCAGTGATACTGGGCCATATCAGAACTGGCATACCTCCTACCTTAAAAAGACACCGCAGTCTGCTTCAAGTCTTTCTATCGCCTCCTGATATACCTCCGCATATAACCCCGCTACTCGCGCCGAATCCCACAACCGCTCAGCCCGTTTACGGGCAGCGGCGGCAAGCTCGACGCGACGCTCAGAATCTTCAAGCACCCATTGGATAGCGGCAGCCAGGGAAGCCGGATCGAAGGGTTCAGCCAAAGCACCAGTAACACCCTCGGCGACAATATCAACCAGTCCCCCGGTGCGGAAGGCAACTACGGGGGTACCGCACGCATGAGCTTCCGAGGCTGTTTGACCAAAGGATTCTTGGCGGGAGGGTACCACCATCACATCGGCGGCGGCATAGAGCAGTCTCAGACTGACATCATCATGTAGGCGACCAGCATAATGGATTGGAAAGCCCAGGACAGGCGGCTGGGCCGGACGACTCTGACCAAATACCACCAGCTCCAGCTCTGCCATGGGTGTATCCGCCAGTTTAGAGCACAGAATTTTCAGAGCCTCCAGTAGTAGATCAGCGCCTTTACGAGGATCGGCAGTGCCACCTAGGGCACCAAACAAAACCAAAGGGCTATCTAATGGCAACTTTAAAAGGGCACGGGCCTGACGCTGATCTACAGGAGCCCAGATGTCCAGATCGAGCGGATTGGGAATCACCCTGATCGGCCAATTGCCCATCAGGACGCTGCGATGGGCGCAGTCGGCCAGCCAGGTGCTGGGGCACACAATATGCATGGGCTTTTGCCAGGCGCGGCGTTTGCGAGGCGACGTCAGCGGCGCGGGCATGGCGATCAGGCGCGGGAGGATGAAACGCAGTCCGGCGATTTCGGGCAGCGGATTGACCGCGTCGTGATAGGTCTCCA
>CAZPYG010000314.1:0-4750 GCA_964590465.1 uncultured bacterium | reverse complement strand
ATGGCTGTGCTTCCATACTCCAATGCTTGATGCCAGATTCATTAGGACAGGATCCTCCTTAAGGGTGGCCTGACCCTCTCGGCTACTGCGATATTGCTAGATCTTTTCCTGGACCTACCCCATCGGTCCACTCAAAATGACCTTAGCCAGGGCATCAATAACCGCTTCGGGAGGTTCTGCTTTGAGATCTTCGTACCATCGTTGGGTGGCTTCCGGGTCATAGCCGTAAATCAGCCCTGTACGTTTACGGGCTTTAAGGACCAGTTGGGCTGTTCGCTCCTTACGGGTCTGCTCATAGCGCTGGAGGGCATCAGCCACCCCGATATTAGTAG
The DNA here is from genome assembly GCA_964590465.1 of uncultured bacterium. GTDB lineage: Bacteria > Cyanobacteriota > Cyanobacteriia > Phormidesmidales > Phormidesmidaceae > CAZPYG01. The sequence continues at coordinate 4,418 of CAZPYG010000314.1, read as the reverse complement.
ACACCAGATAGCGGGTGAGCACTTCAGCGTCTTCAATCGCCTGGCATCCCCCCTGTCCCAGGGTTGGGGTGGTGGCGTGGGCGGCATCGCCTAAAAGCACAACCCGATCGCGGGCCAATCGCTCAATGGGGTCCATATCGGCAATTTCAAGGCGATTAGTTGCTTCTGGCCCCAGGGTCTGAATCAGGTTTTGAACGGCCTGGGGCCATCCTTCAAACAGGGTGCTCAGTTCTGAGCGAATTTGCCTGGGCTCAACCTGGGTACCTTCGGGCATGGGTGCTCCAAAAAAGTAATAAAAGCGATTCCCCCCCACGGGCATCATGGATGCGCGCTTATTATCGCCGACATAGAGCAACCAGAGATCCTTGGCACAGAGATTTGGATCGGCCTCAACCAGGCCATTCCAGTTGACGTAGCGGGCATAGCAACGCTCTACCTTACGGTTCAACACATAGGACCGAACTATGGAACGCACGCCATCGGCCCCAATCACTAAATCGCCCGTTACCCGCTCGCCATTTTCGAAGATTGCGGCAGCAGCATGTTCATCCTGATGCACCCCCACACAGGGCATACCCAGATGCACATTGTCTTCCCCGACCGCTTCCAGCAGCATGGTCTGCAGATCGGTGCGGGCGACCGGGTAGGGTCTTTGCCCGACGCGCTCAAACAGTGGCCGCAAGTCGACGTAGCTGAGGACCTCGTCGGTGTGACTGCGGTACTCCATGGCGTTCATTTCACCACCGATAGCCGCCATTTTGTCCCCTAAGCCCAGGCGGTTCAGCACTTTAATGCCGTTTGACCACAGGGAGATTCCGGCTCCGGCGGGGCGCAGTTCTTCGACCCGGTCGTAGATTTCTACATCGTAGCCGGCTTGCTTGAGGGCAATGCCCGTGGTCAAACCTCCGATGCCTGCCCCTATGATTACGGCTTTTAAGTTGTACATTCCGTCCCCCTTGAATTTATCCGTTTCACGGTTAAGCAATTCTTCCACTGGGAAAGAAGCCTTCCCCATCCGCGATGGCTTTCGACTGTCTGTATTGGTTTTACGTCACTTTTATCAGGATAGGCGGAAACCGTGAAGCCCTTTGTGTACTGTATACAAAAATGGGGCATCAGTTTAAATAGCGACAGCGACATTCTAATGAATTGGGCTGGCACTACATCATCTTCCGCCTGCTCAAGTCATTCCGCTCTCAAGGCCGAATGCTGCGATAGCGGTCGTGGCGTATCCATTCCAAAGATGCCCTCGGGAACAGACAGAAGTTTTGGCTCTCCCAGTTGCTTCAGGTAGGGCTGCAGTAGGGGAATGTGGTCCAGTCTTGCGGCAACTTTGGGAGCCAGGTTGATCCACAGGGGCGTTAGCACAAGGGTCAGGGCGGTAGTGCCCAGGGTAGGCCAGATAGCCGCCGATGGCCGAGGCTCCTAAAGCCACGGTTAAATCTGAAATGAAGTTTGCGGCGGCGGCCATAAATTAGGACAGGGGTTGAACGCGGCGGGGAGGCCAGTAGATTTTATAGGCTTTGCCCAGGATATAAGGTTCAGGCAGGAAGCCCCACACGTGGGAATCTAGGCTTTTGTTGCGGTTATCTCCCAGGACAAAGACTGCCCCTAAAGGAACAGTCTGAGGTCCCCAAACATAGTCAGGCGGTTCGGCAATGTAGGTTTCTGCGAGGGGGTTCCCGTTGACCCAAACTAACCCACCGCGTACTTCTACCCGTTGACCGGGTAAGCCAATGACCCGTTTGACCACCAGTATGGGTTCGGTTAGGTGATTATCCCGGCGGGAAAAGTCAGGGGCATAGAAAACGATGATATCCCCCGTCTGGGGTTGGTAATTGTCCCAAAGGCGCACAAACAGGCGGTCTTTAACCTGCAAAGTGGGCACCATCGATTCACTGGGAATGATGGTTTGGGCTACCAGTTGCCGTACGACCACTGGCACCGACCCTACCAGCAAGTGCATGACGATGATGGCGGCTAGTAAACCAGCTAGCATGCCCCACTGGCGACGTTCGGCGGGTACGGCCCAGTAGGCCAGACCACAGCCCGCCGCCCAAATCAGGGGAGAGACCGGCAGCAATATCGGATAGTAATTAGCCCAATAGGCTGTGCCAACGCCGAGCAGGAGCAAGGCCCCCCCAACCAGGGCCCGTTGCAAATAAAGCTGTCCCAGGCCGGGCAGTACATGGGAGAGCAGCACCGGATACCAGGGATCCGCAGTTTGAAATCGCAGCGGACTGACCGTCGCCAGGGAGGAAATTTGCCGCGCGGCTCGATGGCTGTCCCACAGGTTGAACAGGTACAGGGCCAAGAGGGGGATCAGCAGCAATAACCCCTGGGCCGTGTTGCCCTGGGCCCCAAAAATAGACCAGAAGATAAACCAGATTAAAGCAATATGAGCAAGGGTTATGGCAACCCCGCGGGCGATCGCACCATCATAGATTTGCCCTACCCCAGGCAGCACAGCGGAGAGGTTAACGGCTAACCAGGGGCTAATATCGGTACGTCCATTGTTCCTGCGATGAACGCCTGGTGCGCTTTTCATAGTTACCTGCCATAGCGCCGGACAGCATAGTGGTGGGCCGCAAATTCTTCTGCATCCGGCAGCACCGGGATAGATGGCACCTCTTCACCGTACTTGTGTCTCAAAGCCAGCCATATTAAGTAGTCGGCAAAGTGGGGGTTCTTGGGCAGCAGTGACCCGTGCATGTAACTGCCAAAGACATTGTTATACCGGGCTCCTTCGTATTCTCCGGAGGCATTGTTACCGAACCCCGCAAGGGTTCTGGCCAGGGGGGCGACTCCCGACCCCAGAAAGGTTTGGCCCGAGTGGTTTTCAAAACCGACCAGGGTTTTGGGAATGTCTTTTGTGATGGTGTACATTCCCATCATTTCCTCGTAAATGGCTGGCATCGTTTCAACCACTAAATTACCAATGCACCGCTGTTTGACTTCAGTCCCTGGGGCTTTAGTGTTTACGTTAATGATGCCTAGCCCCCGGGTCTCCTGACCATTCCCCATGAGAAAGGTATTGCCCATCAGCTGATAGCCGCCACATACCCCGAGAAACACGACTCCCTGCTCTGTGTCGGCTTTGATGGTGTCGTACTTAAGGCGGTGAAAATCTTCAACCACGGCAACTTGATCGTTGTCCTGCCCCCCCCCCATAAAGTAGAAGTCTGTTTCGCCCGGTTGGGGTTTATCTGCCATGGCCAATGACCCCACGGTGCAGTCGATGCCCATCCACTGGCAGCGGCGCTTGAGCACGATGAGGTTACCGGTGTCTCCGTAAAGGTTGAGCTGGTCGGGATATAGATGGGTGAACGTGAGGGAGTAAGCCATAGGTCAGTTGTCAGCCGCTTTGACCCCTAATCGTAGCCTAAAAAAAAGCCGCTACCCGCCATATCGATTACCCGGTGGGCAACGACCCACCAATGGCGCAGCCTGAAGCAGAGTTCCGTTTACGGTCTATCTGATTCCATCAGCTTTTCAGCCACGCGTAATTTCGCAGAGCGGGACCGGGGATTGTTTGCCAGTTCTGCCTCAGCAGCGGTAATGGGCTTTTTAGTCATCACTTTCAGCCCAGGATTCTGCTTCAGGGAATGCTTCACCATGCGGTCTTCCAGACTGTGGAAGCTGATGATCGCCAATCTGCCACCGGGAGCCAGCCAGTCGGGGGCTTTCTGCAGCAAGGTTTCCAGTACATCTAACTCTTGATTGACGGCAATCCGCAGGGCTTGAAAGGTTCGCGTAGCGGGATGAATGCGCCCATAGCGGTACTTGCGAGGCACACAGTAGGAGATGGCCTCCGCCAGTTCGGTAGTGGTCTGAAACGGTCGCTGGTCCAGAATTTTCCGGGCAATGCGGCGGGAGAGGCGTTCTTCGCCATAGGTATAAATCAGGTTGGCCAGGTCGGTTTCATCCCAGTGGTTGACGATTTCAGCCGCGGTGAGGTCTTGCCCCTGGTCCATCCGCATATCCAAAGGCGCTTCGTGGCGGAAACTGAAGCCCCGCTCAGGAATGTCGAACTGGGCTGAGCTAACGCCGAGGTCGGCCAGGATGCCATCAAACCGCTGGCCTTGAGGGTCAAAGTTGGAAAAGTTGCCGTGCCAGAAAGTGACTCGGTCGCCGAAGTCAGAGAGATTTGCCCGGGCGGCGGCAATCGCAGCCTCATCCTGATCCACCGCCACCAGCTTCGCAGAAGCATCTCCCTGCAAAATCAACCGACTGTGACCACCACCGCCCACGGTGGCATCCAGATAAAGACCATCGGGCTGAAGGTTAAGCCCTTCTAACACCTCCTGGAGCAGTACGGGAACGTGGTGAAAGTCAAAATCAGGCATTCAGAAATGATGTAACGACCTCGCTGAGTTTATACCAAGTCCAGCTTCACCATCGCCAGGTCCCTCGGGTCG
>CAZPYG010000313.1:0-4752 GCA_964590465.1 uncultured bacterium | reverse complement strand
GCTACCTCTCCATCTCCTTCGGGTTCTGTTTTACCTGGCTGTGTTCCTCACTCCGGTACTGGGAGTCTGGCTAGCCTCGTCCCTGGTGGCTTACATTAATGGTCCTACTCTACTGGCGGCATCATCCGGCATCCTGCTATTTCCCCTGCTGCCGATACTGTGGGACTTGAGAGGCCGAAAGAAGCGCAAGGCAGGCATCCTCACCTGGGGCGATCGCATTACTTTACGCACCCTGCTGCTAAACCTGGCCTTCATCGGGCTCCTGCTGGCCATGCGACCCCAGACCTCCTTCCTGGCTCTCTCCACCAGGGGCGATTGGTTCTTAGACGGCATGAGCGGACCTCAAGTGGAGCTGGCCCGACAGGGACTGTTTAAGCTGGCCAATGGCTTAGAAGGGCTCTATCTGATTTTCTACGACAATCCCTTTGACCAGTATGCCGACACCACCCAAGTTAAACCTCAGCCGACTACTGACACCAAAGCACGACAGGCCGGACAGGCTAAGGGCTGGCCCTGGGCTGATGCTGGGCTAAATCCTGCCGTTGTAAACATGCCTGCCAGCGCTGAAACCAGCATTGAATCGGTGGCTCAGTACATCGCCAGCCAGGAGAAAGACCCAATGTTGAGGGTCAAAGCGCTCCATGACTATGTGGCCGACCGCATTGCCTATGATGCTCCAAACTACTTTGCTGGGAACTATCCCCCCCAGGATGCCGAGACGGTCTTTCAACGCCGGGTTGCCGTCTGTGCCGGTTACGCCAAACTGCTGGAGGCCCTGGGCCAGGCCATCGGAGAGGAAATTGTCTATGTGACCGGCGATTCCCGCAGCTCCACCAGCGACCTGGAAGGCCAACGCCATGCCTGGAATGCCGCCAAGATTAACGGGCAGTGGTATCTCATTGACGCCACCTGGAACAGTGGCCATGTGAGCCGAGATAAGGGCTTTACCAAAGCCTATAAGACCGACTATCTCTTCCCTCCCCCTGAAGTGATGGGCATTACCCACTTTCCCGAGGACCAGGCGTGGCAGTTGAGATCTCAGCCCATCTCCCGAGGAGAATTCCTGCGCCAGCCGATGATGAGAGCCCAGTTCTTTGCCGAGGGCATGGATCTGGTGTCTCCGACTCGCTCTCAAACGGATACCAGCGGAAGTGCCGTTATCAATCTCAAAAATCCCAACCAGCGCTGGATTCTCACCAGCTATGCCGCCAAAGGAGCTAGCCAGGCTGAGCGTTGTTCTGATGAGGCAACCCAAGGCCCACAAATTACCTGCCCGTTGCCAAGGTCCGGTTCCTACGAAGTACAGCTATTCAGCGGGGATGAGCAGTACGGCAACTTTGGCTATGTGGGCCAGGTTGAGTTCAATCGGCGCTAAACCATTAGCCCGCTCAACATTCAGGCATCCTCCTTGTTGGAACCATGCCGCTATTTACCCTGAAAGAGATAAGTACCATTAGTTAGGTAGCACTAATCACTAATCGCCTAAGATTTTCTGCTACTTCGCTTTTCCAAGGCTCAAAAATCTCATCGTCCTCGAAAAGTTTTTGAGGATTGATTGTACTATTGGGCAGTGCTAGTACTCCTTTATCCCTATACTCGGGTTGTTCATCCAAAGCGTAAGCTGCCAACTCACTACAGATATAGCTGCTCGGACAGTCCAGGACTTCGCAGAGTACTTTTTTAAGCCGGCCATTTGATAGGCGATTTAGTAAGTATCCTGGTAGTCCACCAGAAAGCCCATGAGCTAGGATTAGCTTATAGTCATACTTCTTACCAACTTCTGGCTTGAGAATACTAACGATACGGTCAGCAATCTCATCGTTTAGATCTCTAGGCTTACGGAAGAAGATTTGGCGGTTAGAGGGTGCGAAGTATGGCTCTAGTGGATTTTCCTCAACCATGTTGCTAGCTGCATCTGCTTCTATGCAAGAGTTTTTCCCGGTTACGATTAGAACGTGAGTAGCATGGATATTGCTCATCTTGTACCACTTAGTGAAGTAAGCAATTCCTCGCCCAACTGGATGATTGCTGTCATAAGTGAAGCCTATATAGCCTTTATTGTAGTTCAGGCCATAAACCGGCTCAATTAGGTTGATCTCAAATTGTTTTTTGGGAGTTGTAATTGTCATTTTTTTATCCTCACTGAAAGTCAGATGATTATTTGGGGACCTGACTCGGATCAATTTTCAGCTTTCTAGAGACGATCACGGATGGTAGTTTTTTCGTGCTTGTATATCTCTATCTCTAGAGCTTGCGCAAGTCACCAAATGCTACCGGTATCAGGAACCGTCCGATTTCAACTTTTTCTTCGTTTTCAGGTAGGTAGTGAACCCAGAATGACATTTTGGGCGGCAGGCCAAAAACACCACCAAACCCTTCAAACCGATACTGCTCTGATGCCCTAATATGAATGCTTTCGCTTTCTGAGGTAGGTGAGAGCTGAATATCAAAGGCTGGAGGGCATCCTTTTTCTTCACAGGCTTTATTTATCTGATCAGCAATCCCCTTATACTTGGCAATTCGAGACATGAGAAGGGCAAAACCTGATGCAAGTGTGACAGTCATGACAGCCTCCTTTAAGAGGAATAAATTGTCTAGATTGACCTTGATGTTATTAATCTCCTGATTAGGTAGGTTAGGTGAAAAATATAAGCAATTGGCTGATTAAGTCTGCTGCTATACTTTTGCCTAACCTACCTACTAGGTAGTGCTAGAACTAACAGGCTTTAAGTACTAACGGCTTGCCGAGCAACCGCTGGTTTAGGGCAGGTACCAAGCCCCCAATCTACATAAAGATCGCGTGGATCGGTATCTCTTAGCCAGCTCACAAGACGCTTGAGGTCAGCAACTGTATGGACGCCGATGCACCCTAATGTACCTGGTACATTTTCATCGAGATGGATGAGAATGTGTGTTCGCGCAATTGTTTTTGGTTCTTTAAAATCAAGCCGGATCCGTACTGGGCCAACACCAGAACCCCAGCTATTCCTGCGGTCGTAGTTGTCCTTGCCACATTTCCAATCAATATCGTGCATATACCATTTACCTTCAGGTAGAGGCTCAGCAGAGCCTGCCTTGCTAAGTGTGCCGATACGGAAGAATTGAGCCCTGGCAAGGCCTGAGCAGACAAACATATGATCTATCTCTTGCCCATTCTTGAAGTAGGCAAGGCGGAGGCGATAGAGGCCATTTTGGTCTTTGGTATTGGTTTTGGTTAGACGTAGATAATTCGTACCATCTGGGCCAGCAGGTAGCTCATCAGGACGAGGGAAGGGATCCCCAGTTAGAGCTTTCCATGTCAATGGGCCAACCTTACCATCAGCTTGAGATGAACCAAACACTGCTGTTTGAAATTCTTTTACGGCCTTATCTGTTCCATGGCCAAAGTCACTGTCAATTGCCCCTGTGTAGTAACTTAGGTCACTTAAGCGTTCTTGTAGCCAGGTAACTTCTGGGCCATTACTACCTCGTTGCAAGATTTTGCCTCCTAAAGACGGTGCAGCTTTTTGCAGCGGTGCAATGTCTTTGTCCGGCCCTACGACTTTGACAAGTTTGCCTGTTGGGAGTGGCTTATCGGCTGCTGCAACATGAACATTTTTAGCATTTTTGTATTGCATTAGCACGGTAGCCAGATCTTCTTTGAGCGAACGATCAAAGCCAACGAGTTCAACTAACTGACTTCCATTCCATGCTGCGACAATATTGCCGCCATCGGCTGAACGGTATAGTTCTAGCCAGGTAACACTGTCCTGGGGAGAAGGTTCAAGTTCAAGGCTCTCACCTTCGTTGCCAACCGTTTCAAACAGTAACTTTTCTTCTGCACGTCGTCGAGTTAGTCCAGGCAAAGACTGTTTAACCCCATCAATGGTTGCTTTATCCCATCGTGGGAATTCGTTTGCGGCCCCTTTATAGTCGCCTTGATTGAGTAGCCTGAGCATGGTGCTATCAGTAAATGCACCAGAACCTAAGTTATAACAAAAGGAAATTAAAGCATCTCTCTGGTTCTGATTGAGTGGCACTTTGACAAGTCGATCAATATCCTTGGAAAATTTATCGCAATCATGAATCAAAAAAGCTTCTGCTTGCTGTTCAGTGATTTTGTCTCCCCACTGAATTGGTTGCCCGTCTGGGTAACGAGTTGTACCGTAGCCAATGCTAACTACCTTGGCTGGACAAAGATGAGCTTCTAGTCTCAGCCCCTCAAATCCTTTAATGAGATCAAGACCTTTTGAAGAAATACTCATGATCTTCTCCTTAATAAGAGCTAAAACAGCCTAACAAAGCATGTCAATATATAGCTCTGATGATTAAGCTCACTTGAGCACTACATCTTGACAGTCTAAATTTCAGACTTTATCGGCACCAAAATGGCGAAGATGACATCTGCGCCTATTCGGATAATTCTGAGCCATTAAGTAAATGAACCCTACTAGCAGAAATGGAAACGAAAATGCCTGCGAAATTGATTAGATGTTAACCAACTGTTACGTGGTTATTTGTGGTGACATATCTAACCTAATCCTTACTCACATAAAAGTAGGTAATACTTAAGGAGAATGTAACATTCGGAACAATGCGCAATAAACAACTTTTGAATTGCCAAACCAAATAATATTTCGATAAGTAGACTGGAGTTAAAACAACCAATTCTGTTTCCGTTTGTAAACCTAAGCAATAGGACAGCTATATCAATCAAGCTAAAATGGAAGGCATTTAATTTGTCTTCTGTGTCCAAAGCCTCAACTGATCCCG
>CAZPYG010000312.1:0-4756 GCA_964590465.1 uncultured bacterium | reverse complement strand
CGCAGGGCAGGTGCTGATCCGCTACGGAAATGGAAAAACGGAAAGCTTGAGCGGTAATGAGTTAGCCCATCTGGATTATGCGCTGGTCAGCACCACTTATGCGGCCCAGGGTAAGTCGGCGGAGCGAATGATTGGGGCGTTAAACCGGCATCTGGGGCGGGAGAGCTTTTATGTCACGGTGAGCCGAGTGAAGCATGATCTAAAGCTTTATGCTTCTGAGGATTTGGATGCTTTGGTAGAGCGGGTCAGGAAATCTAGGGCGAAGGAAAATCCGAGTGATGTAATTAGGCAAGAAGTAACTTCCAAAATCAGCTCCAAAGATGAGGTAGTTAGTATCGAGAATACTGAGGATAAATTCTCAAATTATGCTGTGCTGTCTGAGGTTAAGACTAGAGTTGATGTAGAACCTTCAAGGCAAAGTGGTTTTGAGCGCTAGTCCCCAATTCTCTAGAAATGAGAGACTAGCTTATCGCTTTTCCCAAATCTCAACAGGTCCCCGACTACGTATTTTAAATTTGAATTTTGGCTATCGAACTAAGAGAGAATACCTATTGAGTAGCAAATGGATAGATCCTAATTCAGGCATTGATTCAAAAAATCTTTTCCCCACTCCCAGTGTTTTCTGGTAATTCACTGTTGTCTTTATTAGCTGCTGAAGACGAATCTCCCCGTATTTGTTGCGCTATTTCAGCATTGCTAGGACGTGGAGCTGTATATTGGTCAGTAATTCCTTGCCTACGGTCATACTCATCCTGGGGAATGGTTCTCCCTGGCAGGCCATTTTCACTTCGCATGTAAGGGAGTTCAGTAACCTTGTCTTTACAATCATTAGGTGGATCATCATTACCACTAGGTGGACTACCACTGCCTGCCACTTTAGGTGTGTTAGCTTCTATTGAAGATGTTTCAGCGTCCTTATTTCTCTGATCTCTTTCTTTCTTTGCACCGAAATGTGCATCTAACGGATCTTCAAGAGCTGTTTTGCTTTCCCAAACCATTTCTGGTGGCAAGGGTTCAGGCGGCGGTGTTGATGGAGTAATCATGGTGATTGTACCTTTAGTAAGAATTGGTTTATGTGCTGAGTAAAAATATTATTTTGGGAGCAGATACTCTAGCAGAGCTGGATTATTCTGAGTTACTTCAACCGCTGCACATACCGCAAAAGATTTTTGGATTTCTTGAGTTAATGGAGTAAACAAATATGGAATTTGATGGGCGATCCAGGTCTTTAGAGTTTCATCAGGAGTTGCTTCGGATTTCTCCAGGTATTGGGAGAAAGCTTCTTTTGTCTTGAATAAACATGTTGCCTCATAGCGAAAAGCACCAGGAGCGTTCGACAGGCCATAGGCTTTGGCGTGTAAGCCAATCTCTTGCCAGGAAGCTGAGAGGGCGCAGAGTTCTAACCAGCGTTGTTGTAGCTCTGGATTAAGCTGGCGCAAACTATCGACCAAAAGCTGATGGGCAACTTTTCGCTGGCTGGGGTTCCAACCATGAATCATGCCTTTTAATTGGGTAACTTCAGCGGCGATCAATGCAGCGGCATTTTCTAACGCAGCTGTAGTTGCTTCTGGGGATAACGCTATAGGATACAGGTCTACTAGCATCCTTCCCAAAAAAGGACGTAGCGTCAACCAGATATCCCCGTTAAACGGAGCTGCCAGGATGTGCAGTGTAATTTGGTCTTGCCACGCCGACCATGTGGCATCGCTGAACAGAGCATGGACAAGATGCTGAGCGACTTCAACAGTGCTGCAACCCATAACTTCTCGGCAACCGTAGGGCAAACCGTACCAGGCTTGATAGCGATTTTGAAAACTGCTGAATTGGCTTTTTACCTTCTCATCACTGGGAAGTTGGCTGAACACAGCATGGCGGTCTTTGAAGTTGGGTACCTGACTCAGGCTTGGTTCGGCTTGGCCTCCCTGATAGAACAACATTTGGCCAACTTTCAAAGAAGCCAGTTGCTTTTCTTGCTGGGGGGTCAACAACATCGCACGCCCCAAAGCTTCTCGATTACTGGCCTCGACTACCCGATGGGCAAGTTTGAGGTTAGTATTAACCATCACATCTGGCACAAGAGCTGCCGGGTTTTGGTCAGCAATTAAAATGCCCTGCCCAAAGGCTCTTACTTCCGCCAGCATGTTGGCAAAGTTACGCACCGCTTTCCCTTTCGGATTGGCCGATTCCTGAGCCGCCTGTTCTGGAACATCTGCCAGCAGGTTGTGAGCTTCTTCCACAACTAGCACATGTTTTAAGTTCCCTGTTGCCTGGTCGCGTCGAGCCAGCCAGTACTGATAGCAACGGTTGAGAATCAGCCCCATCAAAAAAGCACGGTCATCACTGTTGGTAATCTGGCCCATCTCCAGTAGGGTGGGCTGCTGCATCAAGTCATCAAAAGGAATGGACTGAGGGGTGTTGAGCATTGCCCCTAAAGCCCCTCGACAGAAACGTCCTAGCCGCACCTGAAGGGCAGCAGTAATTTCATCAGTAGTGTCGCGACTATAGCCCAGACGAGGAACGATGGTACCTACCAACCGCCACAAGTCAGAAAACTGCGGTGGCTCTAACCCAGTGTTGTCGCCTAAAAGGGTAAACCCCTTGCGACGATAGGCTTCTTGCATGAGCTGTTCTAATACGCTGGGCAACGGCCCCCACATGCTCATGGAGACGGAGAACAAGTCCACCAAAGCTCCCTGGTGACTGGCCAGGTTAATCCCTGGCGGCAGCTCAAAAGGATTGAAGCGAAACGGTGCGACCCGTTCTTCTCCCAGAGTGAACACCCATAAATCTGGGTTAAGTGCCTGTAAGGCTCGATACTCTGTCTTTGCCGGTTCTAATACCAGCCAGGGAATGTGATGCTCTTGCCAGAGGGTATTGAGCAAATAGAGTACCGTATTGGTTTTACCGCTGCCGGGGACTCCTCCAATTAATCCATGTTGGGTCAGGTCTTTAAGGCGTAGGCGAAGGGTACCGAGCTGTAAATCGGCAGGAACTTTCTCCGCAAAGGTTAAATGACGAGCATCACTGGCTCCCGGAGCAGAGGGCACCCCCCACACCCCCTGGCGGTCGGCAATGGGCAGGCGAAAAACGCTGTGAACTTCTTCTGGGCTAAAGATCCACGGAAATCGACCCAGATCCTGCCGGTTGGCCCAGTAGTGGATCGCTAGATCTGACCAACTTTGCCGCACCGCATTTTTTTGAGCCTCTGCCGTCGCCAGGTGTAAATCTCCTTCACCCACTGGCAGCTCAGTCTTGGGTTCGCCGCTAATGGCCGACTGGAGTGCTGCTGTAACAGACTGTGGCAATGGTCCCGCTGCCATCAGGCTAATACTCATCTCAAAGGGCAATCGCCAGGCCCGATTCAGATGCTGCCATGCCTGAGCCGCCTGCTCGGCTTCTAACCCTTTATTTTGATGGGTAACACTGGTGGAAAGCGTCTGAATTTGCATCCCTTCCTGGGTACTGCGGGATGCGGCTCTGGCGTAGGCGTCTGCCAGGAAAGCAATGGACCCACGTTCTTCAGCAGTCAGTCGCGTGGGGCGCAGATTGATGGCAATGCCTGCCGGGGCATGATGGCAAGCCAAAGCCCGGAATAAGGCTTGAAAGTGTCCTGGTTGCGGTGCCCACAGGTTAATTTGTTGCCCCGTTTGACTACCAGCATTTTGGGAGCTAATCGTCTGTAGTGGGGTAACGGTACGGCTGAATTCAGCCAGAGTATCTTGGGCCGATGGCATGAAGGGAAACCGAAATTGAGCCAGCCCATCGGCATCTTCACAGGGCATCACCGGATAGCTGTTGGGCAGTGCATCCCGCACCTGGTTGAAGAATAACTGAGCAGCAATGCGAGTTTCATCTTCATTTTGCCCATCGGTTTTGCCGACCAAACCAAAAATTAAATCTTTTTCGGGATTGCCTAACGTGATCAACCGCCAGGAAAGGGTGAAGCGACTCTCCCCATGGAGTTGTTGTATCCAGTTTTGTTGCTGAGTGCAGAGAGATTCTAGGGCAGATTCATAGGTACAATTGGTGCGAAATTGTTCCAGGGCAATTAGATCTGGGATGGCTGGAATGGTAAATCCCCAGTAAATACTAAGTTGCTTAAGTTGATGATGCTCGGGTTTAAGATACATAGTTTATAAACATCTATTATCTAGAAGGCTCCCATATCCATTCTCCGTGTATGTCGATCACTCCAAACAATCCATTGACCAGAACACTGGCAATTCCTGTTTCAGTAAAAGAAGATCCAGCTTGCTCAAACCGGGGAGTAATCATCCATTCCCCATTAATATTGATATACCCCCATTCTTGACTATTTCTTGCCTGAGCTATGCCATTCATAAAGCTTCTGACTTCATCGAACTGAGCATCTATGACAATATCTCCATCTGCGTTAACAAATCCCCAGCTCTCATCAATCTGCACTGCCGCCAATCCTTCTGAGAAGGAATAGGCATTTTTAAATACAGGATTTATCGTAAATTGCCCCAAAGGATTTACAAATCCCCATTTATCGCCAATTTTTACTGCCGCAGAATTTCCCTTAAAAGGCTTTATATCTTCAAATTGAGGTCTGATATGAATTTTCATTTCTAAATCCACAAAGCCCCATTCACCTTTATCCCTAACACCCAAAAGATTTTCGGAGTAACTATCGTGCAACCTCTCAAATCTATTAGCTTCGTAGCCGTCAATTACAATTGAGCCTTCAGCATCAACAAAATATATAGATTTGGAATCCTCTACCCTTGCCAAT
>CAZPYG010000311.1:0-4766 GCA_964590465.1 uncultured bacterium | reverse complement strand
TCTGCTGATTGCCTCTTCGTTGAATGGCAGAAGGCCGTTGCCCAAGCAGGCCCACACAAAATAAGTTGGAACTAGCTAATCTCTCACTTAGAGAATGACCATTCCCTCAATCTGCCCAGTCATTTAAAGACATTTTGTAATGGTAGATGAGTGCATCAAGCTCAATTATTCATAAAGAGGATCCGTAATACCCGTATTTCGCTCCTTGAAGTTTCAAGCTGAGGTATTACCTTGCTCAATCCCCAAAGTTAATCCGCCAGATGCCTGCCGCCACCTCCGCCAGGCGCTTCTGCCGGGACTCAATGGTGGTTTCATCCCAGGTCTCGTAATGGTCGGCAATGGCGCGAGTAATTTGAAAGTCGCTTTGGGCATAGACCGCTCGTTTGGTCCCATAGTCGGCGTTGCCCAGGTCTCGATTGCGGTTCGTTTCCATAGGGGTCATGTTGCCCAGGCGGTAGATCAGGCGGTTCTGCTTGGCCTCTTCAATGTAGGCCCAGTCTGCCGAGGGGTTCTCGGGCAGCACATGCTCCAGGTTGTAGGTGGCACTCTCAAAGTCAAAGTCTTGACCCGACCGCTGCCGCTCAATCTCAAACAGGATGTAGCGCACCACCTTTTTGTTGCGGCTGTTGGTGGTACGTAGCTCTTTCTCGGCAAAGGCCCCTTTGAACTGCTGATTGTCTGGATACACCCGCCGCAGAGCTTCCCGCACCTGCTGATAGCTCTCGTAGGTGCCGTCAGACACCTTACGGGCAATTTCGTTGTAGAGGGTCTCCTGCTCGTGGGTCGGCAGGTTACAGATGACGTTGTACCGCAGGGAGATCACCGCTATGGCCCGAAGGATGGCAGTGAACGATGGTCGTTCATCGTCAAAGAACCGCTGATAACAGGCCAGCAGCATAGCCAGGGGCTGGCGCACGCCAAACATTACGAGCTGCTTGAGGGCCTGGCTCTCGTCGGGGTACCACCTGGCATCCTGGGGGTCTCGCAGGGCGGAGTAGATATCGGCACAGTAGTCCAGATCCCTCACCAGGGTAAACGCCCCCTCGCGGGTAGTGATGCTGCGGCGAATAGCTTTGAACAGATCGGTCTTGCGAACCAGCTTATTGCGGCTGTTCCAGAAGACCCGCAGGAACTCTGGAAAGCTCTCGCTACCCAGCAGCCCCACAATACGCTCCCAGAGGGTTTCGAGGGCCTGCACCTCAGCTTCGTGGATTTCTCCCTGGCTGATCAGGGAGAACAGGTAGTTCTTCAGCAGGTCGGTGGCGGAGAGGCGGACTCCTCGGGCGTTGAGGGTCTCAAACACCTTGAAGGCATTCAGCTCGTCGGTGACGGTAATGACGGTGAAGAACAGCTTATCCACCAGGGAATCGATGAAGGCGGCAAAGTTCTGGCCACTGTCGGGCTGGGTTCCCAGGCGGGTTTTGAGGCGTTCTTTGAACCAGCCAAAGGCTTTACGGAGTTGGTGCTCAGAGGCATTGAGGCCCCGCTGGGGGATGCGCTCAAGGGGCACCAGGTAGGTCTGGTAGAACCGGTTGTTGTGGCGGTTCAGCTCCAGCTTAGAGCGGGGTACCAGGCTCACCGGGTCCACATAGCCGATGTAGCTGTTCCGGAGCTGATCCTTACGAAGCGTGTTGTTGCTGGCATCCAGGTCGGCGGCGATCAACTCATCCAGGTAGGCCAGACCCGCCAGAGTCATGATGCTGATGGTGGTCATCCGCTGCTGTCCATCGATGATGTCAAACCGTTTACTGTCGGAAGACTGCAGCACCAGGTAGCCCATATAGTGGGCTGGTTCGCCGTCTTCTTCGAACAGGGCTGTAATGTCTTGCCAGAGGTCGTCCCACTCGTCTTCGCCCCAGGAGTAGTCGCGCTGAAAGGGTGGGACGTGATAGGTGAGACCATTGCCGAGGAGCTGCCGGAAGGTGGAGTTGGCCGTATTAAAGTTCATGGTCGCCATCAGCGCACCCCCTGGTTGATAAGGCTTTATGGGTAGTGAGGAGCTTCGGCCTGGCGGGTATTAGCTTACTCATGTCGAGTATCTCCCAAAAGTCTGCGCTTCGTACTTCGGTGACCCTATGGGCTCGACACAGGAGTCATGCATATAAAAGCTTGATAGTTGTCCAAAAGCGGTTGAGCCTTCCATTTTTTTCCTGGAGATAGTCATCAACAAGTATCTGCAGATCCTCCAATGAAAGGGATTCATCAGTGAAGCGAGCAATCTCTGCTGCTCGCAATGCTCTCAATTTAGGAATATTTAGCCCAAGTTTCTCGATTGTCGTTGCCGCCGCCAGGTCATCCTTATCGGCAGGAATGATATCTCCCAGCTCAGAGTATACGAAGCGAGACTCACAAGCTGGATCTAAGGGCGAAACCAGGAGAGATGAGTCAAACCAGTTACCTTTTAATGCGCCACAGTGAAGGGGTACGTTGGGTGGCCAGTCTTTCAGGCAGGAGCACAGCAAATTCTCATAACTCAGCGGATCGACGGCAGAATCACTCCGAGGCTGAAAATGCTCAATATGAGACTTCTCGGGCTTAGTCGAATCGTCATCGGGCTGAGCCTCTTCGTATATCTCGCTATCCGATAGAGGCTCAACTTCGTCATACTCACCTTCCAGACTCTGTTCGCAGTAGCAGCAGAGATGAAACTGTTCTTCTAGCAGGGAGTTTTTAACCAACCTACGAATCTTGGTTTTTTTCTGAAACTTCTCCCAGGTACGACTTTTTGCTTTCCACTTTGTGAATTCCTCTGGTTCACTTCGCTTTTGAATGTGCTTCACTTGCCGATCAGCTCCTTCCTCCTAATCAAGCCTTCTGCTTTGATGAGTTCAGGGTCATTGCCAATTTCCTGCTTTATTCTTTTCAGCTCTTCGCGAATGCCACTTAATTCGTTCGCGTCACTTTGGCTAATCATGTTGAACAGCCCTCTAATTTTTTTGTCAATTCTTTCAGGACGAGTAGTGTCCAACCCCATCAGATCTTCGAGGATTCGATCAACCTTTCTCCCATAGGATTCTTCTGGTCTTAATGCCTCTACAGAGTCTCCCGACCAGTGCAAGATCAATATATTTTCGGGATGAACATGGGTCAGCACATGGGGAGAATGGGTAGAAACGATGAACTGACAGTTCGGGAATATATCTAAAAGCCGGTTAGCAATCATTCGCTGCCAGTTCGGATGAAGATGCAGATCAATTTCATCAATTAAAATAATCCCATCACCATCGAGAGGGTTCTCCAAAGTAGGATTGGCAATCGCTAACCTTCGAGCCAGATCGCTCACCATGGCAATTAAACACTTTTCCCCATCTGAGAGCTGATTAACCGTCAAAATCTCCCCGCTTTTTTGAATCTCCATCCTGAGAGGACTACGCCTGACAGTTAAATTCTCAAAATCGGGTAAAAGTCGGCCTAAAGCATTACGCACAGCTTGAAGATGAGGATCTGGATATTCATTGGCTTTCTCATCGTCAAAGAAAGTGGGCTGACTTCTACGAACAAGTATCTCGTTCTCCAAGTCTTCTCGTTCACGAAACCACTCAAAAAATGTTCTGAAGTTTGCCCCTGTGGTTAGCGCATCATCATAAGCTGCTAACAACTCAAAACTGTGTCTCCCTCGAATGCGCAAAGGAATTTCCAAAACAGCACGGGTGACAGGATAGTGAGCAAAAAGAGGTATGTTTGTCTTCTGGTCAGTATTAGCAATTCGAGCTTGTATCTGTTTCGTATAGGTGCTCAGTTCTTTGAGATCACTCGGATGTTCTGGAGAACCGTAACCTTTACGGCTTTTTGCGAGTCTCCAGGTAATTTCTTGGGCATCATCAACACAACTAATTTCAATAGCTGCTGACCCTTGTTTATTGGTGATGTCTTCTTCAGAAATCTGTCTGCCAGATGTTCCAGCCTGTCGAATACGACTCACAGCCCAAGACAACATGGTGGCACAGGCATCCAACACAGTAGACTTGCCTGCACCATTGACCCCCACCAGCACGTTGAGCCGTTCGTGCAGGTCAAGCGGCAACGAACGGGCTCCACGGAAGTTAGTCAGCGTGAGCGTCTGGATATGCATGAGTCCGACTCCCCTTGGCTAGTTGAGGCCTGAAATCTTTTTCAGCGCCTTACCGAACTTGCCGTAGTTTACCTTTACGCCATCGTCCAGGTCGATTTCGACTTGCTCGGTAGCTAAAGGATAGAGCACCTCACGCTCGTAGTCTTCTAACTCCTCGATCATTTTGTTGAGGTTTTCGATTTGCCGCAGGGCTTTGGTCTTGTCAGAGGCTGAGGCCGACTCGCTGATGCTGACCCGCTCCTGGTGGCTTTTCTCAGCGGTGAGCTTGGTGCTAAACTCGCGCAGGTAGTCGTTGAGGACGACGCTGACGGTGTCGGGGCGGTAGCGGTGCATGTAGATGAGGGCGTTGAAGGTGCCCTTGGGGCTGCTGAACAGCCAGTAGATGGGCCGCTTTTTGTAGCGCCGTACATGGTCGTTGTAGAAGTCGCGCAGGAAGTATTTGCGGATGTCTTTGCCAATGGCATTTTCGAGGAACTTGAGGTTCTCGTCGTAGTGCTCTTCGCCGAAGGTGACGCGCAGGAACTGATGGAACCGCTCGGCAATGTCGTCGGGGAACCAGTCACCGTCGAGCATGGGGATGACGTTGTCTTCGTCGGGGGGGAAGAAGTAGTGAGTATCGAGTAATGGTAAAAGTTCACTTCTAGTTCCACCCGAGTTTGTGTTGAGTAAAATAGAGGGAGAGCGCTCAGGAGGT
>CAZPYG010000310.1:0-4786 GCA_964590465.1 uncultured bacterium | reverse complement strand
CGGCCAGCAGACTATCGTTGCCCGCCCCAAAGGTGATGGAACCACTATTGGAAACCCCAATGACACCAGCGCCCTGCATGATATCAATATCGCCAGGATCTCCTGAGACATCCATTTCAATCAGGCCGGCATTACTGATACCAGTCCCCAGGGCACTGACCCCAACGATAATGTCGGCCCCAACTTTAGTCAGGATAGACCCACCCGCCTCAACTTCTATGGCGGCAGCCCCCGGGGCAAACACCTGACTGATAATTCTGTCGTTACCCTGCCCAGTTCCGATCGTTCCCGAGACCGAAATTCCAGCGGTACCGTTCACCGAGTAACCAACAAGCAAGTCGGCGCCTTCGTTGGTTTGTAACTCACCCTGCACAAGCAGGCCAATACCTGAGCCCTGGGCATTACCGGCGATGTAGTCGTTGCCATCAAGGGTTGCAACGGTTGTTCCACCGGCAACAACAACCGCGTCACCAGCGCCAAACGTCAATCCAAAAACGACATCAGTAAAATCGCTCCAGGGTTGGGTTTCACCCGTTAAATCGGTCCAACCTGAACTAGTTAAATTAATAGTCATTCCGCAAGCTCCGACAAAATTCTAGAAACGGTGATCAAAGGTAGACCCCAGGTCAGCCAGGCATTACAGCCAATACTATGAGTCCGCCATATTATAGTTCGCGACGAAATTTTCACCCCCCTTGCAAATTGAAATATTTATAAAAGTATGGAACGTCAAAAAGTTATCTGATTACTATCAGGCCCTGACCCCAAAATGAGCTTTAGTACGGGCTGAGGTCAGGCAATTCCAGGGGAATCTATAGGTCATACTAAATCCGAGTAGCTTACCCCTGATAGAAAAATAATTCTGCATCGGCTCAGGGCAAGGGGCCAGCAATTCTCAGTATGGCTTTTGAAAGAAAGCAATACCGGTCATGCTGAGCTTGTCGTTCACGAAGTTGCTCCCGAAGGGAGCAAGGGCATTACTCTAAGCCGGAGGTGATGGGGTTCGACAGGCTCACCCCGAACGCATGGGCCTCGTTTCGTCCAGGGCTGACCTAGTGCGAAGCTCTGGGTCAATTGCTCAGGCCAACGCTAGGAAATCAAAATGAGAATTGCTAGCAAGCGGTAATCGTTTCTCAAGGAATCGAGGTTTTCCGAACCGGATTCGGTATCAGCAGGTTTGTGGAATACATTCCAAACTTGCGAATGCATTGTTCTGACGATAGACAGACACTTCTAAGTATTAAACAGTCAGTGTCTGACCATTTGTTAACTCAGAAAAGGCGAAGGTTTGGTCGGCATAGATTAAGTTTTCAAACCCGGTGGTGGTCATGGTTCTAGCAGTGAGACCAATGCCAGAAATAAAGCTTACTGTACCAGCAGCTTCATTGATGGCGACCGTATATACCAGGGTTTGCCCTCCTGCAAAGGCGGTTGACGAAGGCAAAATTAGGGTGTCATTCACACCGTCGCCGGCGTCAACGGTCATGTCACCAAAACCAACCAGGGTGTCTCCCCCAGCCCCTAAAAAGATATCGCCGCCGCCATCCATGAGGCCAGTGCCCCCCAGTAGTAAGGTATCAGCACCGCTACCCATGCGGATTTCACCGTTGTTAAACAGGTCGGCACTGCTGCTATCGGTTGAAACCGCTACCAGAGTATCGTTACCACCGCCAAAGGTTATGGTTCCGCCAGAGTTAAAAACCCCCGACGAACCGACACCCTGCAAAACATCATTGCCCTCGTCAGCCGCAACATCCATTTCGATGGTGCCCTGGTTAAAGATGCCAACGCTACCAGACCCGATACCGCTGCCGAAAATGACATCGTCGCCGACTTTTGTCTGTAAAAAACCACCAGAACTAATGGATATCCCAATATCCCCCTGGCCAATAATTTTGTCGTCTCCTTTACCCGTGCCGATGATGCCGGTGCTAAGAATTGCTATTCCAATGGAATTTTGGGAGAAGCCTAGAATGACATCGTCCCCCCGGTTCATTTGCAGCTCGCCCTGGACTGTGAAACCCGTACCATTGGATAGGGCAAAACCAGAGACAGAGTCGTTCCCTCCACCCGCTGAAGCAACGACACCACCGGCAATAGCAACGGCTGGAGTAGAGTCTAAAGACTGGCCATAGACAAAGTCACTAGAACTCGTCCATGGGTTACTGTTACCGAGTAAATCTGTCCAGCCTGTTGCGGTTAATTCAATAGTCATATGCGAAGCTCCAGAAAATACGGCATAAGAGGGAGACAATAGCTCAATCAGCCTCCACCAGGGTTATTGCCCGTAATATTAACGTGCCCACGGATTTTCAATATGGTCTAAAATTAAACATTTCCTTCAAGAATGGAAGGCTGGTTACCCTATCTGATGAGGTCTCTCATTCCCTAACATGGACACCCCAAAAGCCCTTCAGGTATTTAAAAATAAACGCCGTCAAAAATAAGCGCCCTGACTTTTGAACAGTCAGGGCGCTTCTAGCATTTACATGCTTTTAATCAGCTCAGGGTTAGGTTAAGCTACAGCGCCAATAACCTGACCATCGGTTAGATCTGAAAAGGCGAAGGTCTGCTCACCGTACACCAAATTCTCAAAGTTAGAGGTGGTCATGGTGACGCCACCGATAAGCGGTAGGGTGGCAGTAAACGTCACGGTATCCTCAACGAGGTTGACTGTGTAAGAAACTGAGTTGTCAGCAACTTCAGAAGTCAAAATCAGAGTATCCTCGACTCCATCTCCGGCATCAACCGTGCCACCGGCAGCAAAACCAGCGAAAGTATCACCGCCAGCTCCTAAAAAGTAGGTGCCTCCTCCAAGACCGACGCCCGTA
Organism: uncultured bacterium; assembly: GCA_964590465.1. Classification (GTDB taxonomy): domain Bacteria; phylum Cyanobacteriota; class Cyanobacteriia; order Phormidesmidales; family Phormidesmidaceae; genus CAZPYG01. The sequence goes on along the minus strand of CAZPYG010000310.1, from coordinate 1,955 downwards.
CCTGCAAAGATAACGGAGTCTGCACCAGCACCCATGCGAATTTCGCCGGAGTTAGTAATGTCAGCAGCCGTACCAGTGGAAACTGCCGCCAGGGTGTCGTTACCGCCACCAAAGGTAATAGAACCACTATTGTTTATACCTCCATTACCTCCAGCACCCTGCATGACATCAATGCCTTGGTCGATACCGGAATCATCCAGCGTAATGGTCCCTTCGTTAACGATACCGGTACCATCCAAGCTGTTTCCGATAATGACATCATCACCAGCTCGGGTAAGGATAGAGCCTTCAGAAGTAACGACAAGACCATCGCCCGCTAGACCCTGACCAATAATTTTATCGCTACCCTGACCGGTCCCAATGGTGCCACTAACAAAAATCCCGGCGTCACCTCCGACCGAATAACCGATGATGAGGTCGGCCCCCTGGTTAGTCTGGAGTTCTCCCACAACAGCTATACCTAAGCCTGTGCCCAGAGCAACACCAGAAATATAGTCAGCACCGCCCAGGGTTGAAGCGACTTCACCACCTTCCACACCAACCGCTGCTGTTTCATTAGTGGTAGAGCCGTAAACAAAATCAGCAAAGTCAGTCCAGGTGTTATCGTTACCGAGCAGATCTGTCCAGCCGGTATCGGTTAAGAGAACAGTCATTCTTTTACACTCCAAGAAGTAAATTAGATGGGAAAGCCGTTAGCCAGACAAATTTTCATAGCTAATGCTTGCTATATTACTATGCCAACGGACCCTGAATACAACTTCAAATAAAACATATTTTTTATCATGGAAACACCCCGGATCTGCGACATTGTAATATTTGATAAGATCTCCAAGTCTCATTTGCAAATGTGATCTTTGGTGAATAGCCTGGGCCTGCCTAAATTATATGGATAGGCGAAAAACTCATCCAGAGAGGGGATCCACCTGTAGGGACATAGAAAAACCGATCAGATAAATCATCTCGTCTCCAGGGCCTGGCTAAATCTTTACTTAAAACCCATGACAGACGGTGCTCTTAACAAAAAAAATACTGAAAAGCCAAGGGGGATGAAACCCCTTAGTCAGAGACCATAGAGGAAGGCCAGGTCGCCTCGTAGGCTCTAGCAAACACTTGTGCAGCCAACGCAACAAAAAAAGCCCGGCTAGCATGCCACAGACCCAGAGACTAGTTTGGTTATCCAAAAGAACGGAGGATACAAAGCCAAAAACATTCTTCTCTTCTCTCTGGTTAAAGAAAGCACCTGCTTAGCCGTATTCTATATCCTCAAGAAGGCAAAGCCAGTTTCCAGAAAAAACATCTGTCGAAGGAATGAGAGAGGTCTTTGTCTGTCTCAGGATAATTGGCCAACAATCTACGAAAGAAGAACTTGCATCAAAAGTTGGGAAGCTACATAAAAAAGATGAAAGTTTGGTTAAGGTTTTCGCTAACTTTCTTGACGGAATTTTTAATGCTGATTAAAAACCTGGTTGACTGACAAATCTTACTTCCCCTCATCCCCCAACCCCTTCTCCCACAAGGGGCGAAGGGGAGCCTGAAAAGTGGCTTGATTTTCAAAGTCCCTCTCCCGCTCTGGGAGAGGGATTTAGGGTGAGGGCTATAAACTTTTGTCAGTCAATTAGCTTAAAAACAAACCAGGCAAATTTTAGGCAACCCTAACACATTACTTTTCCCAATATTTTTTCCATAAAGTTAACAACCGGACCCAATATAGCACCGGTCCTCCAGGTTTCGTTAAATATTTAACAAAATTGTGGAATATACCTGAGATTTCACTTTATTAAGCCTTGATCAGAGAGCTGTATATAATTCATCCTTATCTTTCTTCGATTAGCGCCTCAGGAGTATTCCACTCTTATCCGATACCAGTCCGGCCAGGCCGCAACCACAGCATACCCCCTGCCCGTTAAGTTGTGATTAACCTGTCGTGCCAGGGGGCATGGGTGTTATTCTGTACA
>CAZPYG010000309.1:0-4819 GCA_964590465.1 uncultured bacterium | reverse complement strand
TCTTCTTCGGTTGGGAAATTGCCCTATCTCACCTTTTTCATGCCGCGATTCTGGCCATCACAATTATTGGCTTACCCTTTGCCAAGCAGCATATTAAATTAATTGCGCTAGCTCTGTTCCCCTTTGGTCGAGACTTTCAAAGAATTACCTGAGAGTACAGTCAGGGGGAATGGCCCTGCATAAAGGCTGGTGGGCAGTGCCCACGCAGCCCTGTCAAGTTGGTCCGTCAAGGGTAAATTTGCCCCATCGCACCCTCTAAAAGCTGGATTATAGGTAGGGTGCGTCTCGGCCTTAGACCCTCCCAGCAAGGGTGCAAATTACTCTGCTCTGGCCGGAACGCACCGCTTCCGGTCCTGGGAATTTCCCTGGGGGAAAGCATCCCGGCCTCACCGCCGTTGCACCCATCCACCAGACCCAACGCAGTTGGCTTAGAAGTTAATTAACAGAACAACCATCCTGATCGCAGGTTACCGCACTCTCGGTGGCTCCCTCAGGCACAATGGTGAACCCCCCGACACTAATGCCTGAAATACCGTACTGCTCTCGCAAGACCTGATTAAAGCTGGCAATTATTTCTGGGAGCTGATTTTCCAACACAGAACGAATTTGGTCGGCTTCAGGGGGCGGATTTCCAACGGTTTCAACAGCCATAGTCAAAAAAATTAAGGTGTATCAGTCAATCTTAAGGGGCTAGCGTTGCCTGATCGGTGCCTGCTTCATGGCTCTATACAAAGCCATCGGGGATACTCTCCGAACGTTTCAAAGCCGATAGGATGGAGAGACTTATCCTCTGTCTGTGTCCATGGCATCTTTGATTCAGACTCTGCCCAAAGCAGAACTGCATATTCACATTGAAGGTTCCCTCGAACCGGAAATGATGTTCGAACTGGCCCGTCGAAATCACGTGCCGTTGCCCTATCCTTCTGTGGAAGCCATTCAGGCCGCCTACCAATTTGAGAACCTGCAGTCTTTCCTCGACCTGTACTATGCCGGTGCTCAGGTGCTGCTAAGCGAGCAAGACTTTTATGACTTGACCTGGGCTTATCTACACAAGTGCGCCGCCCAAACCGTGCGCCATACCGAAATCTTTTTTGATCCTCAAACCCACACGGACCGAGGTATCCCCTTTGCAACGGTACTGGGCGGCATTACCCAGGCCATTAAAGATGGCCACGAAAAACTGGGAGTTTCTTCGGCCTTGATTCTCTGCTTTCTCCGGCACCTCAGTGCCGAGGCCGCGATGCAAAGCCTGGAGCAAGCCCTCCCCTATGGGGACAGCATCATTGCCGTGGGGTTGGATTCCTCTGAAATGGGGCACCCTCCCTCTAAATTTCAGGCGGTGTTCGATCGAGCCAGGGCCGAAGGGTTTCTCACCGTTGCCCATGCCGGGGAAGAGGGACCACCGGAGTACATCTGGGAAGCCCTTCGGTTACTCAAAGTATCCCGCATCGATCATGGCGTTCGTTGTGTGGAAGATCCGGCTCTGGTGGATTATTTGGGCGAACATCAAATTCCTCTAACGGTATGCCCTCTTTCCAACATCAAGCTCTGCGTATTTGATGACATGGCCCATCATAACTTGAAGCAGCTTTTAGAAATGGGCCTGTGCGTCACCGTTAACTCTGATGATCCAGCCTATTTTGGCGGCTATATGAACGAAAATTTTGATGCCGCTCAAAAGGCACTCAATCTAACTTATGAACAACTGCAGCAACTAGCCAAAAATTCTTTTAAGGCATCATTTTTAGATACCCCAAGTCAACAGCAATATCTGCTTGAACTGAATAACTGGCAACACCAGTCAGGAGCGCCTTGAGAAATTTATTGTTAGGGTGGTAATCTCTTGCTGAAGAGCCGCAAAAGCCTGAAACGCTTGCAAGATACTACCACCCCTTCAACGTGAAGCCCCCTTCACGCTGAAACTTCAGGCCAAAATACCGGATGCTAAAGCCTGTAAATAAGCCACTGCGTTTTCGATCCAGGTACAGCCCCAAAAGTTGCAAATCTCAATCGTCGCGAATAATGTCAGATAAGCCATTATGGTCTCTCAATAACTTCTAATTCTAAATACTGAGAGTAGCGGGTTCCATCCGGCATGGGTTAATAAAGAGCCGGTGAAATATCCTGAATATTTTTCTGATAGATACACCATAACTTTGTGCTTTGGTTAACGCTCTAGCCTAGAAACTATCGTTTTTGCCTTGGCATTCTGGAGACTTAACCAGCCAGCTTTCTGGGCAGCAGGTTGTACCCAGCCAGTGCGAGGGTTGGCCAAGTCTCAGCAATCCAACCTACAGATCTTGGATAGCCCTCCACAGGAGTTCCATTGGTTCACAAGTTTGATACAATAAAGTCTGCTATGGGGCGACATAGCCAAGTGGTAAGGCAGAGGTCTGCAAAACCTCCATTCCCCGGTTCGAATCCGGGTGTCGCCTTTATGAAGAATCGCTAGATTCAGCCCCCAGAACCCCTTTCAGAGGTTGAGTGCAGCACTACGGTATTCTGAACCATTGAGCATATCCTAAAACGCCCGGTGATAAGAACGTATGCATATGCAGCCGACACATCGACGTTTACAGTTGTGACAAGAACATTAGATCCCCGGCTTCTTGAAGAAGCCGGGGATCTAATTCCGCTGCAGTTAGCAACCCCAAACGCCCAGCCGGGGCGGGAGCGGTTGCGTCATTTAGTAATTGGGTCGCCAGATGGGGTGCGAGGGGCGATTAACCACCTGCATTTGCTCAGGTATGCGGAGCAGCGGGAGTGGAGCCGTTTGGTAACGATTCCGGAGTCGGGGATTTTGATTACCCCGGAGCAGGGGGAGGTATTTAGTTACCTGCTGCGGTATCGGCAGATGGGTTGACCTCAAAGGGACCGGGTGCCTTCCCGTGCATCGATCAATATTCTAGATTTGTATCAGGCACCCGGTCCCTGGTCATCCAAAAACTCAAGCAGGATGGGCAAAGACCTGATTCTTTGTCTATTCTGTTTTCACCTTACTTAAGCCCTTGCCATGTCCACTAAATCCACCATTGCCTACGGGCCAACCTTTCACCTCTACCACGAAGCCCTTGACGACAACTATGTTTACCTGGAGCTGGAGCAGGTCCAGTTTGAAGCCTCCTACAACCGCGTCATGGTGCCGATTCCCGTTCATATCTGGGAAGTGATTCGGCAGTATCCGGGCATCGACTTTTCCTGGGTGGAAAAGTCAGACCAGGACATTCTCGACTATGTGACCCAGAGCGTCGATGACCGTATTCGGGAATATGAGGAAGCCGAAGAAAACCGAAAAGGGCTGATCTCGTTGTTTGGATGTCTGGTCTTTGGAACAGCAGATGAACCCAGGGACGAGCAGATCAAAAAGGGCGTCACCTTTTACCAGGATCTGCGGACCCACCAGCAACAGGTTAAGACGGCGATTGAAGAGCTACAACTAGCTCAGCGTACATCTCCATAGTCATCAGGTTTGAAGACTTCGCCATGCTTGAGGCCCAAAAAGTGCAGCACCTTGCAGAAACCTACGCTCCTCAAGAGTTCCTTGCAGAAATCGGTGCCCAGAGTGCTACTGATGGCGAGAAACGGTCTCCATTTCTTGCGGAAATATGGACCTGCTCTTGATGAGCCCTACCGGGCAGAAACTCCGAGCAAGTGCCAGCAAACACAAACGGCCTCTCGTCCATGAGTTGGCAGCCCATCTCATCTGGTTCAACCATCGCAGCCCTGCCGCCAAAATGAACGTATCCACTTCGAAAGGCTATGGTAAATGACTGGCCAGCGTTTGGGAAAGTATCTGACCCTGGAGGAGTTCTGCACCTGCACCTGCACCCAGACCTATCACAAGTACTCTGACCAGATTGATCCGCTTCCCAAACATCTGATCGAAACGATTCCAGCCCTGGAAGCCCTATGCCAGCACATCATTGACCCGGTAATCGATGACTTTGGTCGAGAGCGGTTTCAGCTCACCTACGGATTCTGCTCCGCCGACTTGAAGCGCTGGCTGGCCAAGAAAGACCCGGTGACAGGGCTGAAGAACGGCAGAGTTAGCCCCAACCTGGACCAGCACATGGCCCATGAGGTGAACCGCAACGGGCGGTATTACTGCTCAAGGCTAGGGGCCGCCTGTGATTTCAGTATTCTGAATTTACCCAGTGATGAGCTGGTGACCTGGATTTTGGCACAGAAGCTACCCTTCGACTCGTTATATTTCTATGGAACCGATCGCCCCGTCCACATCAGCTATGGGCCTCAGCACAAGGGCGACATTTGGGCGTTTACCCAGCAGGGAACTCCCATCCGTAGCAGCAACTCTGGGACCATGCCCCGGAGCTTGCGCTGTAGCTCATCAAGCACTACTGCTCAATCAGTTGGCCCGACACATATTTATGGAGAATCCTGGCCACTAGGGTTGGAGAGGAGATACCTTCTGATGCCGCTAGTTGCTGTAAGTTTTGCCAGTCGCTAACTGACAGCGGAATCTGGTCTACTGATAGCAAGTTGAGCGTGGCAGTCGCGATCTCCCCATGTTCTTCAATCTCTGCCGCTACATTCTCCACCTGCTTAAGTTGCCCTTGTGCAAAGGCTGTTAAGATTTCCTGTTCTTCTGCGTCGAGATTACTCATCGGAACTCCTTATTTCATGGGTGGCATCGCGTCACCGCAATGTCTCCATTAGCCAGCGCATGAGGGTGCTGTCGTCTTCGGTTTGAGAACGGCGCAGAGCTGCTTCTACCAGAGCCATCTCTAGCCCCGGCAACACGGCTGAAGTCTGCACTTCGCCACTGCGCTGGTCAGCCACGGCAAAGGCAATCACATCC
>CAZPYG010000308.1:0-4841 GCA_964590465.1 uncultured bacterium | reverse complement strand
CGACGAGTGATCTACACCACCAATGCGATTGAATCGGTCAATCGCTCCTTGCGCAAGGTGATTAAGACCAAGGCCGTCTTTCCCGACGAAGAGTCCGTTTTCAAGTTGATGTATCTGGCCTTGAACAATATTTCAAAACGATGGACTCGACCCATCAAAAATTGGAAGGCCGCTACCTCACATTTTGCTATCCTATTCCCAGAACGCTTCAAACTTTGAACCCAAACGCGCTTACACAAAAATCAGATCACTCTCGGATAGCTGACTTGCGTTCGAAGAGTTGGAAGCATCACTCCCCACCACATCCACTCCCCACTTCCCCAGATCCTCTCGTGCTGCGACTTCCTGCCAGTCGAGTTCCAGGGTGTAACAAAGTTCCTGGAAAATGAAGCGGTCTACGGGTTTGCCGTTGAAGAACCGGTTGACGGTAGACCAGGAGGCAATGACCTGTTCGTTTGCGATCGCTTTTTGGGTCAGGTTTTGCAGTAACAGCGCCTGTCGGGCCTGCTGTTGCCCTGTTTTTGATAGTCGTAGTGATCGCCCTGCCATTGCAGTAAACCCGAGACCTAAAACAGCTGGCTCACGGCCACTGTAAATCCAGGCAAAACGGGGCTGGTCAGCTCATCGGCAGCGTACAGAGAGAGGGCCAGTTTCAACACCCCTCCTTCACGGCGGTACACCTCTACCTTGCGCTGCTCACGGTCTGCGATCCAGTATTCCAGCACCCCATAGGTGGAATAAATTTTGAGCTTGGCTTTTTTGTCGCGGCGCTCATTCTTTTCGCCGGACGACAATACCTCAACCACTAACTCCGGAGCCGCAATCAGGTGACCAGCTTCATCCAGCATGGTTTCCAGTCGCTGATAGCTGGCCCACACCACATCTGGAATCACACTATCCACTTCAGAAAACACCAATCCTGGGTTGACGGCAGCTTCTCCCAGACCACTTTGCACTGACCAGTTTTCCAGAGCCGTGACAATTTTCACCGCAACAGTTTGATGCTTCCAGTGAGGTGCTCGGGTCACAAACAGCTCTCCATCAATGATTTCGTATCGCCCCCCGTCGTCAGGCAGCACCTCTAAATCTGCCACCGTCCAGCGGACATCTGTACCGGAAATTGCCATAGCGGTCACGCCTCCAGGTCTCCCTCCAGAATAGCCCAGAGCTATAAAAAGGATGCTTATCCGCTCTCCCTACCTCCCTCACTAACCCACCCCGCCCTCCAGTCACCCCTCCCAGCAGGGGATTTACGCCAACCTACCCTCCATCCCCCCACCTCCCCATCTCCCCATCTTTCTACCTCCCCAAAAACTCATATCCAACTCATACCCCCCACCCATACAACCCATACCCGTACTGCGATCTGCCCTTGCGAAGCTAGATTCATGGGTTTCCAAAACCCAGGTACTGCAAGGGAGACAACCCATGAAAGTACAGACCGAACAACTCATGGCCGCCTGGCAGATTGTCCAGCGGGGCAGCAAAGCGGCAGGGGTCGATGGTATTTCCGTAGACCTGTTTGCCGGGGTCGTCCAGGAGCAGGTGCAACTGATGCGCAAGCTGCTGGGGCGCGAATGCTACCTGGCGGAACCGGCCAGGGGCTTCTGGCTACCTAAGAAGAGTGGCGGGCAGCGGCTGATTGGTATTTCAACGGTGCGAGACCGAATCTTGCAGCGGTTTCTGCTGCAGACCATCTACCCCCATCTGGAAGACGCCTTTTCAGACAGCTGCTTTGCCTATCGCCCCGGCCTTTCCATTTACGATGCCGTTGAGCGGGTAATGGCGTTTTACCGCCAGCAGCCTGCCTGGGTGGTAAAAGCCGATATTCAGCAGTTTTTTGACAATCTTTCCTGGCCCATCTTGTTGGAGCAGTTGGAGCAGTTAGGCATTGCACCCGAAGTAGTCCTACTGCTGGAGCAACAGCTGAAGGCAGGCATCATCGTGCGGGGGCGCAGGCAGTTCCTTAATAAGGGAGTGCTCCAGGGCAGCAGCCTGTCAGGAGCTTTGGCCAACCTTTACCTGAGCGAGTTCGACCGCACCTGCCTAGACTACGGCATTCCCCTGGTGCGCTACGGCGATGACTGCGTGGTGGTCAGCCAGAGCTGGATTCAGGCCCACCGTGCCCTTAACTTAATGACGGATTTGCTGGAAGACTTGTACCTTTCTCTGAATCCAGAAAAAACCAAAATTCTGGCACCCCACGAGCCGTTTACCTTTCTGGGCCATCAGTTTTCCCAGGGAACGGTCATTGTGCCGGAAAGGCAGAAGGCAAAAGGCAGAAGGCAGAAAGTGGTCAATGCGGCAGCCGCAACAGGGGGAGGCCGACCGCCCAAAGCTTGCAGCATTGTCAAAACCAAACGGCCACGTCGTCCATCTGACCTTGATACCTACTGGAGCGAACCCATGACCACCCTTTATGTCACCGACCAGGGCGCGTATGTGCGCGTCAAATACAAGCAGTTTCAGGTCTTTCACGAAAAAGAGCTGAAGATCAGCGTCCCGGTCAACCAGGTCAGCCATGTGGTGCTGTTTGGCTGTTGTAACCTGTCCCACGGGGCGGTGAGTCTGGCCCTGCAGCGCAAGATTCCGGTGCTGTATCTGGCCAGCAATGGCCGCTACTTTGGCAGGCTGGATACCGAAGGCCATGCCCAGATCGACTACCTCACCAAACAGGTAGAACACGCCCAAGATGAAGCCTTCACCCACCGCCAGGCCCAGGCCATTATTGTGGCCAAGCTGCACAACAGCCGCATTTTGCTGCAGCGGATGAACCGCAAACGGCGCACCGATGTCGCCACGGAAGCCATTGCAGCCCTGCCTGGGCTGATGAACCAGGTCTCTGGGGCTGACAGTATTGAAACTATGCTGGGCTTTGAAGGGCAGGGGGCCAATCTGTATTTTCGGGCCTATGCCTCGTTGCTGAAGGGCAAGTTTGAGTTTGAAAAACGCACCCGTCGCCCGCCTACAGACCCGGTGAATAGCCTGCTCAGCCTGGGCTATACCCTGCTTTCGCAAAACCTCCATTCGATGGTGGAAACGGTGGGGCTACATACCCACTTTGGCAATTTGCATAAACCCCATAAGAATCGCCCCTCGTTGGTGTGTGACCTGGTGGAAGAGTTTCGGGCCATGGTGGTTGATGTATTGGTGGCCTACCTGATCAACTCCGACATTTTTACCCAGGAAGACTTCACTCCACCCGATGGCCGAGGCGGTGTTTACCTGCAACCAGATGTCCTTAAAAAGTTCCTCAAGCACTGGGAAGAAAAGCTTCAGCAAAAAATTACCCACCCGAATACCGGCCACAAGGTCAGCTATCGACGCTGCTTTGAATTACAGGTTTGGGAGTATGTCGCCTGCTTAATGGGTGACCAGGAGACTTATCGACCGATGAAGTGGGAGAAGTAAGGGAAGTAGAGGGGATGGGGGGATGGGGGGATAGCTAATTTAGGCACCATTTGGCAGCGTAATTGACCAGGTTAACGAGCTTGCCAAGGATTTGGTTATAGCGTTCGGATAAAGCCTTACCGTCTTCATTTGATAGGTAATGGCATTTGACTGCAAAGTCTACCCAGGTTTGAGTTTCAGCCGCCTCTGCCTGGCAATCCGTAAGTTTGGCAACAAAAGCAGCTTCATACCGCCGCTTTCGCCATGCCTCCGCCAAATTTGCACAAACCGACCTCGATGACCGTCGCATCTGATCTGTCAGAGAATACCGCTCTTCTACCGGGAACTGTTTCGAGAGTTCAAAAATCCGCATAGCCGCATCAAAAGCTAACTGGTAAACCTCCAGATCCTGATGCTGCCGTACCAACCCTCTCCCCATCACCCCAACCCAAAATCATCTCCCCCATAATTCCCCACCTCCCCATCACCCCAATGCTCTACTTAGTCACCTACGACATCGTCAAAGATAGCCGCCGCAACAAAGCCGCCCACCTGCTTGAGGGCTATGGAATGCGGGTTCAGAAGTCAGTCTTTGAATGTGTTTTGAACGACCATCAGCTGGCCATGCTGCGCAAAAAGCTGAACCGCTACATCAAATCTGAAGAAGACCAGGTGCGCTTTTATCCCATGACGGCCCACACTCGCCGCAAGGTCATCATTTTGGGCACCCAACCTCACCGCCAGATAGACGATTCCACTTTCATTGTTTAACAGGAGAAATTATCATGCAGCGTCCTACTCATCGTTTGCAAACCCAACAGGTTTACCAGATGGCCGTTCAGGGTTCGGTAGCAATCCATCGCTGGGCACAACCACTGCTGGAAACGTCAGAGATTGACTTGATCCAACAGTGTCTGGCGACATCGAGGGCCGTTCACTCTTACATCGTCACCGCCTGGAGCCACAAACACAATCAAGAAAGTTTTATTGGCAACCTCAGTGCGGCTCAACTGGAAGCCTACGAAATTCAGATCTGGCTCGAAGCGGCCATTGCTGCTGGTTATCTCGACCCCAATTCTGGGCAAGACCTTTACGACTACTACCGCAATCTCTACAAAACCCTGGATCAGCTCATGGAAGCCGCTTTAGAAGCACCAAAGCCCATTAAGAAAACCCTCGCCCCCTCCTTCCCAGCTACCGCTTAACTTTATTTCTCTACCTTACTTCTCCCCTCGCGAACCCACCCCGCCCAAGAGGGAATGAAAGGCAGCGAAATGCTCGTGTGTGGGTTACGGCCAGAGCCTGAGTTATCGGTATAGCAGCCGGAAGGAAGTTAAGCGTAACCCACGCTACAGTTTCTCCCCTACCTCCCCATCTCCCCATCTCCCTATCCCTCACAGGAAGAACTATGCCAGATTTCATCACCACTCATCAAGAACTTCTGGTTTATC
>CAZPYG010000307.1:0-4888 GCA_964590465.1 uncultured bacterium | reverse complement strand
TGGGGCAGGAGGTCATTGGTCACTTCAACGAAGCGGTCCAGGTCATACTCGGGCTGATGCTGGGCAATCTGTTGCAACGTGCTCATGCCGCCATCATAGTCATTGCCATATTAGATTGTCAATGACAAGTTTAATTGCAAATAAATTGGTCAGTGATTCTGCCTTATGCGGTTTTAGCTCTTGAACGGTGGCCAACATACAGAGGGGGCATGTTGGCTCATCAGAGACGAAAAAGATGGAGGATTTTCAGCGGATCTCTGGTAGGAACGTGGTAGGACGTTTTATTGAGAACTGCTATAATCCAGATACAGTGGGACTTAGAAGATTTTCTGAACTTCGTTCGGGACAAAGCAGGCGCGAGTACTACTCCAAGTCACCTGGATTGAATTTGCATTTTTTCAACTTGGCAACTGAATCCTTTTAGCTATCCTAGCTGGGAGATCAAAGCACCAAGACAAATGACCTGGGCTCAAAGAGTGGCAGCTGGAACCTCCTCTCTTTCCCCTATCTGTAAAATGTCGTTCGCCATCGTTTGAGCGGCAACGTCTGCAATCGCCTGCCAGTCCTCGGAAGTAAACATCTCAGCGACCATAGAGACCGCTTGAGCCCGAATTACTCTCTGCTCGTCGGGTAGCGCCTGTTCTTTTTCTGCGAGCAACGCCTCAATCCAGCCCATTTGCTCTGGATTAAGATTTCTCAGATGACTGTAAAGGCGTTTTTGTGCCTCCATGTAGACCGCCTCAAAACTGCGCCCGAGCTGCCACGACTCTAACCACCCCTTCAACTCCGGTAACAGGATGGATAACACCCGTACATACCACCGCTGCCGCTGCAGAGCTTCAGGGGAAGCATTTTCGATTAACTCAACGTAAGATCTTAATGCTGGCCCTGCCTCAACCATCCCTTCGTCTTCGGCACCCTCGGCATTGGCTTCCCGAACCCACGCCTCGTCATTGAGCAAGTCCATGAGGTTGCCCGTCTTTCTCCATTGCTCAGCCAGGATTGCGTTATTCATAAGCGATTGGATGCGTTAGAGCGCTAATGTGGCGTATTCGAAGTATACCAATCCATCTTTGTCTGGGTCGGGACCATAGTCCGGCATATTGTAACGTTGATAGAAAGATTCCGCGCCGGGTAGCGAATGTAGACCGACACGGCCACCGTACCCCAGTTCTATACTGCGCTGGCGGGCAAAGAGCAGGAGTGCCCGTCCGACTCCAACCAGATAAGGGGGATCTTCGAGTAATTGACGATTCCAGGGAGCAGAGGCTAAGTATTCGACATAGACCAAGGGAAACCGCTGCGGTAACCAGGACCGGTGCCATTGTGTCTCGAGGAGGATGACGCCTTGGAGGAGCGCCTCAAACTCGATGCCGTAAGCTTCATAGCGATCATCATTGACAGCCAGGCGTAACTTATAGGTCCAGTCCCACCCGGCGTCCGGTTGCTGTGTCTCCCGTAAGATGCCTTCCCAGAGATCATTAATCTGCTCGACCTGTTCCTGAGTTAACAGGCCGATTGTTGCTGTGACAACGTCGTTTGGGGGTTTTGTTAAGCGAAGAGGACGGAGCATGGGCATCACACAGGAATGCCCTCAAGCTTATCAAGGACTGTTCCAACTCTATCGACTGGGAGTCGAGATCACTACAGCCTCAGCGATCGCCCTATCGCTGGCCCATGGTAGAGTCACAGCCTTCTGAGCTGTGTATCAACCTAAGTCAGGTTGAAAAGGGTAAAAACTGGTATAAAAGTGGTATAGACTAAAAATGCATAGCTTGAAACCCTTGATATAGGCGGAAAGAAGTCAGCTTCCCAAGCTGAATGTCGTCGGTTCGAGTCCGATCACCCGCTTTTTTCTAGAGAGCCCTGAAATCGACTGATTTCAGGGCTCTTCACGATCTTGATGGATTCCTTGCGACCCTAAAATCTGGCAAAATCGGGGTAGCCGTTGGGTCATTTTGTATCAGTTTGGGCTAATTATTGGGGTAAGTTTGGGGTAAGATTCTGTCACCTCGGGGTGGTATCCATGTATTGATTTCAAGGTGATGCCCATGACGAACACCCCCAGAAAACCGAAAGCCTCTAAAGGAACCGTTCAAGTTAAGTCATCTAATGATCGACTGCAGCTGGTGTTTACCTATGCGGGTGAGCGACACTACCTGAGTCTTGGTTTGCCGGATAGCAGAACCAATCGCAAAGTGGCGGAGGCTAAAGCAAAGATCATCGAAGCCGATATGGCCTTTGACCGCTTTGATGAGTCTCTGGATAAGTACCGCCCCCAATCCCAGGCCAAGCCGTCTGCGTCCATCGAGTCTGATGGGGCTTTAGCCGAACTTTGGGAGCAGTTTGTGGAATTCAAGCGTCCCCAATGTTCTCCCAACACCATGGTTTCGACCTATGGAACATTCACGGGATACGTCCATCGTCTGCCGACCCATGATCTGTCTCGGGCAACGGACATTCGCGACTATGTTCTGGCCAACATTCCCCTGGATGCGGGTAAACGCTTTATCACCCGGTTATCGGCCTGTTGTGATTGGGCCATCGAAGCCAGCCTAATTACCGAGAACCCGTTCAGCGGGATGGCCATCAAAATCAAGAAACCTAAGTCAGTCGCGACAGATGGTCTCAACGACATCAACCCGTTCTCGCTCCAGGAACGGGATGCCATCATCACCGCGATTGAAACCGATCAGTTTTGCCCAACTCGCTCGGCCTACAAACATAGTGGGTATGCTCCCCTGGTGAAATTTTTGTTTGCCACAGGATGTCGTCCATCGGAAGCGGCAGCCTTGCAATGGCAAAACATTTCCCGGGACTATAAACAGATTTCATTTTCCCAGGCTATCATCCTGACTGAAACGGGCCGACGCATTCGCAAAGGTCTTAAGACTCAAGAGCAGCGAGTCTTTCCCTGCAATCCGTCATTACAGACACTGTTGCGCTCGATTAAACCCGAGGATGCCACTCCCGAAACGTTAGTGTTTCCCTCCCCCAAAAATAAGCCCATCGACATCAACAACTTCCGAAATCGCACCTGGTCAACGGTCCTCAAGGGGCTCAATATTGAGTATCGAAAACTTTACCAGACTCGGCATACTTTCATTACCCATGCCTTAGAAACTGGGAAGTTAGATGCCAAGGATGTGGCCCGCTTGGTTGGGAATTCTCCTGAAGTGATTTACAAACACTATGCCGGGAAGAAACGGAAGCTGGAAGTGCCCGAGTTTTAGGTGCGAGTGAGCGAGGGTGCGATCCAGGCATCAGGGTGGACGGTAGACAGGGTAGATGGTCGGTAGACAGGGGTGTCTACCGCTGAAAAGGTTGGTATGACTGGGTTGTAGCAAAACGGTAGACAAGTAGACGGGGTTTAAATTTGAGCGATCTCTTTGAATCTGTCTACTGTCTACCGGAATCGCTGAAAGGCTTATGGAATAAGCGTTATAGCCGGTAGGCAGGCGTCTACCGCATGTCTACCGGTGTCTACTGTTTTGCCTTGAACAGCAGGTTAGGAACTCGTATTGAACTGAGAGAAGGACAGCAAGACTATCTACGGCTCTACCTCGCGGAATGGCTTCCCAACCGACTTGGGCACGACCTAGGGCAACTGTAGACACTGTAGACAACTTTGCTGCCACTGTAGACAGGGCGTCTACAGCTGAAACCATTGATATGTCTAGCTTACGGGCAAACTGTAGACATTGTAGACATGTTCTAAAAATCAAAAAAACGGAAAAGTGTCTACATGTCTACAGTTTCGCTAAAACGCCCTTGGAGCAAGGGATTGAGCCTGTAGACAAGGTGTCTACAGTTGTCTACGGTTTTGAGGCAAGCCATAGAAAATGATGGTAAGCCAAATATCAATTTTAACGCTGGCATGACTTTGAACTAAACGGGATGTGTTGACACTATGATGATTTCGAAGACTGCCTACATCTTGTCTATGAAACCCGTTCCCAGATTGAGTTTTAATCGTAAATTTCCTCAATCACTTGCCGGATTGTTGGCTGAATGGCTTGTTCGCAACTGCTGTAGCCTTTGCGAATCAGGAAATGCGCTAAATCCTTTACCCATGAGTCTTTCCGTGAATTCAATACATGGCTGGTGATACCCGCCGATGGCTGTAGCCCCTGATGTGGCGGGCTTCCGGCATCCCCTGGCCCAGGGCTGGGCGTGGTGTGTGGAACGCGGAGCGACGAAACGCAGTGGAGTGGCGTAGCCCCCAGGGGCAGCCCATCATGCTTCTGTCAGGAGATATTTTGGCCAGAAGATGCAGGCGAATAATTCTTGTTTTATCGCAGGAGAACTGTCTGATTGGGTCGATGCCTGAAACTGCAAGACTTGTTTTTATTTGTCACCTAATTGATTGAAAAAGTACTGTAAAAAAGCAGCCTTATCCGACAAGTCGTTATTGAGTCGTGCTTAGGTCGTGAATGGGTCGTGAATGACTGTCAGCTTGCCAACCTTCCTGACTGACTGGACATCCAAGTCGTTATCAAGTCGTGTTTGAGTCGTGAATAAGTCGTTATTGGACCAAAATCCCAAGCCTAAATGCCATCAATATCATGATGGTTCTTGCCGAATATCACAATTTAGTCGTGAATAAGTCGTGAATGAAAACGACTCCCCAGAATAAAGATATCAATCAGCACAATTGAACCTACTTTTCGCTTCAAGGTGTTGATTAACTATCGTCATTATTTGGCATTCAAACCATGATCCAAACCATTCAAACCTACATCGATATGGGTAGCTCGGCCACGAAATGCTTCTTCTGGCATGGCCAACCGCACCTGCTGCATCTGGCACCCCAGGTGGCTCGATTAAATCCGGCTCGACTGGACCGGCTGATGCTGGGAGGACTCACCAGTCAGGACCCGGAAGACAG
>CAZPYG010000306.1:0-4891 GCA_964590465.1 uncultured bacterium | reverse complement strand
GACAACCCGTGGCGAGTACTGACTAAGACGGAACGAAAACAGCAGAGGGAGGAATCAATAGTCGGTGCGGCTATTGTCTTTCAAGCGTTGGGTTTTATTGGGCAACATTCAGTATTGATGGCCGAATCCACATTTATTAGAAACTTTGTAAGCAGGGGCAGGGAAGTATGCAACCCTACTTAAACCACGATGGCGGCATTAAGATGATCGGGCCTTTGGGATGAACCCGAATAGAATCTTTAAAGGTATCGAGCCATTTATCAAATAAAGATTTGAGTGTCTCTATGTCGGTAAGCTTGATTGCCGTCATCCCCAATCTATTAGTAAGATGCGTTCTGGCACGACGACCATCAAAACGGCTGTAAACCCCATCAAGGGTAACGTAAAAGCCGATCGTCATAACGTACTTACCGAAATTAAAGCCCTCAAATTCGGAAGCGTGGGGATGCTTTTTCCACAGTCCTGAGTAAGCGCAAAACTTAGACGGTGCAAACTGCCGCGCATAAGGATCAAAGACAAAATAGGTGATTGTTCTCTGTCCCCATTTTTCCTTGGCAGTCTCATCTTGCATTAGCTCTTGATTCCACTGTCTAAGATTAAGAAATACTTCGAGAAAATCTCCCACAAAATGAAGTCTTCTATCTTCCAAATCGATAACGGATTCAGAAATCGAAAAAACTCGCTCAATTTCAGCATTAATGTCTAATGATTCTATAGAAATTAAATCTTTACTTAAGTGATTAATCCTTTTGATTTCAGATGGAGGCAAATGCGGAAATAACACAGTTTGAAAAGCGTTCATTCCCACTTCTCTCATGAGCGAGATTGAGTTGGCTGCTAGATTCCTCCTTCCTCTAGCCACATGAGAGCTAATCATGCTAATAAAAACATGATCAGGCTCTTGGGGCTGGAATAAATGAGAAGTCGCGAATTTTGTATGGTTCGCCACTGGATCAGCTCGGCTTATTTCAAATTCTATCCAGAGTTTTTGGGGGCTTTTCTCGTTTTCCAAAAGGACATCGACTCTAGAGGAGTAACCCAAGGTGGTTCCGAACTCCTTAGGTAGAACTTGAACCTCAGACTGACACTTCCATCCACTGGGTATGTATTTGGGAAATTCAGATTGAAGAAAGGTAGCCAAGTTCCCCATCTTTGACTTCGCAGCATACAGAATATGTAAAGTGTAGCGACTCTGGAACCAAGATACTCTTTTGAGTTCGGATTCAGTGTAGTTTGCGGAACGAGAGAGGAACTAATGCAACGGCAGGTGGCCGGAAGGGGCAGGGGAATGCCAATGCTGGCGACAGATGCAGGTTTGAGACATCAAGCGACGCAGGACAGTAGAAATGTAAGTTTTGCTCACACCTGATCCACAAGATTCTTCAAGTTGCCTGCTTTCAGCATGATCACAATGTGTTCAATGTGCTCATACTCGTCTAATGCTGCTTGTTGCGAGGGGGTGAGCTGGCCGGATTGATTGAGCTCAAGCAGGCATTGCAGTTGTGCCTGCATTTCTGGGGTTGGTCTAAACTCTGCAATTTGCTGTGGGGTGGGGGAGTTGGCGATGAAGTCGAGAATGTAGCGGTAGACGGAGTTAGGGGGAGTCGATGGCTGAATCTTGGCTTGAACCAACTTAGGCAACTGTTGACGCAGCCAGTTGGAGGGGTCTTCTCCCATTTCAGCTAATTGCGCCATGAGTTCATCTGGAATATCCAACGTAACTTTCGTCATGTCATGCTCAGGAGATTCTTTTTCATTATTTTACGTCGGTGAGCTGGCCGACGAGGTCGGGATACATGACGAAGTCGCCAAGGGCTAGGGTGAAGCTTTGGCAGGGGGAGAAGGTTTTGTGGGGGAGGATGGTGGTGTGGTCGTCTAGATAGAGGCGCAAGACGGATTGATCGGCTAAGGAATGCGACTTGAAGAACTGATGGTTTTTCTGAATAACCTTAGCTTCGAGCACGATCTTTCGCAGTACTCGTCGCACCCCTACTCCTGTTGCTGCCCCCGAAACGCCTGAATCTTGGCTGCCAAAGATTCCACCGTTTCCCCCTCAAACAACTCATCTCGCATTCTCAGGTGGTCTCCTCCTTCCAAAAACCCCATCGAAATCACCAACGCCACCTTCGATGGGGGCAGAAGCCTGCAACGGGTTAGCATAGACATTAAGTCCATTTCTCCTCCAGGATGGCTCTCATGACGATCCAACCTTCAACCTATCGGGCAATCCTCCAAGGTTCACAGCTGATCTGGCTTGATCCTCCTCCTAACTTGCCCGAAAACACCGAAGTTAGCGTCACCGTTACCCAATCTCCTACCCGCACTCGATCTCGGGGAGACGCCATGGTAGCAGCCCTCGAAAAACTAGCCCAACGCCATACCTTCAAAGGTATTGATCCGGTTGCCTGGCAACGAGATATTCGCCAAGACAACCCCCTGCATGGACGGGAATAATGCTGCTCGATAGCAACATCATCATTTACGCTGCCGAACCTGATCAGGCTGTATTGCGCCAGTTCATCCGAGACAACAGTCCGGCAGTATCGTTGGTCAGTTATGTCGAAACCCTGGGTTACCATCGTTTAAGCGTTGAAGATAAACAATTTCTCGAAGAGTTTTTCGAGGCATCTGAAGTTTTGCCGATTACTGATGACATCGCCGACGGTGCTGTAAGGCTGAGGCAACAGCGTCGGATGTCTTTAGGAGATTCACTGATTGCCGCGACTGCTTTACAGTACAACCTCATCCTCGTTACCCATAACACTGACGACTTCGACTGGATTGAAGACCTCACTCTTCTCGACCCCTTAGTTTCTCCAGAATCGTAAATCTGCACCCAGTAAGGTAATGGACCACTACCCCTTCACCCCCGGCAACTTTGGCCTCTCCTCCTTCCCATAACTCGGATAAAACGTCCTCGCATCACAAGCCGTACAGGTCCCCTCCGCCGCCGGATTCTTCTCCCAGGTATTCAACACCCGTCCCTGCTCCAACTCCTTACCCCGGCATATCTCAATCCGCGCCACCGTCTCGTCAAACTGCTCCAGGGCATAGTCCACCGTCTCCTGAGTCACCGGAATAATCCGAATCGCTCGTCGCAGGCGAAACTCAAACGGCAACTCCGGCAAAGGCCCCCTGCCATCCCACTTCATCAACTGGTTCGCCACATCCTCACTATCCGGCACCACATCCGTCATGCCCTGGGCAATCTCTTCCTGCAGCTTGCGCAAATCTCCCCGGGTCGGCAGCAGTTCGTTCAGGTAAATCAACATCCCCGCCACCACCGGCAGACTATCCTCCTGCAAACCCCGCAGGTGAGCGTAGGTCTGGGCCTGCCAGCCGTAGATATCCCAAAAATTTGGCCCCTCCCCCTCCGACTGTAGGGGCGGACGCCGCATCCCCTTTGTAGTCGATAATCACCTCAAACTCAGCGGGGGGCTTCAGCTCTCTGGCCTTAAAGTCTTCCAGCAGCAGCTTCACAATCAGGTTGCCCCAAAGGTCTGGGTCATAGAGCTGCACATTGGTCACCACATCAATGACCCCCTGCATCTCGTACCGATCTGCCTCCCGAAATCGATACCGCTCAGGAATCAGGTTCATCGGCAGGGGCCTGGCCCCCGTCAGCCGCACCTCCGCCCGCGCAATCAGGGGAAACAACTCCCGCCCCAGTTCGTTCACCGCCACCTTGGCTCGCTTTCGCCCCAGTTCTTCCAGATCCTCTCCCCAGGGAAAGAGCTGCTGGGCCGCCAACCGCTTTCGCACCAGATCACAAATTTCGTCCAGGGTCTCCTCGGGTAACGGCGGCAGTTGGGGGGTTCCGTCCTGCCGAGAAACCTCATACCGACGATACGCCTCCTCCAACACCCCATGGATAAACTGCCCAAACCACGCCTGCACCGGACGGGTCGAAGGGAGCTTGCCGATGTTGGTGTAGCGGTACTGCAACCCACACCGCAAAAAGCCCAACAGGTCTCCAGTCAGGCTGTAGGACGGCAAAGCGTAGACGGATGGTCGAACAGAGAGTTGCATAGGACGTTAGCTAGAACTACAACAGACAGGCGCTAGAGACTCGCTCTAGCTTGAAACAGCGGGGTTGCTCCCGCAGGTGACAAAAGGCGCGAATGGTGACGCCATCGAAAGACGACACGCTGATGGTGCGTTGGGTGATGCCGTTGCGCGTGTCGGAGTACTCAATTTGCACCTGACGACGTTCGGTAATGGCAAATTCGATCAGCTCCGGAATGGGCAGGTCTGACGGCAACGGTGTGGGGGTGGGCGGGGGAACCGGAGGCACAAAGCTCACAGTTCCAGGTTTCCAGGCAGAACCTCCCTGGGCATCAAGCCAGGCCTCTACCGTTTCAAAGCCCTGGTCGGCGGCGAAATGGGTAAAGACCTCGTAGGTCACCAGCACATCGCTCATGGCTCGGTGAAACTGGCCCCCTTCAATGGCCAGAGAACGGGCGATTTGCTCCAGGCTGTTGGAAGGAAAGTCGTAGCGCTTACGAGCGACGGGCAGGGTATCTAAAGCGGTTACGGTGGGAAAGGGAACCCCTGCGATGGCGTACTCGGCCTGCAAAAAGTTGAGGTCGAACCGCACGTTG
Source organism: uncultured bacterium (assembly GCA_964590465.1). GTDB lineage: Bacteria > Cyanobacteriota > Cyanobacteriia > Phormidesmidales > Phormidesmidaceae > CAZPYG01. The sequence continues at coordinate 290 of CAZPYG010000306.1, read as the reverse complement.
TGGCCCACCACGACGCACCCCTCCAGTAGCTCGTGCAGGTCTGGCAGCACATCGGCAAAGGTGGGCTGCCCCATCACCATGTCTGGGGTAATGCCGTTGACCCGCATGGCATCGGCCCGGAGGGAGCGCTGAGGGTCTACCAACTTGTCCACATGACCCAGGAAGTCTTCTCCTTTGACCTGGAGCATGGCAATTTCGATGATGCGGTCTCCCCTCTTGGGCGAGGTGCCTGTGGTCTCAATACTGTTCGGATAAACGAAATTTCAGTATATTTGCACTGTTCTGACAGT
>CAZPYG010000305.1:0-4912 GCA_964590465.1 uncultured bacterium | reverse complement strand
CATTTAGCCTTTTCGTTAGGGGGCAGTTGAGGCTCTGGAATAAAACCGGATCTGGGATCGACCTTACCCTTTTGCAGCGTTCTACCCAACTCCAACTCCGCGATCACGCGATTACGTCGGGGAGGAACAGCCACTAACAGAGAAACAACCAGTAGACGCTGAATATCCCCACCGATGGAGCGTAGTGCTCTGGGTTTGCCACTGTAGCCTTTAGAAGCATCGGCGGCTTGTTTCACATATCGAATGACCGTAGGCAGCTCTAACCAGTCAACAGATTTTAGGGCGTAAGGCACGGCAGGCCCTTCGTCTTTTGCAGCTTCTGCATAACCTTTCTTCAGCTCCCGCAGATGGATGATAATCGGAATGTCTGTGAAATCAGCTCTAGTTTCGTCCCGGTAAACCCACTTGGTAAAGTTCATCAAAACAACTAGCAGCCGCTTCGCTGAGCGGTAACTGATAGTTGAGGCTGTCGTGCGATATTTCTCAACGTTTTCAATGACTCCTCGGGCTGCGATATCTGCTTCTCTTAAGGCTTTCTTTTCTGCCAGCGCAGCTTGGGAAAATGGATCTGGATGATCGGCAAAATCATTTTCGTCATAGCGCAGTTTTACGTAGGGAATTGCATGGTCCATGGTGATGGATGACTCTGGAATCTGCAATTCTTGAGCCAACCAGCCTAGATATCGACGCAAAGATTGAATATCGTTATAGACAGTAATCTCTCTAACGAACGCAAGGCGTGATTTTTTGTATTGCTCCAATTGCTCGTTCATTTCTGCTCTTATATCCTTCAGGATGAATGTTTTACCTTTAGCTCGGGAAATCCCTGTACGCTTTCGATATTCGGTAGGGGTCTCCCTCGGATGCTCCCTGTCTCTAAACCGAAAATGAGGATTGCCTGCCTCTTCTGAGGCTTCCTCCGGTAGAGATAGAATGCCTTGCTGCTTTGCCCATTCAACAAACCGTCCAAGCTGATAACGGTAGTTACGGCGAGAGCTTTTAGAGGCCCCTACTTCGCCAAAAACGGTTTCTTGTATCGCACTGGCTTGTCCCAGTTTTTCTATGGGGATGGTTTTAGTAAATTTAATCCCCGACTCCAGTTCTTTCGTCGTAGCTCGTGAACCTTTGGGTTTAGGACCGCCCCAACCAGGGACAACATAACGGACAAGGGTTGTCTTAAGTTGGGCATAGTCTGCTTCCGAAAGCTCTTTAGAATATACCTTTAGGGCGTCATACAAAGTTTTCATGGCAACAAAGTTCAGGGTCTTTAACTAATCCCTTGAATCATCAAAAATACTTATGTACTATTATATGACAGTTTTAGTCTAAATGAATTTATTTTGAGCAGAAAATATGTTTTTAATTCTTAATAAAATAGCGAAATTTAGAGCGTTTCAACTATCCCTGTCATATAAAAGTGTCATAAAGCTATATGACGCTCAAAAAAATGAGACTTTAGGGGCATAAACTAGGCTTATGAGTGGCGGGATTTTCAGTCGCTTTTGAGCTAATCTCTGAGCAGGTAAGTACTATGGGATAAGGGCTCTAGCCATTTTTTGGTTTGCAGTCCTAATCTAAATTTACCAATAGAGGGATCATGGCGAAATCAAAAAAGTATCGACGACCTAACCAGGTTAAACCTGGCCACAAGGGTAAAAAATGCCTGCGCGACCAACCGCTGCTATATGACGAGAAGAAGCGGTCCTTCAAAGCGACCCTGACTCCCACGGCTATCGCGAGGTGGAATGCTTTGGCAGAAGCCGAGGGCTGCAGTATCTCTGAGGCGATTGAGAGGGCTGCTAGACGTTCTTTACAGACGGTTCAGATTGTAAGTTTAGAAAAGTCATGACCTTGGAGCGAATTTTGAGGCTTCCTCCCTTCAAGCAATTAGCTGCTGCCAATGTCAATAAGGGGACCCTAGAGTTTGGCATGAAGGCTGCAGATAAGGCAGTGTTCTCTACGTGGCCGAAAGAACCGGTCACACCGGACTCAAAACCGTTGTGAAGTGCTTGTTTACAAAGGAAACTTCTTGAAATTAAGTGATCTTTGGATCATTAACGGCTATATTCCTTGATCCATAAGCCTTTTGGGTGGATCAGTAAAGTGATCTATCTCGCCAGCAAGGGATCGCTTTACTGATCCATGTGTGAGGCAAGGGTTGAAGTGAAATTAGCTCAAATCTAGATCAGTATGTTTTCATCATTCCCAAAAACATTGATATGATTGAACTTCGGAGATAGGTATTACCGACTTGAAATCGAGTGACCCAAAAGGTCCGTGGGTTCGAATCCCACCCTCTCCGTTCAATTCAGCCCTTGGGGCAAAAAACTGACTTTAAGTGGCGCACCTTAGCACCGGTGAATGCGCCCTTAGGGGTGCATTCACCGGTGCGCGTAAATGGTTTCAGTAATTCCTGACCTGACCTCGAAAAAGTGGACATTCCCGAAGAGTCGATACCGAAGGAGAATGTTCAAATGACTTAAAAACCGCGAAGGACATTTACAGCCGAGCAGAAAGCCTAGTGCTTTGTCAAAACATAATTTTAGGGTTACTCCCTCGGCTTGTAGTCGGCGCTTTAGCGCTCACTACAAACCCTAATTTTTAGTCTTGACTCTGCACTAGGCCGTTGGCATTGTCAGGCAATCGGGTAAACCGGTCAGCCCAGTGGCCAGAGAAACGGGACTGACTGCAAATGCGTTGCGTCAATGGGTGAAACAAGCCCAGATTGATATCTGAGGAGAGGGTCAAGGGCACCTGACCTCTGCTGAACGTCAAGAACTCAATCAGTTGTGGCGAGATCTCAAACGCGTTGAAATAGAGCGTGATTTCTTAAAAAAAGTAGCCACCTTCTGCTGCGCACGAGCTTCGCTCTATGCTCAGGACAGCTCAAGCGATATAAACTAATCGATGCTGAGAAGGTGAATTTCCCGATTGCCTTGATGTGCCAAGTGCTTCAGGTTGCCAGAAGCGGCTACTACGTCGGGCGTATTTAGCGGTCGGCGTAGTACCGTATTGGTAGCTCTGGAACATACGGAAATGAGGGTTCGAAGCGCTGATTGACCCAAGCCAACCGCAACCGCAACCGCAAGAGCAAGAGATGATTAAAGCCGTCCTCACTCCAGTGCAGCTGCTGTAAGTAGAAATCGTTGTTGTTCAGTAGGCAGGATGAACGAGCGACCATGAACCCGCAGATCGTTATCAGAACCGAGACGGATGCCGACACGGATGCCATAGCCGACGTGACGATCTCAGCATTCAAGACATTGGAGGCCAGCAACCAAACAGAGCAGTTCATCATCGAGGCCCTACGCCATGCCCAGGCACTCACCGTATCGTTGGTTGCCGAGGTTGATAACCATGTCGTGGGTCACATTGCCTTTTCTCCAGTGACCCTATCGAGCGGCATAGAAGATTGGTATGGACTTGGCCCTGTTTCGGTCTTGCCGGGATATCAGCGCCAGGGCATTGGTACAGCATTGATCCAGGAAGGGCTGTCCCGATTGAAGCGCCTCAATGCTGCAGGTTGTTGCGTTGTGGGCCATCCCAGCTACTACAGAAAGTTCGGCTTCGAGAACGTACCGGGGCTTATTGTCGAAGGGGTGCCGCCGGAGGTCTTCTTCGCTCTTGCCTTCAAGGGACCGATGCCTCACGGCACCGTCACGTTCCACGAAGGATTTAACGCGGATGGTCAACCAGATCGTGCAGGCGACGCTTGACGCTTTTATTCTCCCTGACAAGGTCAATTCGCTATCCTCGCAAGTTGAGCCAGATGGGCCGAAAGCAGCTTCTCAAGCGAGAACGCCATGGGCAGCTGCGGAGCGATTGGGAGCTGGCTCAGAAGCTTGAGGACTTGCAGCTGGCGTTACTGCCGGATGTGGAGTCGTATTGGTTGGAGAACCCGGAGACAGGAGGTAAGAAGTCTGCTCAGTCCTGCGAGAAAGACTCTGGATGGGCAATGAAGGTAGAGAGTGTCTGTACTACTCAAAAACGGAATCAGCGGTGTCATACGCCCAAGGGAAAGGCGTCGGGGTGGCTGAAGGAGCGACGGGGGAATACGAAGAGACGGAACCCGACGACCAGCTATTACTACTGTTGGGAGACGCGGGAGGGGGATGGCCATAAGCGGTATCAGGTTTATGTACCGGTGAGGGTTGTAAGTGAGGTGCAGAGGTTGATTGATAGTCGGCAGTCGGTGGAGGCGATTTTAGAAATAATCCTGAACATTAAAATATAAGAGTGGAAAAAAATGAGAAACCAGGCGTATCTGAAAATTTCTATTAAAAAATAATTGTTTTATTATAAAAAATGCTAAGGGATGTCAGGGCCTCAATGTTTAGAGCATAAAATGGTATATAAGAGATGAATATTCGTTCTGATTCCTGCTAATTTTGCTATTTGCCAAGTTTTTTGCAGAGACTTTAGTAACTATATGTAGTGAGTTCTAAAAACTTGGTGGCAAGGAGTGTTCAAAATGCTTATCGGACATTTCCATCAAGATATAGAGACTTTTGATACACCAGGATTTGGATGTGTTGAAGAAGCAATTTCTCTAAAATCGCCTGGGCGTGTACATTATATGGGTACAAATTGGCCTGCTCATTTGTATTGCCCAGCAAGATGTGAAACTCTTAAGCCGGATGATATAGTGTTGGTTGTAGGGCATCTTGGAATAGTTATGTTAGTGGCCCCTACCTCGGATTTTAAGGACTGTCCGAGGAAAAATAGGAAGTGCTCTAGAGACTGTGTACTCCGCCTTAATGAAACTGCATTATTGCCTTCGGAAATTTAGAGACTAATAAGTTGAAAATCCTCTAATAGATACTGCCATGAGTAAAACATTCGGTTCTAGGGTAAGGGAATTCGCTTTGACAGTCAATGATATTGATGATGATGTCTTTGACAGTCTCTGGCA
>CAZPYG010000304.1:0-4930 GCA_964590465.1 uncultured bacterium | reverse complement strand
GACCCTCTGGCGGCTGCACAAGGTTCACCATGCTGATCGCGATTTCGATGTCACCACCGGGCTGCGGTTCCATCCCATCGAGATTTTTCTATCGATGGGCATCAAAGTTGCGGCGATCGCCCTGCTGGGTGCGCCTCCGGTGGCAGTGCTCATTTTTGAGGTGCTGCTCAATGCCACCGCCATGTTCAACCACGGCAACGTCAGCTTACCTCGTCCTCTGGATCGACTGCTGCGCTGGGTTTTGGTGACTCCTGACATGCATCGGGTTCACCATTCAGTCATTCCTCAAGAAACCAACAGCAACTACGGGTTTAACCTGCCCTGGTGGGACTACCTGTTTGGCACCTATCGAGCCCGTCCCGCCAAGGGCAACCAGGGAATGACCATTGGTTTGACGGAGTATCAGAACACGCTGCGGGTAGCTCAACTGCCCTGGATGCTACTGCTGCCGTTTGGCATGCAGGCTGATGACACAACTCTCTCATCCCGCCCAAAGGCTGGTTGACGTGGCAGTAAGCGCCAGATTCTCTCTCTACATTGGATCACTCATTCGGTTTGAGGTTTCTCATCATGAAAATTCTGTTCATCATTAATGATGCTCCCTACGGCACCGAAAAAGCCTACAACGCCTTTCGCATGGCGATGTCACTGCAAAAAGAACACTCGTCAGTTGAAGTGCTGATCTTTTTGATGGCCGATGCTGTGACCTGTGCCCTGCCCAATCAAGCTACACCCCAGGGCTATTACAACATCGAGCGCATGCTCAAAGCCGTCTTACACAAGGGCGGACAGGTCAAAACCTGTGGCACCTGTGCTGATGCTCGGGGCATTCGCGACCTGCCGTTAATGGAGGGCGTTGAACACAGCACGATGAGCCAGCTCACCCAATGGACGGTTGAAGCCGATAAAGTTCTCACCTTTTAATGAGAAGCATGACCGTCGAGGATGGACACGGAAAGGGCGCGTTTGTGGGGATGAGGGCCAGACTGGCACCAGTGAGGCCATAGATTTACAGAAAAGGCGCTCTATTCATGAATAGAGCGCCTTTGGCCTTTGTCATAGAACGCCTCGGTTTATGACCTAACCCTTATCGCGGTTGTCGCGACGGAGTTCATCGAAGTCAACAGCGCTTTTATCGCGATTTTCGCGGCGAAGTTTGTCGAAATCTACGCCACCGGCCACATCTTGCAGTTGCTCATCAGAGACTTGCTCCTGGGGTTGAGCGGGTTGAGTTTGTTTCTTTTGTTCTTCAGTCATGGATAATCCTTGGTAATCGACTGCCTTATTCAAGACACCTTCACCCTAAGGGGAGTACCCCGGACTTTTTTGAGTAGGAGATGAGAAAACGGTAAGCTCTGGATTTGAATTGGTGGATTTAAACTTTGTTTAAGAAAATACGCTTTCGACAGTCCTACCAAAGGTCTAACCGAATAGCGTTGATTAAAGCTAGTGGGCAACACCTATCCCTTGCTTGTCAGTACTTCCAGCAAAGAATACGAATTGCTACTGGCCGTTTCCGGATAGATTCTAAGGGTTATATTTTCTAATATAGCTTAGGTCCCCTGAGAGTAAAGCTTTTAGCGTTTTAGTATCCTGAACGATCTGACATCTGCAGAACATTCTTTATAGCAGTCTCAGGAAAAATTAAGCTGAATTTTCGATACTTACTTTATAAATTCTTCGGGAGGGCGCTAGGAGGTTGATATTCCTCTGTCGATCATTAAGCTGGGACTATGCAAGATATTTTGCTGCGAGAACTGACGAATACTGAGCTGGACTGGATGATTACCCAGGGAAGGCAAACACACCTCTCACCGGGGCAGATGCTGCTGAGCCCAGCAGATTCGCAGGCCGATTTGCATCTCTTGATTGCAGGTCAGTTAAGTCTGCGGTTGGTACCCGATCAAAAGGAAATCTTGAACTGCCAGCTTAAGGATATAGATGTCCTTGAGCCCGGCGAACTGGTGGGGCTGGCTCCGCTGTTAGATGGCATGGCGATAGAGCAGGTCTCGGCCCTGGAATCGTCGCTGATGCTCTCGTTGCCGTTAGGGCTGCTCCGGGCCAAACTGCGCCAAGACACCGAATTTGCCGCCCATTTTTATCGTTCTGCGGCCATTACTCTATCCCATCGGCTGCGGCGCATCTTTGAACATCCCGATCAACTGCACTGGCAGCAGTCGCGCAGCACCCGAGAGGTCCTGTCGGTTTTCGGCGAACTGCAAGACAGCGACATCGACTGGCTGACCTCCTTTGGGGAACCTCGACGGTTAGAACCGGGCACCGTGTTGCTCCAGGCCGGACGTCCAGTGGATGCATTGTATGTCGTGTTGGAAGGGGGCTTTGCCATTACGGCTCCCCCCAGCGGCTTTAATCCTCTCAAACTCTGTTTCTATGGCCTGGATGAATCGACCCGCCATCAGGCCATCCTGACCCAAATTGGGCGGGGGGCGCTGCCCGGCATCATCTCCTGTTTAGATTTCAGCCCCCTGCCGGTGACGATTCGATCGCAGCAGGCCAGTGTCGTGCTGGCGGTGCCGCGATCGCTGTTGGTCACCAAGCTCACGGTCGATGCCGGATTTGCCAGTCGGTTTTATCGCATCATTGCCAGGCAAATTTTAGAACTGCTGCATACGGTGAGCTGCCAGTTAGCCTGCGAGCAAATGGAGGCCGATGGTACGGCCAGACCAGGGGATCTGGACGCCGCCCTGGAGGACAGTGAGCACCTCGACCTCGACTCCCTGCAAACCCTGTCGGAAGGGGCCGCCAAGTTTGACTGGATGCGACAGCAGCTGGGGGTACACCGTGGCTGACCCCAAGCAATCCGATCTGTTTCGCCAGGAATCTCTAGAGCGATTATCGTCCCCAGAACGGCTGGACGAACTGATGCAGGTGGCCAGCCCCCGCCGCTGGCTACCCCTCGGCACCGTAGCGGTCTTGTTCGGCGTCGGACTGGTCTGGAGTGTGGTCGGTCGCATTCCGGTCACTGCCCAGGGACAGGGGATGCTGGTGCAGGGGGAGGAAACGACCACCTCAGAAGCCGCAACGGTGGCGCTGCTGTACTTTGACGGGGGCTATCAGGGCCAGATTCAACCAGGGATGTCGGTGCGGCTGATGCCCCAAACCCAGCAGGGTCTGGGCGGCAGGTTTATTCCGGCGGCGGTGGAGACGGTAGGAACGAGGGATCCGATTACCCTCTCAGCAGCCCGCACCCAGATCCAGGCTGGGGAACCCCAGTCTAATCCGGTAGAAGTCATTGCCACCCTGAGCCCGGCGACTCATTCCACCTCAACTCCGTTGGCTTCAGGGATGACCGTGACCGGACGGTTGACCCTCCGACAGCGGGCTCCCATCAGCTTTCTGCTGCCGTTTTTGGAGGTGCGATCGCCATGATGCTGATAGCTCCCTGGCGCAGGGAACCTCACCCCCACCACCGGGTCAGAACCCCCACCGTCCTGCAAATGGAGGCGGTGGAATGCGGCGCGGCGGCCCTGGGCAGCATTCTGGGCTACTATCGGCGGATTGTGCCCCTGGCAGAGCTGCGGCAAACCTGTGGCGTCTCGCGGGATGGGGTGACGGCAGCCAATGTGTTGAAAGCAGCACGACGGTACGGCCTGCTGGCCCAGGGCTACAAGAAAAGCCTGAAGCGGGTGCAGCAGCTTCCGACTCCCTTCGTCGTGTTCTGGAATTTCAACCACTTTCTGGTGGTGGAAGGCTTTCAGGGAGAATGGGTCTACCTGAATGACCCGGCCACCGGACCCCGGCGAGTCACCTTCGACGAGTTTGACCAGGGCTATACCGGCATTACCCTCACCTTTGAGCCGGGGGAAACCTTTCAGCCGGGGGGGAAGCGGCCCAGCATGGTGCGATCGCTACTCCAGCGCCTGCGCCCTTCCACCGGAGCCCTGCTGCTGGCTCTGACAGCAGGTCTATTGCTGGTGCTGCCCGCCCTGCTCCTACCCGCCCTAAGTCGGGTTTTCATCGACGAAGTACTGGTGGGAGGACAAATGACCTGGCTGCCCTACGTGCTGGTGGGATTGTTCCTGACGGCAGTTGTCCAGGGGTGGCTCACGGCGTTACAACTGCGCTACCTGCGGGCATTACGAATTAAATTATCCGTGGGCATGACCAGTCGCTTCGTCTGGCATTTGTTGAAGCTGCCCGTCGGGTTCTATGCCCAGCGCTTCGCCGGGGAAATTGCCAGCCGCATTCGCCTCAACGATGAAGTGGCCGGAGTCCTGTCTGGCCGCCTCACCACCACCGTTATCAGCCTGGTACTGGTAGGGGTTTATGCCCTGGCCATGGCTCTCTACGACTGGCTGCTGACCCTGATCGTCATCGGTTTCACCGCCCTGAATGTGATCGTCTTGCAGTGGGTGGCCCGACGACGGGTCGATGCCAACCTGCGTCTGGCCCAGGAACAGGGCAAAGCCGCTGGGGTCGCCATCGCTGGTCTGCAAAACCTGGAAACCCTGAAAGCCTCCGGCCTGGAATCTGACTTTTTCGCCCGCTGGTCCGGCTATTACACCAAAGCCCTCAACGCCCAGCAATCCCTCAGCCAGGTCAATCGCCTGATCGGTGTTTTGCCCGCCCTGATTTCCACCCTCACCGCCATTGCCCTGCTGGTCATCGGCGGCTGGCGCGTGATCGACGGTAGCCTCACCATCGGTATGTTGATTGCCTTCCAACTGCTGATGCAAAGCTTCCAGCGCCCCGTCAATCGCCTGGTCAGCTTTGGCAGTACCCTGCAAACCCTTCAGGGGAATTTGAATCGACTGGATGATGTGCTGGAGAATCCGGCGGAGGGTGGAGGAGTAGGGGAGTGGGGGAGTGATGGTGGGAGGGTGAGAAAGAGTGATGGTGGGAGGGATGACTCAAATACTCCATCACCCCAATACTCCATCACCCCATCACCCCATCACCCCGTCACCCC
>CAZPYG010000303.1:0-4969 GCA_964590465.1 uncultured bacterium | reverse complement strand
TCAATCGGAGCGGCGGGATTTGAACCCACGACCCCCACTACCCCAAAGTGGTGCGCTACCAAGCTGCGCTACGCCCCGTGATGCACCAATGGTGCTCAACTAGAATAACACAGGGAGTTGTCTTCCATCAGCAGAATTTTGGGAAATTCCTGTGCCTCGCCTTGGGCCTAGTAACCGTAGGACCATCGAGCCCGGTATCCGCGAGTATCAATATGGGTAAACCCAGACGAACTGGCCAAACCACCCCGGTTGCCCCACCAGTTATCCATACGCTTATACACGTCATAGGGATGCACACCAGCAACATTGAAGTCCACGGCATCTCCTTGCAGGTGGCGAGAGTAGCGAGCCCCCCCCACCGCCCGGTTAATTCCCGGGGGACGGTACCAGGAATTGATGCTGAGCGAACGCTCGCCATAAAGGTGACGAATATCTTCTAGAGCTTTAGCAACTCGCACGATGCCATAGACGATGGTCTGATTTTCGGGTATGCGAGTCCCGTCGTGGGTGGCTTCGCCCCAGGTAAAGTGTCCTCGTTCTCCATAAGGAGTTTTCCAAATGATGGGATAGTTGGTGTAGTAAGTACCGCTGAAGCCGGGGAACTTCATAGCTTTCCCAGGATCTTTGAGATTAGCGGGCTGTTGAGCAGGATTGGTGTCGTTGGGTCTGTTACCGGGAATATTACCGTTAATGGCTACATCGGGCACATAGGCGTACCAGGTGTTCAGATTTTTAGGACCTAACAATGCTCCCTTGAGGGCTACCTTGATGTGATTATGTTCAACATCACCATAGGAATTAATCTGAAATACCGTGCCCTTTTTAACAAAAACCTTGGAATTTTCTCCCAGTTCGCCAGACAATTTTGGTTGGGTTTTCAGGAGGGTATCCCCTAGGATTTGTAGTTCTAAACGGTCGCCAGAAACCTTCACATCAGGTTTATAAACGAACCAGTTTCTGCGCTTTTCAGGCCCTAAATTGGCACCAGCCAGAGTAACTTTGAGATGATTCCCGGCGGCGGGTAAATAAGCCAGCAATTCATATTCGGTCCCATTCGCCACAAAGACTTTTTGATTACTGGCAAGAGTGCTGGAAAGCTTGGGCTCTAGTTTGAACAGGGTGTCACTGGTAACAGTTAACTTAACCGTAGTTTTCAGCTCTACGTCCGGTTCATAAACATACCAGGTGGTGGCCTGGGTTTTCCCTAACCCTGGCTGAGCTAGCTCAAGCTGCCAGTGGTTGCCAATATCAACATAATATTCAATGTCAAAGGTTTTCCCTGCTTCCACGAAAACCTTATCAGCATCCGATAGCTCATCCGCCATCTCCAACTGCTGCTTGAGGTAGGTACCTTTTTTAATTTGAAGATGCATGACAGGGCTCCCTATCAGGAGATAAATTCCATCCTGGCGTTAGTTATCCCAAAATTCTAGACAAAATCCCGATTTTTGGGCCTACAGCTAAAAAACTCAAGCATCTGCGATCGCAGCCCCTAACCAGACGGTTCACCCCCAACCTCCCCAACCTGACTCAAACCAGCGTTAGACCTGCTAGGGCTTGCAAAAGGTCATCCACCATAGAATCGGGCCACCCTCCCTCGCCCTGGCGTCCTGTGGTCAAAATAAATCGCAGGGAATATTGGTGGGGAAACCCCTCTGCCTCCAGCCAGATCACGTCTGACTCAGCTTCGCAGGTAATGCGTTCCTCATCCATCAGTTCCGTCGCCATGGTAGCCATGGTGTGGGACAGTTGCTGGGCCAGACGGCAGAAGTCCTGAAATTCTGTGGCCGTGAGTTCCATCGCCCAACCGTCGCCGCCTAGCAATCCCTGATAGTTAGGGGCAGCGCTATCCCAACCTAGGCGCCACCCCCTGCCTTCTTTGATGAAGCGTTGAGAACCAGAAGCCGGGGAGTGGGAGTAAGATGTCACGGCAACAAACGACTATTCGCCAATAATTTCGGGCTGAGTCAGTTCGTCAGACATTTCAATGATGGCTCGAAGCACGGGCTTCATTTTAGGATCTTCGTAGTTTTCGAAATCCTCAAAACGACGGCGTTGAGCCCGGTTCGCCACTTGAACGGTGATCCGATAGCGGTTAGAAGCGGCATGGATCAGGTCTTCGGTACGCCGCATAATTTGATGACTGTCGAAAGGAGAACGCTTGAGCATAAAAGGTAACTACCACTGGAAGAGTCTTCATCATATCAAGGATTCCTCTGGCTTTCAGGGACATGCACTGCTACACCGCAATCATGAACCAGGTAGGACGACCGGCAGACCAACGTTTTGCCATGATATTTCTGCGGAACTCAGAGCTGCCAACAAAATATATCGTCTGATGGAACAAGCGAACCTCGCCTGGTGGATAAGCTATGGCTACATCCGGTGAACCCCTGGGGTTCACTCCTTTTCGAAAATACGACACACAACTATGAAGTTCTTTTCTTTACCCTGCTTATCCTCCCTGGGCCGCCGTTTGATCATGATGCTTCTCATCGGTATCCTCAGCCTGACGGGGGCCCTGACCATTGCGGTACAGCCCAGTCAGGCCCAGGTTCCCTTTAATTCAAAGGAAGCCCACGGACAGACCAAACAACAATTGACCGGTCGCGCCCAGGGGGAACCTTTGAGCGCCGAAGAACGATTGGACCGGGCTTATGACATCAGCGAGTCTGCCGGTATGCGCGAAGAAAAGCGTCAGGCCGAAGGCAAATTCAATCCCAAAGAGGATAACGAAAGCGTAGTTGAAAAAGCTGCGGATGCAGTGAAGCGCGTGACCGGCACTGGGCAACCGTCAAAATAAGGCTTCCAGGGCGGTTTGCAACTCCCCTGTCAAGGTTTCCACTTCGGCCTTGGCCCGGCGCCGGGACTGGCCATAATCGGGCAAGCGATGGGACACATTGATGGCATCCCCGATGGTAATGACAGCGTGACGCATTCCGAGGTTTGGCCTGGCGGGCACCTTAGTACCTTTGAGGCGTTCCACCAGATCAAACATGATCAGAGTGGTTTCGGCAAACCTTTCAAAGGTTGGATTTTCTTTCACATAGCTGCCGGGAACTGCCACGAAACTCTCCACCAGGCGCATGTGACGCATTTGTAAACTAGCTTCATCGGCAATCCAGTTCGCCAACCCCTGCTCTAAGGGAGGCATGTCCTGGAGCGCTTTCAGATCATCTCGATAGATGTAGGTCCATCCGGCCTCCTCCAGTCGCCGACAGCGGGTGATAATGCCGCCGGTGGTGGGGAGGCCAAAAAACTGCTCTCCCACTTTCAGAGCTTCTTCCAAAATCAGGTTCAGCCTCTGGGCGATAGCGGTAGAGGTATCCCCGGGCACCACCGCCGCATCAGCGGAAAACTGACGGTGGTAAAACCGCTGATAAAACTCTTCCATGCGGGTCAGCAGGTGCTGCGCCAGGGTAATTAACCGCCGATAGTAGTCATCGGTTTTAGCCCCGGCCGGATCGGCAAAAGACTGTACGGATAGCCCACAGTCTGCCTCAAGCCGGCTCATCAACCGGTTCAAAGCCGCCCAGTTAGGATCGGGATACAGGTACTTCAACCCTATCGGCAGCACCACGACCTCCTCGGAACGCTCTGCCTTTTGCAGGTCTTCCGCTGCCCAAAAAGCAATTTGGGCGGTGCCGGGTTCCAGGGGGCTGACAATCTCACCGTGGCCATTGGTTGCTCCCTCCGGGGCAATGGTGAAGGGAAACTGGCCATTCACCAGATATTCCCGCACCGTTTTCAGGGCTTTCAAATCCAGCCGCCGCCCTCGATGAATGGGAATGCCTCCCAGGCGGGAAAAGAACCAGCCCAGCCAGCTGCCAGCCCATAACGGCATGCCCCGGTCATACATAAAGTGGGTATGGATTGGAGTTCTGGGCTTAATCCCCTGGGTGCGGGCCGTACGGGGCAAAATACGCGAAAAAAGATAGGCCAGACACAGCGGATCATCCACCTGACTATGGCGAAAGGCCAGCATTAAGCGAACTTTCCCGGCCTTGAACTGCTCGAAATATGCCAATAAAAGTTCCGGATTTTTGCAGGTTACAGGCCAGATGCCCGCTGGCAACCAGGGCCGAAACCGCACCCGCAATAGCAGCGGCAACACCGCATATCCCAACCGCATAATCCAGAGGTTAAAGCGGGGAGCAATAAATTCAAGGCGAGGCTTCACAGTAGGGCGACTAGACAATGGCATTTCCTCTAGGCAGAACGTCCACACCCTCGTAGACTAATGACAATCGTAACTGTGTCCAAGGTTAGGGGTCTATGGAAATTTTATTTGTGGCAGCCGAGGCAGCGCCCCTGGCAAAAGTCGGCGGCATGGGGGATGTGGTTGGCTCTCTCCCCAGAGTACTGCGCAACATGGGGCACGATGTTCGCGTCTTTCTACCCTACTACGGTTTCTTGAACGACAAAATCGATATCCCTAAAGATCCTATCTGGTGGGGATACGCCATGTTCAACGAGTTCGCCATCTACGAAACCACCCTGCCCGACTCGGATGTTCCCCTCTACTTATTTGGACACCCCGTTTTTGACCCCCGCCGCGTCTACTCTGGTGACGATGAAGACTGGCGCTTCACCTTCTTTGCCAACGGTGCCGCCGAATTTGCCTGGAACTACTGGAAACCCCAAATCATCCACTGCCACGACTGGCACACCGGCATGATTCCGGTGTGGATGCACCAGACTTCAGATATTGGCACGGTGTTCACCATCCATAACCTGGCCTATCAGGGGCCCTGGCGCTGGAAGCTGGAGCAAATGACCTGGTGCCCCTGGTATATGCAGGGTCACAATACCATGGCGGCAGCAATTCAATTCGCCGACCGGGTGAATACGGTCTCCCCCACCTACGCCCAGCAAATTCAAACCGCCGACTATGGAGAAACCCTGGAGGGGCTGCTCTCCTGGACCAGCGGCAAGCTCAGCGGTGTACTCAACGGCATCGATGTGGAGT
>CAZPYG010000302.1:2019-4982 GCA_964590465.1 uncultured bacterium | reverse complement strand
TCGCACCAAGCTGTTCCCCCAACAATCTGATTATCCATCGACTTCATCGGCTAAGACGGAAGGGACGCCAGGGGAACTTTTCAGCGAAACATCTCCCTGGTATACCCAACCCTCTGTGCCTGAAGGAGATCCAGTGGCGGCATCTGCCCAGGGATTAAACTCTCCATTCGGAGAATCCCTTCCTCCAGTCGAGGAGGGTGAACGGCATGAGGGAGAACCATCAGCCATCAGCCCATCGGTTATGGAAGGCCACTTTGCTTTGATGCAAGACTTTCTGTCTAGCCAGGCCCGGATAGCGACCGCGATCTTTGCGTCTCAGTCGGATCAAGAGCCCCCCAACGGTGATGTTTATTAAAAGGCGAGGGCGTGATTCACCTGTGGGTCAAGGAATGTTGTTCTGGAGACGTTCTTGCGGTTAATCTTCCCGGATAGTCGTTTATAAAAATGTTTTAGTATGCAGTTAACGGCACCAGAAATCGAGTCTAAGGTTATCGACATCGTTCGTCAGATGGTCGAAGAGTTAGATGTGGTGGAAGGCGATAGACCTATTACCGTCGAGTCTAAGCTCATCGAAGACTTAAGCTTTGCTTCTATTGACTTTGTTCAGCTTTTTGTTCTGATTGAAGAAGCTCTACAAAAAAAGCTAGGTTTCCATAATTTAATCATGCGTGATGGTGTCTACGTAGATGATCTCAGCATTGCTGAGCTGTTGGCCTATGTAGAACAGACCACAACGACCAATGGAACGGCCGCCAAGGTCTCTAATTTTGTCTATCAAGACAATCAGCCTGTCGGGGAACGGTTGTCACAAGCAAAGGTGGAGCAATTTAAGGCACGAATTCCATCTCCTCCCGTACGGGTCAGTCAAGATAAAAACCCCGACCCCATCGTTTTTATTCTTTGCCCTTCTCGGTCTGGGTCTACTCTCTTAAGAATTATGCTAGGGGGTCACTCTATGCTCTTTGCCCCACCTGAGATGCATTTGCTGACCTATGACAGTCTAGAGCAGCGGCGGGCTTCCCTATCCGATGATCTAAATCGTCATCTTCTCAATGGCACAATTCGGGCCATCATGGGGGCCCGGTCCTGCGATGTTGAAGCCGCAGAGGCCCAGATGCAGACTTTTGAAGCGGAAAACCTGTCCACCCGAGAGTTTTATCAGCATTTGCAAAACTGGCTGGGGGACAAAGTTCTAATCGATAAAACCCCATCCTATGCCTACCATCTCGACATTTTGCGGAGGGCTGAGACGGAATTCTTTGAGAATGCCCAATACCTGCATCTAGTTCGTCATCCTTATGGGACCATGCGATCTTTTGAAGATGCCCAACTAGACCGGCTTGTTCCTTTCATGCGAGACAGCGGTTACTCCCGGCGGGAATGTGCTGAACTGGCCTGGTTAATTTCCCACCAAAACATCTTAGAATTTCTCAAAGGCGTGCCGCTCCAACGGCAATATCGGCTGAGATTTGAAGACCTGGTGACTTATCCTGAGGCCACCATGGAAGGGATTTGCGACTTCCTCGACATTGATTTTGAAGCCGCCATGCTTGAGCCCTATGAAGAAAAACAAAAACGCATGACCGATGGAGTGCGTGCAGTATCTAAAATGAGCGGGGACCTAAAATTCCATCTCCATAAGGGAATTGACCCTGATATGGCCGAACGCTGGAAGCATTACTATAGTGATGATTTCCTGGGAGACATGACCTGGGAATTAGCAGAATCAATGGGTTACGTGAGGTGCTAATTGCCCGTCGCAAAGATTAACGATTTCAAACTGAACTATCTGCAGTTCAGCCCACCGTCCTTAGCTGATCACGATGTTGGCTTAGGACAAAACGATTCTGGCCTTCGAATGACTTCTGAGGTCCAAGACATCGTAATGGTGCACGGTTTAGCCACAAACCTCGCTTTTTGGTATCAACTCACCCCCTCCTTAAGCGAGCGCTATCGGGTTACGCTCTATGATTTGCGAGGACATGGGCGCAGCTCAATGACCGCTTCGGGCTATTCAGCGACAACCTTAGCAGAAGATTTAAGCCTGCTCATGGATAGTCTCGGCATTAGGGCAGCCCATCTGGTCGGACACAGCTTTGGCGGTTCTATCGTCTGTCATTTCGCCTCTTCATTTCCTGAAAGGGTGACGTCCTTGTCTTTAGCAGACGTCAGGCTGAAGCTGTTTCAGCCTAAGCAAACTCCAGCTCAATGGCCCCATTGGGAAACATTGGGTCAGACTCTGGAACAGGCTGGAATTTGTATCTCTTCCGATGAATCGGAGGCCGGATACCGAATTCTGACGGAAATTGCACGTTTGCAGACTGATGCAACTCAAAAGGCTCAACCTTTCTCTAAACTGTTGACTTCCCTATTTCCCCAGGGCGGGAGCAAACGTACTGCCGAACAATGGTTAAATCTATTGGACACCACTAATGCTTGGGACGAAATTACGGGGCGAGAAGCTTTTACCCTAGATGACTTAAGTCAATGGGCCATGCCTCTGTTCGGTATTTACGGCGAAAATTCTCCTAACCTGGCTACTAGTCAAGGTTTACAACAGACTTTACCCCATCTGATCTTAGATGTAGTGCCCCGTGCCGGTCATTTTTTCCCGGTTTCTCAACCTCAGTACTTTATGAGTCGTTTAATGGCATTTCTTGATTCAATTAGTGTTTAAGTCGGGTCATATTGAAAGTTATCTCCCATGGAAACGTTTAACCCGGAACCATCTGCAGGACTACGCCGAAGCCATTTCAGCAAAATTTGCCAAAATGGCTTCGGCGATGGCAATAACGCCTATGCCTATTCCTATGCCTGGTATAAAGATCATCTATATATCGGTACTGGTCGTGCAAACCTGTGTTTGCTTAAGTTTGCCATGCCTTTCGTCAAGATGGATGTCTGGCCGGTAGACTGCCCTAACCGCAACTACACCCCAGAATTTGAATACACCGCAGCTCGCG
>CAZPYG010000302.1:0-2009 GCA_964590465.1 uncultured bacterium | reverse complement strand
AGAAATTTGGCGGTACAACCCCATCACCACTATCTGGGAACGGGTATATCAGTCTCCAATGGTGATTGATCCAGAAGACGGCGTGGAGTACAGCCGTTTTCTGGGATTTAGATCCATGACCGTGTTTCAGGGACAGTCGGATGCCGCTCCCGCGCTTTATGTAGCAACCTGGTCTCGCTCTCGCAGTAAGGGCATCGAGTTTCTGCGCAGCGAAGATGGCAAGAGGTTTGAGATAACTCCCAGACCTCGCTTTAAAACGCAGAATGAGGAAATTCCGATTACGGCAATTCGCGTTCTAGTGCCCTTTAAAGGAAAGCTTTATACGGCTCCCACCGGCACAGCTAAAGGCAATGTCAATATTTCTTGGACATCCCTCATTTATGAGAGTACTGACCCCGGTAAGGGGGGATGGAAATCCATCAACGACCCGGGCTTCGGCGATATCCAGGATGTTGCCACCGTCTATGACATGACCGTCTTTAATGACTACCTGTATGCGGGTACCGGAGGTCTCCACGGGTTTCAAATTTGGCGAACCCGGGCGGAAGGTAACCCTCCCTACAAGTGGGAACAGGTCCTTACCCATGGCGCAGGGCGGGGAGGGCTGAACCAGGGTACCGTAAGTATGATGGCCTTTAAGGGAGCACTCTACATTGGTACCGGCATTCAAAATGGCGGGTACGACCACCGTTATAAAATTGGCCCTGCTGCAGCTGAGGTCATTCGCCTCCACCCGGATGGAAGCTGGGACATTGTGGTGGGAAATGCTCGAGATGGTAAGGAACCCATCAGTGGCTTGTTGGCCGGGTTTAACAACTACTTCTGTGGCTACATTTGGCGCATGGGTATTCACCAGGACTGGCTATACGTCGGCACGATGGATTGGAGTATTATCCTCCGGTTTACCAAGCTCGACGAAAAGCCAACCCGGGTCGCTCGGCTCTTAGATAAAACGGGAGTCGAAGACTTCATAGACTTCCAGGGAGGGTGCGAGTTGTGGAGAACCTGCGATGGAGAAAACTGGCTGCCGGTTGACCGTAGGGGGTTTGGGAACCCCTTCAACTACGGCATTCGAGGCATTGTTTCAACGCCCCATGGGTTATTTGTATCAACGGCCAACCCATTCGGTCCCCGAGTTGCCGTCAAGACGAGTGATGAGTGGGAATGGACCTATCAAGACAATCCTGATGGGGGCCTTGAAGTTTGGCATGGGCAACAATCCTAGCTGGCTTCTGCTAGAAATTGACTGACTTCCCCAAGCTTTTGGTCAATCGGCAAAATTAGGCAGTGACCCGGCAGGAAATCTCTTCATGCCTATTGAGGTTGAAGTATCTTGCCCAAAATAGTTATTGCATGTTAAGACAGCAAAATAACTCGTGGCTGACTTTCTCCACCGGGAGACATCAGATCAAGCTCCATCACTAGCCCGTAGTCCATCGATAGGACTTGCCTTACCTGGACTTGGTAGTATTGCTGCAAACCATCTAGGGGAACTGCCTCCCAGTCTTCACCATCCGATGACATCCAGAGTTCAAATCCCTCTGTGCTTTGGGTGGCAATGTAGAGGGCCCTTTGGTGGGTAAACAAAGCCTGAACCTGAGAACGGCTAGGATCATCGAGTCCGGGCCCCATTGCCGATAGCGGCACCCGAAGACCATTCGGTGTAAATTTGGATGTGCCAATAATGACATCCCAATCATAGTTAGGGTAAACCCGGATTAATTCAAATCCCGACTGATAGTAACTTTTGGATGATTCAGACAGGTGCTTAGGTACTCCACAGGCAACGTATAACTCTCCCTCGAATGGAGTCATAGCAAAAATTGTTTGGTTCAGGGAGTAACGAAAGGCACCAGCTTTTAATAGGCATTCCCAGCGATGATTAGGAGATTCTTGAAGCTGGGCTTGCCATATTTGGCATCCTTGGGTGGGATTATTTATCCCCACACAGATGGCACCATCCCATTGAGTCAGAGCGGCAACATTCTGATTCTTGATATCTTCCAAGG
>CAZPYG010000301.1:0-4990 GCA_964590465.1 uncultured bacterium | reverse complement strand
ACCAGTGACAACTCTGCGATGGCTTTATTCTAAGGTCAAACTGCTAGCATAAACCTTATGAGCGTCCTCCTTCCCCCACAGCTTCAACCCCTCCCCTTCAAACTCAACCGCCGGTAGGTCGTGCTTCCAGGGACAGACCGTGCTTTTCGTTTTGTTCGGCAATGAAGTCTTCAAAGCTACAGAAGCGCCCTTGCTCAAAGTCATCGAGGCCCTGCTGAATGCCTTCAATGGCGGCAAAGAAGTCTTCGTCGTTGAGGCTGAGGCCCAGGGTGAGAACGGCAACGGCAATGTGTTGAATGTCTTGCCCGGTAGCTTCGGCCCGCTGGCGGAGTAGGGTTTCAACTTGGGGTGGGAGTTCCAGGGTGAGTGACATTGGGGTTAAGCAGGCTTAGTAAAGCTTCAGTAGAGGGTATTTCAATATTAGTAGGGTAGCCCATCATTCCATCAAGGCTTTTCACCCATTACTCCTCGACCTCCAAGTCCTCTCCGCAGCGATCGCACTCCACAACCCCGCATCCAATCATCCGGTGGGCATCTGCTGCAACCATAGCCCGTAAACCCGAAGGAATGGTCAGCGAAGTGACCTGGTAGAATTTTGTTAGCTTAACCATTGGACCAGCCCGCCAACCCCTGTCGGAGAATTCATCATGCTAACCGTAAAAGCTAATGGTCCTAATCGCATTGATCTTGAACTAGACGGCCAGCTAGATAGCGATGACATGGCCATTGCTCTGGATGCCCTCTTAAAAGCCGCAGAGGGTATCGAAAATGGAAGAATGCTCTATCGCATCCATAACTTTCAGTTACCTACGCTGGCTGCAATCGGGGTTGAATTGAGTCGCTTACCGGCTTTATTTAGTCTGATTGGAAAATTTAAGCGCTGTGCGGTTCTAGCGGATGAGAACTGGCTCAAAGCCATTAGTGAACTCGAAGGAGCCCTGATTCCAGGACTGGAAGTTAAGGGTTTTGACCCTAATAATGAAATGCTTGCAGAAGCCTGGTTAGCAGAAACCTAATTGGACTTCGCCAGTCCATCATCGAAGTTCCGAAGCCTATTGATGCAGTTCCGAAGTCCATCGTCAGAGTCATTTAGTTCATCAGTGAACTTCGCTAGTTCAACACCGGAGTTTCGAAGTCCATCGTCGGAGTAATTTAGTTCATTCTTGAACTTCGCTAGTCCATCGTCGGAGTAATTTAGTTCATCATTGAACTTTGCCAGTCCATCGGTGCAGTTCCGGAGTCCATCGTCGGAGTAATTTAGTCCATCGGTGAACTTCGCCAGTCCATCGGTGCAGTTCCGAAGTCCATTGATGCAGTTCCGAAGTCCATCGTCGGAGTTCCGAAGTCCATCGATGAAGTAATTTTCTGCGCGATCCACGCAAAGTCTTTTCACGAAGAATATGTCATCTGTAGTCCTACGGAATATCGACAAGCCAGCGCTAATACTTCCCCAGGTCACAAACCAGATGGAGCCTGAAGCAATTGCTCAAGCGCTGTTTCTAGCCTGGCTCGGGTACAACCAATATTGACTCTGACAAAGCCAGCGCCCTGTGTACCAAAGGCATGGCCTCTAGAAACCACCCATTTTGCCTGGGTTCTAAGGAAAGTTATCAGCTCGTCTGGGGCCAAGCCCAAGGGTCTAAAATCTAGCCACAGCAGAAAGGTCCCTTCTGGTTCAATCAGGTTGACCTGGGAAACCGTTTGCAATCGTTCCCTGACGAGTGCCAGGTTGTCCTCCAGATATACCAAAACCTGGTTCAGCCAGGGTTCACCATATTGATAGGCAGCCTCCATCGCCATGTTTGCAAAAGCGTTATTTTTGTTGACGGTTAAACGGCTATTCTCCGCCTGAAATCGGGCTCGTTTGTCTGAGTCTGCAATGACCGTAAACGCAGAACAACAGGCTGTTGTTCTATATCGGGATCGCCCTTACTCTACCTTTTTACCCGCATCGTCTAAAATTAGCTCACCATCTTCTTTGGCAAACGGCCCGATTGGCCATTGATAAACTTGCATCCGCCATGCCGTTAGGGTTCAAGCCGATTTAACAAATGGTACCAGGTGCATCATGTAATCCCGTTTGCCAATCGGTACACCAGCCATGCGAAGAATGTCGTAAGCGGTGACCAGGTGGAAGTAAAAGTTTGGAATTAGGAAATCATTTACGTAGGCGCTGCCCGTTAAATCAGCATAGAGACCCTGGCCTAATTCAAGGCGGGTAACCTCGTTAAGTTTTTCATCTATGGCGTTAGTACTTTCCAGGAGTCCCTTGGTCGTTGTTATATGGGCATAAGCCTGGGCCAGAGAGGTAACTTCAGGATTTAAATGCGCAGAATGCTCAAAGCCTGATAGTCTGAGAATCGTGGCTTGACTCATTAAAGCTTTTTACACCAATAGCATTCATTCAATAACTCAACATTTGTGGTCTAAATGTTCTGAGTTATGTATCTGACCAGTCAGGAATCATTAAGCCGTAACGACGCGGCGAGGAGGGCGGCCTGGGTGCGATCGCGCAACCCCAGCCGTCCCAAGATATTGGTTACATGATTTTTCACCGTTCCCTCAGAAAGGAACAGAGTTTCGGCAATTTCGCGATTGTTGGCTCCCTGTCCAATCAGCGCCAGTACCTCCCGCTCCCGTGGCGTTAATTCATCAAATCCAGGGGGAATTTCGGGTTTTAGGGACGCGGGTTGGGCCACTACCATTTTTTGCAAAATGCCGGGACCAAATTGGGCATAGCCGCGATGCACCGCGCGAATGGCCTGAGCCACTTCTTCAGAGGGGGTGTCTTTGAGCAGGTATCCTACCGCTCCCGCCTGGACGGCTTGCTGGACGAGTTCATCCTCCTCAAAGGTGGTGAGCACCAGGACTTTCACGGCTGGATGCTGGCGCAGCAGTTCTCGGGTCGCCGCTACTCCATCCATGACAGGCATGCGGATATCCATCAGCACCACCTCAGCGACATCGGGGGAATTCAGCAACCGTTGGGCCATCTCCAGGGCCTCCCGTCCATTGGCTGCTTCACCGACAATATGCAAATCCGCTTCCAAGGACAGCAGTGCTTTCAATCCCTGGCGCACGATCGCCTGATCATCCACCAGCAAAACGTGAATCATGGCACCTCCGGGGGAAGGGGTAACCAAACTTGTACCGTGCAGCCCTGGCCGGGAGCGGTAGTTAACTGCATCTGCCCCCCTTCGGCCTCGGCCCGTTCTTGAATGCCGCGCAGGCCAAAGCCCGTCGTGTTGTCCTGGGCATTAAAACCCACTCCGTTATCTTGCACGGTGATGTGCAAACGGGACACATCTGGCAGCGCCTGAATACCAACATTGACCTGGCTGGCCTGGGCATATTTGCAAATGTTGGTGAGGGCTTCCTGCACCATGCGGTAGACCGACAGTTTCACAGATTCGGGCAAGGAGGGGCAATCCACCACTACCCTGGGAACTATCCCGGTCACCTGTTGGAGCCGTTGGGTCAGGGGTGCGATCGCAGCTGCCAAATCCTGCTGGGATAAGGGCGTTTGCCGCAGAGTCGCCACCGCCTGCCGGGTCTCGTGGAGGGCGGTGGACCCCATCTCTTTGGCCTGGGCGACAAACGCTCTGGCCTGGTCAGGATTGGCGTCCCACAATTTCAGGGCTCCCTCCAGCTGAATGTTCAACCCGGTTAACGCGTGCCCCAGGGAATCGTGAATGTCTCGGGCAATGCGGGTGCGTTCCTGGTTCATGGCCAGCTTTTCGATTTGGGCCGCAGATTCCCTCAGCTTCTGGTTGGCCTGGCGCAGCTCTTCCCGGCGTTCCCGTTCCGATAGCAGAGCGTTCATAAACAGCAGCAAAAACACCAGCAGCACCAGAAACATCACCACCACATTGATCCGGATGCCAATGAGCTGAGACACCAGTCGTCCCCCCAGTCGAGGTGGGAGTATCTGATCTAAGGATTGCAACTGACGCTGCACGGCACCCATAAAGAATACAAAGGTTGCACTTGTGATCAGCAGGCGTCCACCTAGGCCAAACATAAGGCAGCTTCGCATTACTAGGACGATATGCAGCAGGGGAAACAGCCGCAGCCCCACCGTACTCAGTCGGGCGGCGAGCACCAGCAGACCAAACTGTAGAACCACATGGGCAATCTGGAGCCCCAATGGCCTCAGCGGCAACCACAGTCCCAACGCCCCAAACCCCAGGATTGCCACCAGCGCGGCAACCGGAAATCCTCCACTTCTCGGCAGCACACTGGGAGAAAATTCACTCATGAACGCCAGGCCCACCAGTACCCATTCCCCATACAGCAAAAACGGAAACGGATGGTGACCCAGGCGAATAGCGCGTATCGATGACATGGAAAGAGACCAGGGGTGTGCTTATTCTATGTAAACCCACTTCCGTCTGGATGGAACATGACTAAAGTCATGGATGAGACATGACCTTCCGGCCAGGGTTTTCCTTTTGCTCTCGGGTAGATTGAGCTTGTTACGGTTCACCACTCAAATGGAGACATGACGATGAAACGCTTCTTTTACCTTGGACTAATTGGCCTTGCCGCTACTGCCACCGTTATTACAGCTCCGTTTACTATCGCCTCTGCCAGTGCTCAAGACCTTTCAATACTTGAGGAAATTGACCTAACGGAGGAACAGCAGGCGCAGATCCAGGAAATTGTTCAGGATTTGCGGGGCGATGTTGACGACGTTTTGACCGACGAACAACAGGCGCAATTTCGGGACGCCTATCGGGAACTGCAGGACTTTAGGGCAGCAGCAGCGGCCATTGATAATCTGACGGATGACCAGAAAGCCGAGATTCGCGCTGCGATGCAAGACCTCCGTGGGGACATCAGTGAAGTGCTTACCGAGGAACAGCGGGCCGAACTGCGAGCGGCTCTGCGGGACCGTCGCCAAAATCGCCGCTAGGCTCAACCCAAACTGAACCTTTGGGCCGCAATGCACCGCTTACGTATCAAGAACCTCCCTTGACGCAAACGGTGC
>CAZPYG010000300.1:0-5012 GCA_964590465.1 uncultured bacterium | reverse complement strand
ATAAAATCCTGTAACCTGATTGGCTAGCAATTTTTCAAGATTCCTCTAGTTTACTCAAACCACAAGTGGAAAAGGGATGGTTTGGTTTCGTTGTCACTTGTGAGAACGATGCGAGATCGTCCTCACCCCGCCCACGTCAAAACCAGATCAGGAACAGAGACACAGAGCCCTCCTTGCACACATAACTCGTGCCAGAAGTTGATGTGACCAGCGATTTTGTGTTCTTAGCCATCACTGCCATCCCCGACTCAATCTCTATTGAGAGTTTTCCCTGAAATGGCTTTGGGGAAGCGTTAAATTACGTGTATTTAACCGTGTCCCCCTTGGCTGCTGATCCACTCACTCCAGCATTCCAGCCAGTTCCTTCACCCCCGGACAGGGATTCGCCGTCTGCACATTCTCTGGCTTACTCCAGCTAAAGGGAGCCTGCTGGGCGGCGGCCATCCAGAGCAGGCGCTTGGCCCGGGTCATGGCAACGTAGAGGAGCCGATATTCTTCGGCGGTTTTGAGGTGTTTGGCCTGTTCCCAGGCGGTGATGATGTCAGGGATAGCGGTGGCGGTATGGTTACCGTGGGCATAGGCCCGGATTTGGGCCCGGGCTACTTCGGCCAGGGTGAAATCCCCCAGGAACTCACCCTGGGGGGGAACCCACAGATTGCCGGGAATAGTTTTGTCGTGCAGGAAGGGGAGAAAAACTGCATCCCAATCCAGCCCCTTGGCTTTGTGCATGGTGATCAGGGTGAGCTGACCGGGGCGAGTGTAGAGGGAGTCGGTATCCTCGGTATCGACGGCGGTGAAGCGTTCAGAACCGACAATTTCCTGCAGCACTTCAATGGCGGCGGTGGGGGTGCTGTCCTGGCGAATTTGCTGGCTGACCCGGGCGGCAAGTTTGTCGGCAGTGGCCAGTTCGCTCTGGTTGTAGCCCAGGGTCAGGCCAATGAAGGAAAACAGGCTGTAGGTGGGAAGTTCGAGGCGCGATCGCACCAAACTCCGACAAAATCTGCGGGCAGTGCGGGCGGCTTCGGTGTCTGGCGGAGTATCGAGGGGACCAGGGTAGAGAAACTGCTCCGGCGCATTGGCCAGGGCGTTAAGGTCCTGGGTGGGAACTTTCTTGCGATCGACCAGCACCCGCAGAGCTGCCTTCATGTAGTCCGAGGAATGGGGCCGTTCGATGAACCGCATCAGGGTCAGCATTTCTTCGGGCACCTGGGTCTGACGATCCTGCTCTCCCACGTCGTAGATACGCAATCCCAGGGCGGCAAGATCTACGCCCACCGCTTCAGAGTTGCCGAGGAGATGGCCGACGAACTGCCCCTGCCGTCCTTCCCGCACCAGAATGGCAAAGCTGGTGTCGGGATTTTCTTCAAACAGATCCCGGACTCGTTGGGCAATTTGCCTGACACTGTCGGTAATATCTGACGGAAAAACGATTTCCAGCCCCTCTCCCAGGGGTTCGGGATTCGCGTTGGGTTGGGGGTCATCCCAGGCCACAGGACGGATGGCCTGATCGCGAAAGGGAATCTCTGGGCCTGCGACCTGAGCCTGGTTGACCCAATTTAACAGGCGATTGGCGGCGGCCATAACCGCCGCAGTGCTGCGTCCCGCCTGATCCATGGTGACCAGCTTGCCCCGGGTCCGGCAGGAATCACAGAACTGATTGAAAAACACCGGGTCCGCCGGGGTAAAGGTGGAATTAATTGCCTGGTTAGGATCCCCCACCCGTACTAAATTGGGCTCAGCATGGGGATTCTCCGGGTCCATGGCCAGCAGAGTCAGCAGACGGGTCTGCAACGGGGAGGAATCCTGCGCCTCATCTTCAAACACAGCAAAGCAGCGGGCTTGCCAGAACCGCAGGGTTTCCGGGTCTTCCAGGGTACGCAGAGCGCCTAAAATCATGTCGTCATAGTCGATAAAACCCTGCTGCTGCAGCAGATCTTGGTAAATCCTGTACAGCCCCGCCGCGATGGTCAGCACATCGTAGTCGATCACATCCCCTGATAGGGATCGACTACGATGCTGGGCCAGGGTGAGCAGTTCCTCCGGCCTGACGCCGGAACTTTTGGCTTCGCGGATCACGGTGTGGGCCAGGCTGGGTAACACCTCCGTCCGTAGAACGGACTGCCGCCTCAACCGCTCTGTCTCTTCGCCGTCAAACTGCCGCCCTGCAATCAGCCGCTGGTAGAGATCCGGGTGCGCAACGATCCACTGTTCTACGGCGGCTCGAATCAGCCGATTATTTTGGACGGGGGAAACCAGGGTCAGGGTTTCCAGGCTCAGGTTGGAAAGCTCTGGGTTGCGGGTAGCAATGGTCAGGGCGAGTCCGTGCAGGGTGGAAACGGTAAAGCCATTTTGGGGGAGGGCCAATCGGCGCAGATGCCCCCGCACCTTGGCCTTCAGGTTGGCCGCTGCCGAGCGGGTGAACGTTACCAGGATTAGCTGGCGGTTGATGTGGAGCTGGTGACGGGAGATCGCAATGGCCGCCGCCGCCGCCATTCCGGTAGACTTACCCGAACCCGGGACCGCTGATACGGCAAGGCTACCTCCCTGCCAATCGGCTAGAGCTTGTTGGCCCTCCCGCAGCCCGTTTCGGATGTCTTGTAACACCGCTTCCCGGTCAGTTACCGCAATGCTCGCCATCGTTGTCCTTGAAATCTGATGGTCCTAGGATAGCGGGGACCGCTGATCAACAGAGTAGGGAAATGAAGGCGGTTGAGCGGCAGGGCAAGGGTCGGAAGAGGGAGTGAGGTGGGTAAGGTGGAGACCGTAAATGAGACGGGTCGGGGAGGGATAGGGGTATCCACGGGGATCTAAATATCTACTAGAGCAGACTGCCAAACCCCGTATCCCTGGGGGCTCAGGTGTAAGCCATCGGTCGTCAAGTCCCGGCGGAGTAGCCCCTGGCTGTCGGCGAAAGAGGTCTGCAAGTCAGAAAACTCAGCCCCCTGTTGACGAGCGATATAGGCAATGTGCTGGTTCAGGGTACGAATGCGATCGCTGGGTAAACTCGCCAGTCGGGTTGGCAATATGGAGTACATTACGAGCTGCGCCCCTGGGTGCTGCTGCCCCAGGCGTACCAGCATTTGGTGAAGATTGTGGATGATCTCGGCATCGGAGGCACCGTTTTTCAGGTCGTTGATGCCCGCCATAATGTGGATTTGATCAGGTTGGGTCGCCTGGAAGTAAGCCAGGCGATTCAGGATTTGTTCGGTGGTTTCTCCTGAAATACTCTGATTCAACCAGAAGCGGCTGCGGGGGAGTTGATCGATAGGGATCCACAGGGATAGGGAATCCCCCACCAGAATGGTCAATCGGTTATTTCCCTGGGAATGTGCCATCACGGCAGCTTCCCGCGACAGCAGTCCTTTCCAATCCTGGTAGGAAGCTCTAGCCGCTGGCCGTTGCCAGTACCGGCGATAGCGTTCAGGGGCTATGCGGGTGTACATTGCCCCCGACTGCAGGGCGGCCCTACGGAAGGCAAACAGCTGGTCGCCATTACCGGGATAACCCCCTGACCGAGAGACGGACCTGGGCAACTCAGATGGTTGAGACAGCCGGTTAATTGTTGCAGGAATCCCCTGACGGGCCGAGATGGCCATGGCATTCTGGGCGGTGGTGCCTGCGCAGTTCGTCCCGGACATCAGTGCCCCAGCCGCTCCTGAACACCCTCGGAGAGCCCCCCTCTCCAAGGGATCCACTGTTTCGGGGGGGATGGTCGTCGCAGATGGAGTAACTTTAAATTCTTTAGCAATGGTTTGAGCCATCCCAGGTGACTCTGGCTTGGCTTTCACTCCCGCAGGTGCTGCCGATACACAAGAGCCCAATATTTCCGCTGCAATCATGCATGGGTCCATGGTATTCCTCGCGCGCTGTTCCCAGTAATTTTTCGCTGCAGGGTATGGCCCCTCAGGACACTTTTCTGTTTTTTCATAGATAGGCAGCGGGATGTACGAAAAACACCTGTTTGCGGGTTACCTTTCCCTTGACGATTCGGTAATTCGGGGCCGATAATTAAAGACTGTTTGTTTATACGCTCGGATCAGGTCCAAAGCCAGTCAGCCTTGAGGGGATGACCTTGGCACCTGTACGGTGAGAAGAGGAAAAGATGACATACGCAATTGTTGAGACTGGTGGTAAGCAGCTACGGGTAGAACCCGGTCGATTTTACGACATCGACCGTTTAGGGGTAGACGAGGAAGGGCAAGTGACCCTGGATAAAGTGCTGTTCGTCAACAACGACGGCGACATGATGGTGGGACAACCCACCATTGAAGGGGCCACCGTTACCGGCACCGTTATGCGTCATCTGCGGGGGCGTAAGGTCATCGTCTATAAGATGCAGCCTAAGAAGAAAACCCGCAAAAAGCGCGGACACCGTCAGGAACTGACCCGCCTGATGATTGACGCTATCGAACTGAACGGCAAAGCCATTGCGGGCGAGACGGTTGCAAAAACTGAGTCTAAGGCCGAGGCCACTCAGGCCGCTGAGCCTGCCGAAGGTGCTACCGCAGAATCCGAAAGCTAAAAAGCTTCAAAATTCGTTAAATTGAAACTTGAATAGGGTAGGGAGAAAAGAATGGCTCATAAGAAAGGTACAGGTAGTACTCGTAACGGTCGCGACTCTAACGCCAAGCGACTGGGTGTGAAGCGCTATGGTGGTGAAATCGTAACCGCGGGCAATATTTTGATCCGTCAGCGGGGCACTAAGTTCCACCCTGGAAACAACGTTGGCCGCGGGGGGGACGATACTCTGTTTGCCCTGGTTGATGGCATTGTGACCTTCGAGCGTCGCGGGAAGAACGGCAAAAAGGTTAGCGTCTATCCTGCTGAAGTAAACGCCTAGATAACCTTTAAACAATTTTTAGGAAGGGGGTAGTTAAACTCCTTCCTTTTTTTGACTCCATGTGCACTCGGTTGCAATGTAGAGTGGCAGCCATCTTGGATCAGACCCTGGGACGAATGAAGTGGACCCCAGAGCTTGGACAACTTGAGAGGGTAGTTAAGCTCTGAAAGAT
>CAZPYG010000299.1:0-5013 GCA_964590465.1 uncultured bacterium | reverse complement strand
AGATTTATTAAATCTAACCCCTGCTGATGCTGCACTTAAAGCTGTTAGTTTGGGCATCCCAATTGGTCCTCATATTACCACAAAATCGTTTGTTGCCGAGCGACGAGTAGAAGTTTACTCCCACTTATCTAAAATACATCCAAAGGAGATTTTTGACCTGTTATTGAAGGCGAAACCAAGTTCAGAGTTCGCGGAAAAAGAGGCGATTAATTTAATTTCTATAGGCATGGGAATCGCACTTGGTCGTTGGGTTGACGATGTATTATTTAAGTCGTCAAATGAATCAGAAAATTTGCTAACAGATGTCCCAAGGAACGGAGGGGCCTTAAAGAAAAGCTCTAAAGAAGAAATAATCCTTGCCGACGACCCTGGAAATTCTTTAGATGTAAACGCCAAATTAAATTTGGCATTTTCATTTCTAGGCGACAAAAGAGATGATTTTTGTGAATATCTAGGCTCCAAATCTCTTCGAAAATACTTGATAAATGAGTTTTTTGGTAAACATTTATCTGCTTGCAGCAGGAGTCGACGCAAGGCACCAGTTTATTGGCAATTTTCAACATCTTCGTCAAAATATTCTATATGGTGTTACTACTTAAATCTAAGTCGAGATTCACTATTTCAAGCTCTGAATTTCCTTGTAAATCCAAAGCTTGAGCATGAAGAGAGGAAGCTGATTAGTCTAAAACAAGATATCGCTCCTGATGCTGGTATAGATCAGCGTAGTGAGATAGCTTCGCAAGAGTCTTTTGTTATAGAACTTAGGAATTTTCGTGATGAAATTTCCCTTGTCGCTCCTCTTTGGAATCCCAACTTGGATGATGGAGTACTTATAAACTTTGCGCCACTCTGGCGGTTAGTTCCACACCACCGCTCCTGGCAAAAAGACTGTAAAGCTTGTTGGGACAAACTCGTTGCTGGTGACTACGACTGGGCACATCTCGCTATGCACCTCTGGCCAGAGCGGGTTATCCCAAAGTGCGCCGAAGACCGCAGCCTTGCCATCGCCCACGGGTTAGAAGAAATCTTCTGGCAGCAAGACCCCGAAACCGATAAGTGGGAACCCTGCTACGTCCCTGACGCCACCGTTCAGCAGCTCATTCAGGAGCGTACCTCTCCCGCCGTTAAAGACGCCCTCCAGCGCCTTCTAGATGCGCCTGCACCCAGCGGTAGCTCCAGCCGCCGTAGCCGCAGGAGGAGGTCTTAGCGACATCATAGGTATTAGAACCCTGCTCAACTTCCCAACCGCCCCACCAAACCCAGAGGTACTGCCCATGACCCTCCAAGAACTGCTCTCAGAAGCCAAAAAACTTAGTCCCCAAGAGCAGCTACAGCTTGCTACCCGCCTGCTGCAGTGGGCCGAGCTACAGTTTCGCCAGGTGACCCCAAAGCCTACCAAAAAGCTGCGTACACCGGGGTTGAATCCGGGGTCTTGTGTGTTTGGCGACGACTTTGATGACCCTCTCCCCGACAGTTTCTGGCTGGGCGAAGGATGAAACTGCTACTCGATATCCATTTCCAAGCCTATCCCTGTGCTGTTGTCTGGTAATTGCCCAGTAGGACCACCATGAGCCATCCCTTCCACACCTACATCGCCTCCCTTATTGAGAAACACTTGCAAGCCAGAAGGGTGGTGGTCTTTTATGACCCCCGCAGCGAGTTCACCGACTTCATTGCTGAGCTAGAGCAGACTGCCCCTGCTCCAAGAGCTGAGGCAAGCCACCTCATTGCTGTTATCATCCACGAGACTCAGGCCCTGCTAGCCAAATTTTCCGGCTCGTTTTTTCAGCTTAAAGCTGATGTCGAACCTAATATGGCAAAACGAGAACCAGAAGCAATGCTGGTCTACATCCCAGGTGTACAGAGAGACCCCAAAGGCTCAATTCTCATGGAAATTGAGACAGCAGGTAAATGCCTCGATGAGAAATACTACAATCTTCGTCGATTGTCTTATAACCAGCTTCGCAAGCAATATACCGATGGCGACATTGATGACATGCTTGCCCCCGCAACCCTGACCTATCAAGATGTCGTCCGACTCATCGGTCAGGAAGGCAATGCTCAAAGTTCTCTAGTCAAACTGGTGCTTGGGGAAGGCCCCAGCGAAGAGTTGATTACCCGCTGGCTGGGTAACCCCGACTACGATAGCGAGCTGGAGGCCAAACAGGCTGTCACTGAGCTGTATAAGCTGCTCCAGTCCCGCCTGGCCATTAGCTTAGACGGCGATACGGCTTTAGTTCAAGCTCGCCGTCAGGTGATGCGGTACCTCCTCATTAACGAGTACCGAGCCGACCTGACCTGTGACGCACCTGCCAGTCTCACCTTTATTCCCACCGTCTCTAGTGACATCCATCAGCGAGTGCGAACCATTGCCGATGCCCTCCGCAAGGGGTATGCCGACCACTACATCGAGCTGGCAGACAGCATTGAAGCGGAAATGGCTCTCCCCAGCCTGGATATTGAACCCGCTGCACTCGGTCGCATCGACACTTTTCGGTTTGAAGAAAAACTACTGCTGGGCTATGCCGCCCAGCTTTGCTGCGACCGGCAGTACCCGGAAGCCCTCCGTATCGTGCTGGAGCGCAGCCGTAGCTTCTGGGTTGATCGGGACATCGCCCGGCTCTCCCAGTGGGAGGTTTGTCGTCTAGTGGCGGAATTAGGGCAGCACATCGAGCGAGTGCGGCCTGAGCTGAAGAAGATGGGGACAGATGCCCACAAATGGGTACAGGCTTACGCGGCCCCTAACGGCTGGTTCCAGGTCGATAGAGCCCAGCGGGCGCTGGAATCCTGGCTGGCCAAAATGGACGATGAACCTGAAACAAATCTGGATAAGGCTATCGGTCTCATCCGCCGCGCCAACGAGACCCTGCTGGAAGATATGGCCCAGGGCTTCACGGCGGCTATTGTCGCTAATAAGTGGACGGTTCCCGGTGCTCTACACCAGACCCAGATCTTTTCCGAGTTTGTCGAACCTGGCACCAAGAGTGGTCGAACGGCTTACTTCTTTGTCGATGCCATGCGCTACGAGATGGGCACCGACGTGGCGGAACAGCTCAAGGATGGGGAAGAGCTGACCCTGGTACCAGCGGTAACGGCCCTTCCTTCTATTACCCGAGTTGGGATGGCGGCTCTATTGCCGGGGGCTTCGGCCAGCTTCTCCGTGATTGAGCATAAAGAAAAACTGGCCTCCCAAATTGAAGACTCCATCATGCCGGAGCTGCCCGAGCGGCAGAAGTTCTTCAGGTCTCGCTATCCCGACCTGGCAGATATTAACCTGGGTGAGTTACTACAAAAATCTCCTAAATCCCTAAAAACAAAGTTAGATAAGGCTCCCATCCTGATGGTCAGAACCCAGTCTATTGACGGGTTGGGCGAAATGGACAGCGGTCTGCTGGCGCGTCAGATTATGGATACCCTGGTGGGGAATGTGGCTCGGGCGGTGCGTCGGCTAGCCAAATTAGGGTTTACCAATTTCGTCATTGCCGCTGATCATGGGTACCAGTTCGCCCTCCGCAAAGAAGAAGACATGATGATGGGCAAACCAGGCGGTAAGAAAGTCGATCAGCACCGCCGATGTTGGGCAGGCCATGGAGGTGCAACTCCCGGAGCAGCGATTCGAGTCTCTGGACGGGAATTGGGGTACGACACAGACTTGGACTTTATCTTTCCCAAGGGCCTGGCTGTATTTAAGGCTGGCGGTGATCTGGCCTACCACCACGGCGGCATTAGTCTTCAGGAAATGGTTGTGCCGGTCTTGAGGTTACGCTTCCCCAGCCAGCTTCAAGAAGCAACTCCATCTACCCAAATTTCCTTGGAAGGTTATCCTGCCGTGTTGACCAACCGTACCTTTGGCTTAAAGGTATTCCGACAAGCCGATTTACTACAGCCTGAACCCGTGCCGGTCAGAATTATTTTGTTATCCCAGGGGCAAGAAGTCGGTCGCGCCGGGATGGCTGTAGACGCCGAATTTGACCGCGTGACGGGGAGTGTCATGGTGCCACCCAATCAAGAAGTAAGTGTGGCCATGATATTAAATGATGAAAAATCTAAGACAATTCGAATAGTCGCCCAAGACCCCGACACCGATGCTGTGCTGTATCAGTCTGAAGACATAACCGTTAACCTCTCCCTGTAGCCATGACCTTTGAAGCCACTGTTCAACGAGATGATCTGGATAACAAGGTTAACCGCGTCTTTGCGGGCAAGGTCGTGCGAAAAGACTTGGTGCGCAAGGTGAAGGT
The DNA here is from genome assembly GCA_964590465.1 of uncultured bacterium. Taxonomy (GTDB): domain Bacteria; phylum Cyanobacteriota; class Cyanobacteriia; order Phormidesmidales; family Phormidesmidaceae; genus CAZPYG01. The sequence continues at coordinate 772 of CAZPYG010000299.1, read as the reverse complement.
AGGGGCCAATGTGCCGGTGTTCGTCCTTGAATACCTGCTGGGCAAATACTGCGCCTCCTCGGATGAAATGGCGATTCAGATGGGGTTACAGGTCGTTAATGATACCCTGGCAGACAATTACATTCGTCCCGACGAATCGACCAAGGCCCAGAGCCGGGTTAAAGAGCAGGGAAAACATACCTTTATCGACAAGGTCAAAGTACGTTTGACCGAATCCCGCTATTGGGCAGAGGTGAATAACTTTGGCCATAGAAATGTTCATATTCCCGATCATTACGTTCGGGAGTACGACCGCCTGCTCACCGGAGGAATCTGGGCGCAGGTAGAGATGATGTGGGACGATACCGACGAAAAAGCACCCTTCTACATCTCTAAGCTGACGCCGATTCAGGTGGCCACCTTCAATCTGAAAGAGTATCGCGAGGGCCGATCAGAACTCACCACAGAGGAGTGGATAGACTTTATCCTCCGCAGCATGGGCTATGAGCCCACCATAATGGAAAGACGGCTGAAGCTATTGTTCCTGTGCCGATTGATTCCGCTCTGTGAACGGAACTATAACCTGGTGGAATTAGGGCCTCGCGGCACAGGTAAGAGTTACGCCATTCAAGAGCTATCGCCCTATGCGTCTCTGCTGACCGGCCCCACAACCGTGGCGAACCTGTTCGGCCACATGAGCGGACGCCACAAAGGCATGGTCATGATCTGGGATGTGGTCGGCTTTGATGAAGTGGCAGACCTTCAGAAAATGCCCAAAGAGGTCATTACCACC
>CAZPYG010000298.1:0-5013 GCA_964590465.1 uncultured bacterium | reverse complement strand
TAAACACCTAAACCGGGAAGGGATATTTCATTACTTCAAAAGAGTCGCACCCATAGCTTTTTGAGAAAGCGGGGGGCAATGTAGAAGGTCATGCGGGAATTTGAGACAACAACGCCCAAGGGGTGGACATTCGGTATTGTATTACACAGCGTGACGCTCCCGGTTTAGGTGCTGACTCAACACCATTCGGGAAGATAACGCTCAACAATGTTGTGTGACCACAGCGCCGGAGTCCTGACATGACCTCAACCTCGATCACGATCACCACGATGCAGGTGGGCCTGCCCCAAACCCTAGGCCGGGAGGATGCCCCAGACCCAATGGATCGTCCCTGGACCACCGGCTTTTTTAAGCAGCCGGTGGCAGGGCCACTCTGGCTGGGGGCCACCAACCTAGAGGGAGATGGTCAGGCGGACTTGAAAAATCACGGTGGGGTCGATAAGGCGGTGCTGGCCTACAGTGCCCACCATTACGACTACTGGCGATCTCACCTCAACTTGCCCGATCTGCCCTACGGGGCCTTTGGCGAAAATTTCACGATTGTTGGGCAAACAGAGACGGATGTTTGCGTAGGCGACACCTATGCCATCGGCGAGGCTAGAGTTCAGGTATCGCAACCGCGTAAGCCCTGCTGGAAGCTGTCTCGCCGCTGGCGCATGGCTGATCTGGCTCAGCAGGTGCTAGCCAACGGTCGATCGGGCTGGTACTTTCGCGTACTTCAAGAGGGGCAAGTGGCACCGGGGCAGGTAATACAACTATGCGATCGCCCCTACCCCGAGTGGACGGTCGCCCGTGCCCACCAGATCATGCACCACGATTTGAATGATCAGGAAGGGGCGATCGCCTTGGCCAACTGTCCCCTGCTGTCAGACAACTGGCGCGAAAAACTACTCCAGCGGCAGATTATATGAGTGTTGAAGATGGTTCGAGCATGGGTGATATCACCAGCATGTAGGCATTTGCGGAGCAATTTAGTCATCGATCAGGTAAGTCATCGATGTTCTTTAAGCTTGGAATCGCGTAACTCCCAAAGCAGATGCCTACCACAATCAGGGAACAGAGGGTGAACTGTAGCGCCATACCACTACCGATATCGGTTCCGAAAATGCTACCCAGCCAGTGAGCCAGGATGCCGTCAGGTTGCATAGCGGGCTCAAACACGCGATCAGCTAGTGGACCGGCAATCAAGAATCCGAGCGGTGACGTAATACCAACCAGGAACGAACTGGCCGAGAAAACGCGCCCTTGCAAATGTGGATCAACTTTGGCAAGCCAGAGAGCATTTTCGCAGCTATTGGCTAGGGGTTTGAACAAGCCTGCGAGAAAGTTGGCCCCCAGCCAGATCGAGGGCAGTTTTGCCAGCCCCAGAAAGGCTTCGAACCCAAACACCAGCCCTCTGCCGACAAGCAACCCGTGGATGCGTCGGCTGGGGCCGCCCCAAATGCCGAGCAGGATACCACCGACGAGGCCCCCCAGCCCCACTGCCGCACTGACGCTGCCCAAAACAGCCGTATCGTTGCCGCTGCGGGCAAGAATCATCGGGCCGACGACTGCCGAGGCGGTATCGAAGAAAACGTAAGCCATGGCAAACAGCTGTAGCGCCAGCAGGCTGGGCCGTAGCCAAAGGTAGCGAAATCCTACCAAAACCTCATGCCAGAAAGACTTAGCTGGCATGGAGGCAGGAGAAGCAGGCGGTTTGGGCTGGGGAATAGCGACGAGGGAGAGGGTAGTTATCGCCATACCAAAGCTAACCAGATCCACCACTAAAATTCCGCTCAAACCAATTAGGGGATAGAGTAATCCGGCTAGGGCTGGGGCAATCACCCCAGCGCCAAAGGTTTTGATCGAGCCTAGCGCCCCAATTCGGACATACTGCTGTTTCGGCACCAGCAGGGCTTGGGAGGCTGAAAAAGCCAGCTCTTGTAGATAGCTGAATATTGATGCGATCGCCAAAATCGGATAGAGATGCCAGATGGCTAGCTGCTGGGTCAGCAGCAGGAGGAGAATTGTCACGCTGGCGATCGCCGCCACCGCATCGCCCAGCATCATGATGCGCTTGCGATTCCAGCGATCCACCCAGATCCCCGCGAAGGGAGTCACCGCCAGCAGCGACACTTCTGACGCAAAGGCCAACAGCGTGATCGGGGTGGCTTGTTCTGTCTGCTGCCAGAGCCAAATGGTCAGGGCAAACTGGGACATCCTTGACCCCAGTAAAGAAGCGACCTGACCGATCCAGATAATTAAATAGCGGCGCAACGGGCGGGGCGAGGACTCAGGACTCGTCATTGTTGTTAACTAAATATTTAAAAAGGTCATCAATCACCGCATCAGCAGCGAGAGGATTACCGCCTCGCCAGATGGAATAGCTGACGGGATAAACCTTATTCGCCTGCACTGCTTTTAGCTGATTCCAGAGCGGATTATTTTTAAGTTGCTCAAAAGCTTTTTCGGAGTCATCATCGTCATCAATAATGGCAAAGATGATGTCTCCATCCAGTTTTTCAGCAATCAATTCCTTGGAAAAAATAACCAGTCCCCCTGATGCTGAAGCTTGGGCTGGAGGACGACGGAATCCAACATCATCGAGGATGATGCCGCTAAAGGAATTTTTGACATCGCTGGCCAAGTTGTTGCAGCACACCCTGACGACCGATACTTCGACATCTTGATAACCATCTCCTAAAGCTTCTCTGAGTTCCTGAATACGCTGTTCGTAATGCGCCCAAATGTCCTCTGCTGCTTCTGTTTTCCCTAATCCTTGGGCCACAAAGTTAAAGTGTTCTTTCCAGGAGCTGAAACCCTCCCAGTTGTGCAAGAGAGTAGGCGCAATTTGAGAAAGCGGCTTATAAAAGGATTCAGTTGCATAATGAAGACCAATAATTAAGTCAGGGCTTAAAGTGGCAATTTTCTCTAGGTTAGGTTGCTCCGTTCTTCCAATACTTTCAACTCCCGCCAACTTTCCTTCTAAATAAGAAGGAGGGGGATCACCCATGGAGAAGGTTGCCCCCACAGGCTGAACTCCAAGGGCGATCGCATCTGCCGCCGTTGCCGAAAATAGGGTGACCAAACGCTCGGGATTGTTTGGCACACAGGTTTCTCCAGCTTCGTGCTGGATCATTCGGCAGTTTTCAGCGACAGGTGTTTCGGAACCAGGAGTCTGACAGGAAACGGTTACAATCGCCATCAGACAGAAGAGGAAAAGTAACTTATAAACTCGCCGAATTTTCATATTCACGTTTAAATTTTTTACGAAGACGAACCAGTCGCTCTTCTGGAGTCATCAAAGGACAATTGCCACATTTTTTATGTTCTGGCGGAATCAACGTAATCAAGCAGCAGGTAGCTCGAAAAGTGACTTCAGCGGGCAAGCCAGGTTCATCCAGTTGTTGAGTGCGTAGCAGGTTATAGAGCGGATTGCGTCCCGACATGACAGCGCTGTAAGGCTGTTCAAATAAAGCAGAATAATCAATTTGGATGGCTTCAGAGTCGGCATGTTCCTGTAAATCTTCAAACAAACCGTGAGAGGCATTGACGGCATTGCCCCACATTGTTTTTTTAGAGAGTTTGGTTAAACCATGAATGCGATCGACGATTATGGCTAAATGGTTTGCGAACAACCCCTTAAATACAAATTGATGAAGCTGGTCAACGCTATCAACTGTTTTGATTGAGCCATCTTGGGAAATGGGGAAAGGTAAGCGTTCAGGGTAAATTACAACCCGACTCAAATCGTGAAACCAGAGTGCTTGCAGTTCTCCTTCTTTGAACACAAAACTCACATTATCCAGGGAAGCATCAAGCCCTAATCCTGCATAAGTCATCAAGGCTAAAACATCGGGTAGTGGCGTCCAACTATACCGCTTATTCCATAGCGATGCGGCCACGCGCAGATCTTGCGATCTTTCATACTGAGGACTCGCTTTGAAAATGGCAAGAAGGTTATCGGGTTGTAGATATTGAACGGCTGGAATCGTGACAGCATCTTCGGGCGGCGGAGATAGGAGAATAGAATGACCAAAGCCGCCCCCTACAGTTTTTTGCAAGTTTGTAATGATGTCATCCAGAAACTCAAGTTGTAATCGGGGTTGACTGATCATTTTGTGTTTCCCCTACGAAAAAGGACTGATTTAACGGTCTGTCAAGTTGGCGGTCAGACTTTGCCAAGGACTAAAACTCCCAGCCGACAGTGGCTAGCACTTCAAAGGGAGCCCCCGGAAAGATGCGGTTGCGACCATTGGCCGACTCAAAATAGCGGACATCAAACAGGTTTTTGAAATTTAGCTGAGCGCGAAATTGATTCCGCTCATAATAAACGGCGGCATCCGTGCGGAAGTAATCGGGAATGGTAAACGTGTTATCCAGATCCCCAGGGCGTTCCCCGACATAAAATAGCCCCAGTCCAAATCCTAACCCCGCAAAGTCTCCTTCTTGAAGGGTGTAAGTTGTCCACAAACTGGCAGCGTGTTCTGGCACGTTATCGATGGCATTCCCCACCGGGAAAGTATTGTCCTCGGTGATGCGAGCATCCGTGTAGGCATAACCTGCGATAACGTTCCAACCCGGCAAAATTTCTCCCGCCACATTGAGCTCGACACCTTGACTTTGCTGTTCCCCCGTTTGAATTGAAAACCCAGGATTATCTAAATCATCCGTCACTACATTGGTGCGAGTGAGATGATACAGCGCCAACGTGGTAGAAAGGGCTCCATCTAACCAGTCAGCTTTGACACCAATCTCGTACTGGGTGCCCCGTTGAGGCTCAAATGGGGTGTCATCAACGCTAGAGGCAAACAACGTTTGTTCAAAAGATTGGCTAAAGCTGCCGTAGAGGGAAATATTTTCAGCGGGTTTGTAGACTAAACCCACCCGTGGGCTAAAGGCAGTATCGTCCTGGCTGAAGAAAGAGTCATTTTCTGGCTCTTCAAAAGAGTAATCAATATAGTCAAATCTGCCACCGACTAATAGAATAAACTGGTCAGAAAACGTGAGCTGATCCTGCACGTAAACACCGAC
>CAZPYG010000297.1:0-5052 GCA_964590465.1 uncultured bacterium | reverse complement strand
AGTGATTGTCCAACCGTCTTTCTCAAGAGCACGTTTGACAGCATCGTGGAAAATGCCTTTGGCGGACATACTTTTTCTTTGAGTGATAAGAAGCTATCCAGAGCGCAAATACTGACTGAGAAATACCAACTGGTTCTGCATATCCTCAGCAGAATGGGTAAAAATTAACTCAAGGATTCCCATTAGCTGTTGCCCAACAGAATAATCTTGCGACAAAAGAGCGATTCCTGCATGGAATTTACCTTGAGTGATAAATTCTGAGTGAATGCGGCAGAAGTCAGCAATATTATGGCTGTAAAGTACTCGACCTTGAGAGCTTGCTAATTGGAGTTGCTCCTCATCAAGCTGTCCTTCTGTTTGAGTATCCAGAACCGTTATCACGTCCATATTTCGGGCTTTGAGGGCACGAATCAAGGCTTGATCCATTGAGTCTTCGTCGATGTATAGTCGAATTTCACTCATGATCAGCTTGCGGATTGCCCATGTGAAGTGCCTCTAGACGTTGGGCTTCAGTAGCTTGCATTGCCAAGTCAGTCTCTACTTCGGTCTTGTTAGCGTGGTAGTAAGTTAGAGCCGCATAGACTTCTGCGAGGGTCAGATTGCCAATGCGATCGCTGATTTCCTCTGCATTCAAGCCCCGCTTGTACCAGGTGACAATGCGACGCACGGTAATACCTTTTCCTGCAATGTGAGGACTTCCTCCATGCAGGCCAGGGGTACGGGTAACCAGTGTACCGATATCAGTTGATGCAGTTGCCATTTTTTCTTTCCTTTATTTACCGATGTATAGCTTGTCCACCGTGTTGAATTCAATACGTTTGCTGCCACCTCCTCTTTTGGATCATAAACAATGAGGTAATGAGACACCCTTAGTAGCGCTTAATCAGCAATCCTAGACCACCAGTAAGGTTTCAACCGTCTTTTTCGAGGGCACGTTTGATAGCATCGTGGAAAATGTCTTTGGCGGCCATAGCATGACTTTCTGGTGAGTGGGAGGTGAGTTCGCAGGAGGATGTGGAGCGATTGGTGGAGGAGTTAAAGCAGCGGATGTTGGATCAGTTGAAGGATAAGCCGAATGTAAGAATCCGGTTAATTTAAGGACTACTATTACTAATATTTTAGAGCACTTTTAAAAATTTTCCATACGCTAGAGAACTATTTTATTAATTTAAATGAGCACCACGGGCTTGTAATATTTGGCGCTGAAAATCAGTTAATCCAAGTGTTCCATTTATCCTTAATCCAGCACAGAGGCGATTGTCTATCACACAGACGCATGATTGAGTTTTAACATCCCAAATTCGCACGCTTTGATCGTCACTGCCGCTAATTATTTGATTACCATCTGAGCTAAAGAACACTGACCAGATGTTTCCAGAATGACCGCTAAGGGATCCCAAGCATTCACCACTCTTACTGTCCCAAATCTTAACCGTCTGATCATAGCCTCCACTTATTAAATACTTTCCATTTGGACTAAAATCTACGCATAAAACTGATGATGAATGTCCTTCTAAAGTAGCTATACATCTCATTTCGCTCAACGACCAGATCTTGATAGTTTGATCGTAACTACTACTAGCTATTAGTTCTCCATCGAGACTAAACTTAACAGACTTAACCCAATCTGAATGCCCTACAAAATGGATGAGACATTCACCATTCTTGCTATCCCAAATTCTAATTGTGCGATCATAACTACCGCTGGCGATTTTTCCCCCGTCTGGACTGAACACAACAGACCAAACAGCGGCAGAATGTCCTTTAAGAGTAGCTAAACACATCCATGTCTGTGTATCCCAAATTCTAATTGTTTGATCATGACTGCCGGTCGCTAGTTGATTACTTTTAGAATTAAAGCTGACGGCCATAATTCTGGCGGCATGGCCTTTCAAAGTTTTCAAACACAACCTATTTCTAATATCCCAAATTTTCACTGTTCCATCGTGACTGCCGCTTGCTATTCGAGCATCGTCACTACTAAAGGCCGTCGACATAATCCAAGACTCATGCCCTAAAAAATAGGCCAAAAATTCATTGCTGCTCTTATCCCACAACTTTAAGTTTGGATTTTCGCCACTGATAGCTATTAGGTTTCCTGAAAAATTAGGGGTGACACAAAACACCGCATCTGAATGCCCCGATATCGAATTTATTTCTTCCCTTGTTGCCACATCCCAAATCTTGATTTTTTGATCATGACTACAGCTAGCTAAAACCTTATTGTCAGTCCTGAAAACCACTTGCCTAACTCCAGCCGTATGACCTTTAAGGGTCGACAGCCATGTACCATTTCTGCCATCCCACAATCTGACAACACGGTCCTCACTGCCACTAGCTAGGCATTGACCATCCCAACTGAAGTCGATTGCTCTAACCCCTGAAGTATGTCCTTCTAAAACTGCTAAGCAAACTCTTGTGGCAATATTCCACAGCCTAATCTTACAATCCTCTCCACCACTAGCTAGAATTTGACCATCTGGGCTGAATTTTACGCACCATACTGCGGCAGAATGTCCTTCTAAAACTGCTAATAGATCTCCATTAGAAGCATCCCATAGCCTAATCTTACGATCTTCTCCACTGCTAGCCAGGTATTTACCGTCAAGGCTAAATGATACATGCCAAACTGCACCAGAATGACCGTTTAAAGTAGATATACAATCTCCAGTTTTTGTATTCCAGATTTTGATTTTTTGATCGTCCCCACTGCTAGCTATAATATCATCGCTTGGACTAAAATCCACTGACCATACTGCAGCAGAATGACCGTCAAATCTTCTTGTCTGAGAGCCATTTTTTGCATCCCACAGCCTGATAGTTGAATCTTCGCCACTACTAACTATCTGATTACCGTCTGAACTGAATTTTATGGACCTTGCCCAACTCTCATGGCCTTGAATAGACCACAAAGGCACCGAGTCCTTTATGTCAAAAACTTGTATTCTTCCGGACACTTCGGCAGAGGCAATCAATCTTCCTTCGGGACAAAAATCAATACAATTAATTGAGGCTAAAATACTGTTTATTCTTGCATTTTTGAGATTCGAATGACTCAGGTCTGTTTCTCGTAGGCTGACATCTGTCAAATCTAAATCTGGCAAATGAATGCTGCTAAGATCTTTCCCTTCAAGAGCCCTTGAATCCAATTTCAGCATAAGCAAAACTAAATTGCTGGCAAAAAAGCCAACTTCATCCTCTAAAAAACCTTGAGTATTTCTGATTAATTCAAATAAGTGAGAACTTGCATGTTCTTTGTCAAGCATAAATGTCGCCATGTCAAGAATAGCTTTAGATAAAATCTGTTTTTTCAAATACTCCTGAACTTCCTTTTTTGAGTCCTTGCCATGCATTTTTTGGCTGATTGCTTCTTGCTTATTTGCGCCTTCTAAGGTGTCGAGATATATGCAAGACATATTAGTTTCTTTGGGATTACCATTTGGGATGAAATGTTCGCTAAAATCTGAGGCCATAATCTCTAAGGCCAGAGCTAATTTGCAGGAAACAAAGAACTCAGCAAAAGAACGATGAGCTGGAGTATAGTCTCCATCAGCATTACGGATGAGCATCGTCTGCCCCATCATGTCGTAGTGCCAGTGGTCGAGATCCTTTTCTTCCTGAACGGCAGGGCCAAAGAGCTTACGAATGCGATCCGGGAACTCGCGATAGTTAATGCTCATCCGGTCAGTGCTGAGCATTTCCCACGACAGCTCACACATGAAATAGAGCTTGTCCGCCATTGAGGTGAATGTGCGTTCTGCCTTGATGTCTCGCTCCATCTTGTGGCGCACGGCATAGAGGTAGACCCGCGACATATCTACTGGCTTACCCGCTTCAATATCGGGCAGAGCCTCCAAAATTAGCTCTGTCAGTACCGGGCGACGGGCCAGGTCGAGCAGTTGGGGATTGCCCATGATTTGCTCCACTGTCGCGGGTTGGGCCTGATGCTCTAACACCTGGCGAATCTGCTCATCGTTGAACTTCTCTAGCTCCAGCACTTCAAACTGGGGGGTTTCCCCGGTCAAGTCACGGGTGGAGGCTTGCAGTTCCGCATTCAGCAGGGCACGCCCTTCCTTGGCATCGGGGAAATGCTCCGTGCGGCAGGTGAGGATAACCTTGGCACCGGGCACCACTACCTTGGCCAGTTCCCAGAAGTTGTTGATCATCTCCTGGCGGTTTACACGAGCCGCCATTTCATCAAATCCGTCGAAAATCAGCAGCAGCTTGCCCATGCGGTTGAGTTGCTCAAAGGCCGAGTAGCCGGGGATGGGAATCTCGTGCTTGCGGAAGAAGAACTCTGAGAACAGCGACTCGACACTAACGGCTTTGGCATAGTCCCGCAGGGGAATCACCAGGGGCAGGCGAGGCCGTTTCAGCCCCCGTCGTTGGGCTTCGCGGTAACGCTGCAGGGCTTTCCAGGCATAGTGCAGGGCGAACCAGGTTTTGCCCGTGCCGAACTCCCCCAGCACCGAAATGTGTTCCTTGGTCGGGTCATCCAGCCACAGGTCAATGTAGCCGTCGATCCAACCATCCCGGTCATCGTACCGACTGACGCCAAGGCGCTGTTGGGTGTCGGGGTCGATTTCTTCTTTGAGGCAGGCCAGGGGCACATACTTCTGGTCAATGCCCCGCTTCTGGATTTCCGTTTCCAGCCAGGTGAGGTAGCCGCTGAAGTCGGCATCCTGATCCAGCAGTTCGTCCAGGGTGTAGCAGCCCAGACCCTCGTTTTCGGCCTTTTCCACCTCATCGCGGGCGGCACGGCTGATGCGGCGGGCGGTGACCAGCCAGCCCTCATCGGTGCGATGGGTTTCGACGGATTGCTTCAGGTCTTCCACATCGCTGAGCCCGGCTTCGCCATCAATGCCGCGCACCAGGATGCGATCGTACCGCCCCCGCCGCACGGGGATATTGATGATCCACTCAAAGTAGTCGTCCTGCCAGACTTCGTGCGACTCAAGGTCAAACCCCAGGGTCTCGAACCAGCCGCGCATCTGCTGAGCTAACGCGAATAGGGGAGTGGTGGGGTGAGCGGTTGGCTGGGTGGATGAGGGA
>CAZPYG010000296.1:0-5058 GCA_964590465.1 uncultured bacterium | reverse complement strand
TGCCAGGGCTCTACTCAAACACCTCTTCCACAATGTGGGAGAGGTGTTTTGCTTTGGTGACGTTTAACGGCAGTTACCTCGTGACCAACCCCATTCCTCTACTCCAATGGATATTTGGGAGCCTGGGCGAGGATTGCCGCTACTGAGGTCAACCAGTGCCAATTCCGTAGCATCCTGGAAGGACCCCCGATAGACAGGCTGTCCCTGGGCATTGTTGCGGTAAAAACGCAGGGTTGACACCGTGGGCTCTGCGCCCGATCGCTGCCAGCGAATTTCTGTGAACCGTTGATTGGTGACCTCAGCACGATATTGCCACCCATTTTGCATCTGCCCAGTACAGATGACCGCACTGGCAGTCGGGGGCTGGACGCTTGCCTGCTGACCACTAAATTGAATGAAGAAAGGTTGGCTATCTAGGGTGCCGTTTGACGAGATGCTAATGATTGAGTTATTGGGCCCGTAGCGAATATTGGCAGGGCCTTGGGCGTCTGCATTGCCTGAGGAGGTGAGATTGAGGACTATGTCCTCGGCGGTCTGGCGGGTTTGCTGTCCTGCGAAAACGATATTACTGCCATCGGCTAGGCGAATCGATAGTTCGGCGCTGTCATCAGGTTGAACGGTTACCGAGGCAAAGGAAATGGTCTGGTTCGGACGCCCTTGAAGACCGAATACACCTTGACCCGGCTGAGTCAGAGTTGTCACGCTGCTGGTGGGGGGACGGCTGACACTGTCGTCGGCAATCGTGAAACGAATTGACAGGGGCTGGCCATCAAGGGTGCCAGTGCCGCTCAGGGAGATCAGAGTGGACTCTTGGTAACGGATGGTGAGCGTTCCGGTGGCATCAGCTCCGCCTGCATTGGTCAACTGGATTTGAGCTTCACCCCCACTGCGACTGATCAGTGGCCCCTCCCACCGCTGCAAGTTGCCATCCGCCAGGCGCAGAGAAACTTCAACTTGCTGATTGGGGCGGCTGGTCACGGTGACGAAGGTCACCGTTTGGTTGGGGCGACTGCCGATAGATAGGGTTCCTTCCCCTTCTCCCACCAGGTTCAAGTCAGCCTGTTGGGCGACAACCATCGAGAACGGCATGGGCACGGCTGCTCCGGCGAGCGGGGGGGCACTCATTACCGTGACGGCAGCACTACAGGCCAAAGCCGAATAGGCCAGAATGGAACGGATTGTCATAGTGATGACCTTTTGATAATTTTTGAACTATACCAAGTCCAGCTCGAAATCTGGAGTTTTCTCTAAGGCAAAACTCCACTTCTGGACTTGGACAAGGTTTAATTCAGGACTTTTTGACAGGCACTGGCTGCTAGGCTTTGTTGCGCTATAGCCCTCATGCATTGCTTTTTGGTACTAGTTGAAAATAGCCATGAGGCTAAGTGGCAAAATTACCACAATAGGCATCATACGTGAAGTTGAGACCTGGTTAAGGGCGCTTTTTATCCTATAAAGTTCTTTGATACGGAAGAGACAGCAAAATTGTTAGGGGAAGCTCCAGCAGAAAACCAGTGCGCCTCAATCGGGTGATTGGGCATACGAAGTGCCTAATGTCAGGGATTTTATCGGGTGGAACTAGGAGGGGGGACAATCTTCTGGGACCACCTGCTCCCCCAGATTCGTTTCTCGTAGGGCGAGCGCCAGTCCTAATTCGTAAGCCTTTGGAAATACCTCTTGCAGGTAAGGTTTAAGACTGGGGCTGTCTTCCAGAAGTAGTTGGATTTGGATTCGTTGTTCTCGAATGGTGCTGAGCCAACTGCTGCTTCTGTTTTGGGGCTGAAATTGCTATTTCAACAAATGACCCAGGAGGACTCCTAGGCGATTACGTAATTCCTGGCGTTCTTTTCTACCTAAGCTGTCAATCTCTTCAATCAAGTTAGGGGTGTCGAGTTGGTCCCAATGTTTGACATTGAGCAGGCTCACCTGTTCCTGGGTTCAGGCGTAAAAGTCTTTTTCGTAGAGGGATGTCTTGTCCATAGGGCGAGTGTTTTTTGGGAAGGCTGCTCATTTGGTTTCTATGACTAGAGTAGGTTAGGTTTGGGAGACTTAGGTTTGGGGTAAGGCGGTGCTGTTTATTACAAACTTGCCTATATGCTGTCGCCATATCGGCGGCGGATAGGACTGAGGATTTGGCTTAGTCTTCTGAGTTCGTCGGCGGTGCCCATAGCGATGACCAGGTCTCCGCAGCAGAGGATGGTGTTGGCATTAGGGCCGACGATGAGGGATCCGTCCGCACGGCGGATGGCGAGAATGAGAGACCCTGATTTTAGTCTGAGTTGAGCTTCGCCGAGGGTTTGGCCGACTTTCGGGCAATTTTCGGGGGAGAGTAGAAATTCTTCGACGTAGACGGTGCGATCGGCTCCGGTGAGAATGCCGTCGAGAAAGTCCACCACTTGAGGCCGTAGGGCGGCGGCGGCCATGCGTTTGCCTCCAGTGATATAGGGAGAAACGACGACGTCGGCTCCGCCACGCTGGAGTTTTTGTACGGCTTCCTCAGTGCTGGCTCTAGCGATGGTGCGGATGGAGGGGGCCAGGGTTTTGGCTGACAGCACAGTATAGAGATTTTCAGCATCGGAAGGGAGGGCCGCAATCAGGCATCTGGCTTTTTCGATGCCGACTTGCAGGAGCACCTGATCCTGGGTAGCATCCCCCTGAAAAGTAGTAAACCCCATTTGTTGGGCCTCCTGGATAGAGGTCTCGTCTGAATCCACGACGATGAAGGGGATGCGTTCAATGGAGAATTCGCTGGAGACCTGTCTGCCAGTGCGACCAAAGCCGCAGATGATGTAATGGTCGGTGAGTGCTGCCATGAGTTTGCGACGTTGTTTAAGACGGAAACCAGCTTGCAGATGTCCTTGAATAACGGCTTCTGTAAAGTAGTTCAAGATATAGGCGATAACGACGACGCCCATCAAAATCAGGATGATTGTAAAAAGGCGACCTCTGGCACCAAGGGGGTTGACCTCGGCGAAACCGACGGTGGCCAGGGTGATGACAGACATATAAATGGCGTCTAGCCAGGTCCAGCCTTCGACCAGCTTGTACCAGAGAATTCCCGAGAGGACGACACCCCCCAGGGCGATGATTCCTCCGATGAGGTGCCGCCGGGTTCGTTGATAGGTTGCTTCGATTAACCTATCTGAAATAATGGGCCGGGGCGATTGTACGGGCATATCTTCGCTTGGTGGGGAATGATGATGAGCGCTGTACCCACTTAATAGTAAGAGTTTGGGGTTTGGAAAGATGGGGAGTGGAAAATTGGATTAGTCATAATTTTTATTCGTCCAATATTTTTTGAGGCTGGATGGCAAAGCTGGCAATTTGCCAGGAAAGGATTTCCAGGTCAGGGGGATTGAAAGTATTGCTGTGTTCTGGGGAGTAGCGGTGGCTGGGATCGGTTTTCTCTAGAATATTTACGGCCTCTGATACTTCGAGGGGGAGAGAGCTACTGAAGGCCAAGGTACTCTTGCTACCTGTGCTTTCGTAGCAGCGGAGGATGAATTGGTTTGGTGTTGCTTCTGATTGCTTAAAGGTAGACAGGACGAGGGAATTATCCCCAAGCGCTAGAAAGCTCATGGTAGTTGGCAAGGATGTCCTAGTTGGGTTTGTCTGGCTATGGGTTTGGCCGACTTCTTGGTTGATGCTGCAGGTTCGGATGGAGAAGTTAGCGTCGTAGGCTTGCCGAACGGTTTGGGCTGATTGCCATCCTGATGGATGGGGATAGATGCTGTAACGGAAGGAGTGATGACCTCGATCGGCTTGGGGATTGGGCCATAGGGGGGCTTTGAGCAGGGTCAGGCGCAGCTGGTTGGGGGTAGCGTCGAAGCCATGTTTATAGTCGGTGAGGATGCTGACCCCAAAGTCGGGCTGGCTGAGATCGACCCAGCGGAGGGCTGGGACTTCCCATTTAGCCGCTTCATAGGAATTTTGGGGATTAGTGGAACGCTGAATTGCCCCATAGGGAATTTCGTAGGTGGCGTAAGGAGCTGAAACGGTCAATGGGAAAGCTGCTTTGACTAACACTTGAGTTTCGTGCCAATCGACTTTTGTATAAATGTCCAATCGTGAAGATTGGAGTTCGAGGGTGTAGTCCTGAATGAAAGTGGATTGGTTGAAGGTTTTGACGACGCGAATGGTCTGGCGAATGGGGCCACATTCAATCCACTCTATGGATTGCATCTGGAAGTCTTTTAGAGGATGTGCCTGGTAGTCAGGGGCGATGTTCCAGGCGTCCCAGTATTGGCCTTTGTCTGCAAAGGCTTGGAGTTCGTTGCCGGGAGCGTTCAGGATTTCTTTGCCGGAAGGTTTATGGAGGAGGCTGGAAATATTGCCAGATGTTGGGTCGATGCTGACTTTCAGGATTTGATTTGCCAATATCCAATGGTCAGGGGTGGATGGGAGAGGCGCCTCTTGGTCTGTGGGAATGAGCCAGATGAGTCGGTAGCCGACGGATGGAATGTCTGGTACAAAAATCTGTAGAGAAAAATTCTCGGCTTTATCGGAAGCTGCTGAGGGCTGTGTAGTTAAGTCTGCTCCGTCAGCGGTTTGGGCCTGCCAGGTGGAAATAGAGGTTTGCTGGTCAGGAACGGGAATGGAAACGACTTCGCTACGAGTCCAGTTAAGGGGATTGAAGAGGATAACGGGAAGTACTGCCTCGACAGGAGGGGGAGAAAGCTCGATTTGGGCAGCAATGGATTGAAGGGATTCCCCCAGGATTTGTGTTCCCGTATCCAGGGCGGCTTGCCAGTTTTGGTTGGCTTCTGCAAAGACTTCTGGAATGGAGGAACCGGGTAGGATGTCGTGGAACTGGTTGAAGAGAACCTGCTTCCATGCGGCTTCAAGTTCGGCTTTGGGATAGGGCTGAAGTTTTTGAATTGTGGCCATGGAAGCGAAGAGTTCGGCCTGGAAGAGGGTGTCTTCGCAGCGGCGGTTGTACTGTTTTTGGTCGGCGTGGGTAGTGTAGCAGGCGCGGTGGAGTTCGAGGTAGAGTTCGTCGGTCCAGGTGGGGAGGGGAGGAGAGGGGTGGAGATGGGGTTGGGTGAGTTGGTCGAGGAG
>CAZPYG010000295.1:0-5120 GCA_964590465.1 uncultured bacterium | reverse complement strand
CTACCTGAATGAACCGGAATCACCCATAACCGCAGCGTGACCTGCTATGCCCCAATCTGAAGCCGAGCTAGAGCAAAACCTGATCGAACGCCTGACGGGGCTAGGCTACGAGCCGATCGCCATCAGCAATGCCGGCCAGCTACAGGCAAACCTGAAAGCCCAGCTCGAAAAGCACAACGGTATCCAACTCAGCGCCAACGAGTTCACCCGAGTCCTCAACCACCTCGATAAAGGCAACGTCTTCGATCGCGCCAAACGCCTGCGCGACAAGATGGAACTGCCCCGTGATGATGGCAGCACCTTTTATCTAGAATTCCTCAACACTGAGCACTGGTGCCAAAATCAGTATCAGGTCACGAGCCAGGTCACCCAGAAAGGCAGCTACAAAAACCGCTACGACGTGACCCTGCTGATCAACGGCCTGCCCCTGGTGCAAATCGAACTCAAACGCCGGGGCCTGGGCATCAAAGAAGCCTTTAACCAAGTCAACCGCTACCAACGCCACTCCTACAGTGCTGAGTTGGGCCTGTTTAACTACGTCCAAATTTTCGTCATCTCCAATGGCGTCAACACTCGCTACTACGCCAACAACCGCAAACAATCTTTCAAGCAAACCTTTGAGTGGGCAGACGAAAACAACCACCTGATTACCCAGCTCGACGACTTCGCCGATCAGTTTCTGGAGAAGTGCCATGTCTCCAAGATGATCTGCAAGTACATCGTGCTGCACGAGTCCGACAAACTGCTGATGGTGCTGCGCCCCTACCAGTACTACGCCGTCGAAGCCATTATCGAGCGGGTCAAGGACACCAAGAAGAACGGCTATATCTGGCACACCACCGGCTCTGGCAAAACCCTCACCAGCTTCAAGGCCGCCCAAATTCTTACCGCGTTGCCCACCGTCTATAAGGTGCTGTTTGTGGTCGATCGCGCTGACCTCGACTACCAGACCAGCAAAGAGTTTAACTACTTCTGCCCCGACTCCGTAGACACCACCGACAACACCCGCCAGCTCGTCGACCAAATCACCGGTGATAGCACCCTCATCGTCACCACCATTCAGAAGCTGAACCGAGCGATCACCCATTCCAGCCACAAAGCGGCGATGGAACCCCTCCAGGACAAGCGTATTGTGTTCATCTTTGATGAGTGTCACCGCTCCCAATTTGGCGAAACCCACCGCAACATTGTGCGCTTCTTCCAAAACGCCCAGCTCTTTGGCTTCACGGGCACGCCCATCTTTGCCGAGAAAAATACCTATGTAAAAGATGGCCTCAAACTCTCCACCGCCTCCTTATTTGAAAAGTGCCTACACCGCTATGTGATCACCAACGCGATCGCCGACCAGAACGTCCTCAAGTTTTCCGTTGAGTACTGGGGCAAACTCAAGCGCCAAGACGGCAGCCTGAGCACCGAACCCGAAGGTGATCGGGCGTTCTTTGAAAACCCCGACCGCATCAACCTGATTGTGGATTGGATTATTGAGCACCATCGCCGTAAGACCAGTGGCCAAAAGTTCTCCGCCATGTGCTGTGTCAGCAACATCGACACGCTGATCACCTATTACGAAGCCTTCAAGCAAAAGCGGCAGCAGGGCTTGCACGATCTGCGCGTCGTCACCATTTTTACTCCCGGCGTTAATGAAGACGACGACGACGCCAACGGCCTGATTGGTGATCCAGACTTTGATATCGGCACCAGCACCCGCAGCCACAGCCGCGACAAGCTGAACGAGTTCATCGCCGACTATAACCAGCTCTACCAGACCAGCCACTCCGCCAAAGACAGCAAGGCTTTCTACGCCTATTACAAAGACATCTCGAAGCGAATGAAGGATCGCGATCGCGAGGACTTTCAAGACCAGGAGCGGGCTGACATTTTGCTCGTGGTGAATATGTTCCTCACGGGCTTTGATGTCAAAAAGCTCAACACCCTCTACGTCGATAAAAACCTGAAGTACCACGGCTTGATTCAAGCCTACTCCCGCACCAATCGAGTCTTGGGCGAGCTGAAGTCTCAAGGCAATATCGTCTGCTTCCGCAACCTTAAGAAAAATACCGACGATGCCGTCGCCCTCTTCTCCGACGAAAACGCTCAAGAAGAGATTTTCATCGAGCCTTACGAGCATTACATCGACAAATTCAACGAAGGCGTTCAGGCGCTACAGAGCATTGCAGCTAGCCCCAACGAGGTCAATCAGCTCATCAGCGAAGACGACCAAGTCGAGTTCGTCAAAGCTTTCCGTAACCTGATCCGGTTGCTCAATGTCAGCAAGTCCTTCACCGAGTTTCAGTTCTCCGACCTGGACATGAACGAGCAAACCTTTGAGGACTACAAGAGCAAGTATCTCGACATCTACGATCGCACCCGCACCCGTAACGACGATGACGACAGTACCCCCACTCCGGTCGAGGAAGTGGATTTTGAGCTAGAGCTGATCCAGCGCGACGAAATCAACGTCTCCTACATTCTCAAGTTGCTGGCCGATCTGCATCGGGAGGTTCCCACCGACGCGGCCAGCCAGGAAACCTACCAGAAGAAGAAGGCTTCTATTCTGGAACTCATCGACAAGGAAGCTCAACTCCGAAATAAGCGGGATCTGCTGGAGAAATTCATTGAAGATCGCATGACGACCATCCAGCCGGAAGATGCGTTTGAGAAAGCCTTTAGAGATTTCTGGACTCAAGAACGAGTGGAAGCCATTCGGCAGCTCTGCGCAGACGAAAACCTCAATGAGGATGCCGTCAACCAGATGATTGCCAGCTATAAATTCACGGGCAAAGAACCTTTGAGAGACACTGTGATAAACGCCTGTAACGAGAAACCAAAACTGCGGGAACGCAAGAAAATCGCTAATCGCGTCGTCGCCCGACTACTCGACATCATTCAGAAGTTTGACGACGACTTGGGTGACTTTGAGGACGAAGAGTGAAACAGGTTGCAAATGAACTCGGGGTATGGCACCAATTCGTGTAAAAATGGGCCACATCTCCTGAAAGCTTTATGGCAGAAGTCTTTCAAGCACCAGATCTTCTCGATTTAGAACAAAGACAAGAACTTTTAGACCAAGCAAAGGTCCTTTGTCCCTGCAGCAGCTAAAGTCGTTGATAAGCTAGGCTAATTAATTTGAAACAATCTGAATGTTTTCACCCAGGAAATCACTGAATGCCTGCCTACGAACAGGTAAATGAATCAATGAAACTCGGTATTATACCTGACATCATTTCCAAACATCTATTACCCTAATTAAAAATATAGGCATTGAATTTACGGATATAGACCAATTTGGATTTATTTATTTTATATTTAACCGCTGGCCATCCTTTCCTTGCTGTGTTTGGGAATCTTAATGATATAGGTCTTCTTGAGGGTTATACCATGGGCGTTCAGGCTGGTTATATTCAGAAATACAACTCTGATAAAGGTTATGGATTTATCGCAGACGTTTTTGGATATAGTACAAACACAGTATTTTTTCATATTAATACTATCAAAAAGTGCTCTAGAGAATTAGCAAAGAAAGTTGATGAAAACGATTTTGAGGATATAATTCTTTGGTATGAAACAGAACCAACAGAAAAAGGATGCCAAGTATCAATATTCTGGGGTAATGCAGAAGAAATTCCCACAGACAAAAAGAAAAAATTAGCTTCTTTGATTGAATCGAAATGGACACGGATGAATATTTTTCTGCGCTTTAATAAGGTTTTGCCACAAGTAGAAAAGGCAACATCCGAATTGCTAGGATCAGAAAGACTTTCTGATCTGAGGGAAAAGGTAAGTATTAAACCTGAAATAGAAAAGAATACTGAAGCTATTGTTGAAGATTTATTAGGTGCACCCTTCCCAAAAAAAACATCCTTTTCATTCGAAGGTTTGGGAAGATGTAGACAACGGAAAAATAGAGGGACAATATCAAATGTCTATCAAGGTTTACCTGAATCACTTGCATCGCGAGTACTCAGAGTGGCAGATGAATATAGAACTCATCCTTGGTCACGTATGCCAGGAGGTGTAGAAATAGTCGTAGAGTATCAGAATAACGATGTACTTCTATATGACAAGATAAAGAAGCCTTCTGCCTATGTTGCTGTATTTTATGGAGGAAAAATTAAATATGCTGATTTTCAAACCTGGCCTTTTCCTAAACAGATGGACTATACCAAATCTAAGATATCTAGGATTTTTGCAAAGAGGCGTTCAAGAGGTGGTGGCGAAGATGGTTCTTCATTTGAGGAAATCTGGAACTCAAAAACTGCAGATCGGCTCCCTGGTGAGATTCTGAAAAAGTTTGATACTCAGTTACGTGGCTTTCGCGGACCTTCTATTTTGGATGATGATATAGGTGATGCATTAGATTACGTTTAGCTCCGCCAGTAGGTGGCACTAAACTGGCGAAGCTGCGATTTTGGGCAACTTACCGAGCAATCTGGGAATTCTCCGCCCGGAGCCAAGAGAGTCGATATGGTACTGGAAAAACAGTTCCTCACTCCTAAAGTGACGTTGCTGCTAATGAAATTCTTGCAAATCTTGGCATCATTATCACCTAGTCAATCGCATTAAAATGCTCTCAACCACCTATACTGAAAGCTGTTTCAGAGTATCATTTACCCCTTGGCATTCTATTCAGGATTTCTGCCAATGCCATAGCAAGAGGGGAATGACTGAAGTTTTATCTGAGGCAGGTTCGCTTCAGTCATTCCCCTCTTGGAACGATATCAAGGCGTTAAGATCCTGTTCAACATCTGCGACCCTTTTCCAACCAAGAGCTTTTAAAATATCTAGGCTTTGATTAACATTTGATTTGAGTTGAAAGTCTTCAAAATCTTTTTCAAGCTGATTCAGCATATCAACTACTGGCTGCCTAGGATTTGGATCATCCCAGTGCATAGAATGATTACGTCCTTCCCAAACTACTTCAACAATACTTTGGCTACCAACTCTCCTGGCGTTTGGCAGCTGTGGTTTTCTTTGTCCATAGCGTATGGCCAAAGTTTGCTTTGCAAGCTGTAGAACAGTACCAGCTAAAGTTGAAAGGGATTCAAGGGAAGCTCCTATCCCGTCCAATGCCTCTTTCATAGCTTGTGGAATCTCAGCTTGTTCTCTTTTCTTCCTACGCT
>CAZPYG010000294.1:0-5129 GCA_964590465.1 uncultured bacterium | reverse complement strand
ATACATCAATGTACGCCATTAGGTGTCCATTTACGGAGTATCTTACCTCTGACATTATTCAGAGCATGGGAAGAGCGGGTTATGCCTTGAAGGCAGTTCTAGAAACTTATGGGATAAGCCAAAACAAGTTGGCGACGCTATTGGGCGTTCGTCGGTCAGTCGTTTTTCGGTGGTTCCATGAACAAAGAGATCCAACAGCCGAGACAGTCGCAGAGATTGTTACCGTGCTGAACTCCCTTAATCCAGAAGCCGCTCAAGAGTTTGTCAAGATATACCTGGGGGAGTTGATTGACGAATCGGAAGAAGTCAGTGAGGAACAGTAAAGGTGACAAAAGTTGATTCTTGTTTATCAAAATAACGACAAGCTAATTTTGATTGCTTTTTGGAGAAAATTTACTTTGATATCCTTTCCTCCCCAAGATGCTGACTAGATTAGAGGCTTTCCGTTATCGCTGTTTTGACCACCTGGATATAAGCCTTAGCCACTTCCACGTTCTGGCTGGGGCAAATGGTAGTGGCAAAAGCACCCTGCTTGACTTGCCGTTGCTCCTGAGCGACCTGCTTCAGCGGGATCTAGCAGCCGCTTTTTTAGAGGTTCCCAGGATTGCGGGGAAACCCAGGACACACAGCTTGTCAGAATTGATTCATCAGGGCAAGGGCAATTACTTTGGCTTTGCGGTAGAAGTAGAACTGCCGGAACATCTCAAACGACAATTCTTGGAAAAGGCTACTGCAGCAGTAGCTAGAGATGAGAACCGACAGTTTGCAAAGCTACGTTATGAGTTGCGCTTAGAAGTGTTTAACCACCAGCTCCAGGTTAGTGGCGAATATATATGGTTGATGGCCAATAGAGTAGCGCAAGCAGGAGAGGACTGGGGTATTGGCGGTCAGCGATCGCAAACCTACTGGAAGAGTTTGGTTGAACGAGATGCAGGTCGTGAGGCCATCTTTAGGGAGGACTTGAATACCAGGGGAAAAACGGAAATTAACTTACCGCCAGATGAGCTGGCTATAAACAATATCCCTAGAGACCTGCGAAAGTACGCGGCTTCTATTTGGATAAGGGACTTCTTGGGAAAAGGTTCAATTTCCTATGAGCCCAGTTGGGACAAGCTGCGAACGGCCTCACTGCCAGGACAAAGCAGCGTCCTTAAGAGCGATGCCTCGAACCTACCGTGGTTATTACTGAACCTGAAGAACCAAGATCGAGATCTATACACAGCTTGGGAAGATCACGTCAAAACAGCGTTGCCCAGCATAAACAGTGTCGATGTGGTGGAACGGGCTGACGATCACTACGCTTACTTCAAAGTCACCTACAACGGTGGCTATGAGGTAACCTCTTCTGGGCTATCTTATGGCACGCTCCATATCCTTGCCTTGACTGTTCTGCCCTACCTGATTAGCCCTCCCGCCATCATTTGCATTGAGGAACTGGAGAATGGCATCTATCCGAAGGCCATTGAAAGTGTTTTGCAATCCTTAAGCTCTGTCTACGACTCACAGATTCTGATTTCTACCCATTCTCCCATTGTTCTTGCCCATGTGGATTTGGAAGCGGTGATCGCAATGCGCACCGATCTGAATGGGACTGTTCAGGCTGTACCCGGTGACCAACATCCTATGTTGAAGGACTGGCAGGGAAAAATTGACTTGGGAACTTTGTTTGCAGCAGGAATCTTGGAATGAAGGATTGCGTCTTTTTGGTAGCCGACAAAAACATGGAAGCTACCTTTCGGGGTTTTTTGGAGCGGGAGCAATTTCACCTGAGTCTGGGAGTTGGCCCCTTTGAGTTTGACGTGATTGTGGAAAGCCGTAATGATCCAGGCGTTTACAAGTATGGGCATGAGCTTTTGGTGCCTTACCAAAAGACACATCGCTATGCCGTGGTGGTGCTTGATCAAGCCTGGGATGGTGCCCCGGCAAGCCACAAGATTGAGGAGGAGATTACGGCAAACTTAATTGACAGTGGCTGGGCGGCGACAGCCTGCGCCGTAATTGTAATCGTCCCTGAGTTGGAAGCTTGGATTTGGCAAGACTCTCCACATCTGGAAACGGCCTTTAGATTCAATCGAGCCAAACTGGGTATTGACATGAGAAGTTGGCTAAAGGGAAATGGCCTGTGGCCGGAGGGCGTATCAAAACCTCCTGATCCCAAAGGGGCAGTTGAGAAGACACTACGGGTTACCCGCATTCCCCGATCCTCAGCGATATACAAACAAATCACGAGCCGGGTTTCAATTCGCAACTGTAAGGATCCTGCTTTTTTGAAATTGCAAGCAACTTTGCAGGAATGGTTCCCGGCCTGATAAGGATGCTGGACGATCAGAATTCAACGGCTGTTTTTGTGCCACCCCCATGCTGAGTGACCCTTGGTCGGCACTTAACTTTCACGGCACCTTTGATGAAAGCATCTTCATTGGCCTTGTTAGACCAGATATAAGCTTCCCCTGGTTTCAGATTAGACATCCTATCTGGCGACAAGCTGTCGAGAGCAGCATTCGCCTTTTGAATGTGCTTGAGCCAAGCAGGAGAATTGAACTTATGAAGGATAATCTGGCTCGATAGCTCAATGAGCGAGACGGGGACTGACGGTGGATCCTGGCTAGCGACCATGATGCTGGTGCCTTTATGTCGCATCTCACGAACCACCTCAATCAATCCAGACAGAAGATCAGGGCTTTCAATATATTTATGGGCTTCGTCGAAGACAACCAGCTTGTTGAACTTGCGCCCTTCGTATTCGGCATCGGCAAAGAGCTGAAGCAGCACTACAAACAGCCCTAGTGCCTCGTCTTTTTCGATAAATTCGTCTCGGAGATCGACAATAACTAAACGCCCTGGTTGAATCAGATTGCCAAGATGGGTGGTATCGTCAATGTATTCGGAGGCCAGCTCTAAACGCTGGTGAGCCAACCCTTTTAGGGTATCCGGCAACTGAGAACTATCGATGCCATCCCGAATGGCTTGGACGGTTAGGTTATTACGGTTGGTCTTCATGATGCGGTTGAGCTGCCGCATGTATGTGGATTGATTACCAACAGCCCCCATTAAGAATCGCCAGTGGCTGGCTTGCAGCTCTGATGCGGCGAATTTGATGGGGTAAATCGTGATGTTTGGGTACTCCTCCCTGCGCTCATCCAGTTTGTCTGCGGGGGTGAGCAAGATTACATCAGACAGAGCTTTAGGTTCTGCCCCGTAGCGTTCCCTAAGAGAAGCAATTTGCGCTTCATCAGAGTTGGGTTTCACCATGCTGGTGAACTCGGGCCTATAGTCCTGGGTAGGACTGTAGTGGAAGATGATGGTAGTCAATGGCTCTGGCAGGCGGTTGATGTTGGGGATCGCCAGAGAGGCCATTTCGGCGATGGTGCCCAGTGTGTAACTCTTGCCGCCACCTTGGACCCCGAACAGGCTAATGGTGTGGGTCTGGTTGAGATCGATCGCGACTTTGCGCCCAGAAGCTTCGCCTAAAATGCCGTACTGGGGCGATTCGCCGTTGACTCCTAAAAGGACATCGTAATTCGGGCCTGCATCCCCTGAAGCTGAGGCTACGGCAGGTTGCTCAGTTTCAACTTCAGCCGCTCGGGGGATTGGCGGTTCTTCCACTGCCCTGAGATAGCTGAGGGAGTCTTGCTCGGTTGAGGTGGGTTCTGCTGAAACTTCTTCTTCCTGGGAGGATGTTACCTGGTCATCTTCCGTACTAGCTGAATCGATGGGCTCTGAGGTTGTCTCCAAATCGCTGGCCGCTTCAGAATCTAGGGAATTTGCAGTTCGAAGGTCTTCCCAGGAAACGGAGCGATCGCGCTCACTTCCCAAGAAAGCGGCGCTACTCAATTTAGGTACTGAAGCTGCCTTACTTCGAAGCCGCTCTGTCGTGGTCTCAGTGGAGATCACTGAAACCTCAGCAGCCGCTTCAGAGACCAGAGCAGCTTCTTCAGGTTCTTCAAGGGATGCTGCAGCTTCCAGGAGTTCGCGAATCAGGTCAATGCCGATGCGGTGAAATTCGATACCGGCTTCTTCGTCGGGGGCCTCTGTGCCAGGCTTAGCTAAGTCAAAGATGAGGGCACTGCGGGTGAAATCGAGCCGATAGCCTGCTTCGAGAGTTTCTATGAAAAAGCGGGCCTCTTCGTTAGCTTGTGGGTCAATTAGCTGATAGCGGAAACCTCGGTTCAGGTATGTTTCCAGCAGTTGGGCAAACTCACGGGTTTTGACCAGGCGGTCTGGGCGGTCATTGGGCCAGCGATGGGCGTCAAAGTGATAGCTGATAATTTCTTCACTCTGGCCAATCTGCTGGGCAATGCTCTCTTTAAGCTGGTTGAGCTGAGAAAAGGTTTGGTTCTGGCTGTAGCATTTAACTTCCACCAGGCGGCAGGTAATGGTTCTGGAAGCGGCATTGAGATCGAATAGCGCCAAGTCAGTCCGCTTGAAGCTAACCTCGTCTCCTAGCTCATCTGACTGCTTCTGAAGGCTGCGATATAGCTCCAGGTGAGCATCTAGGGGAACGACGATTTGATTGCTGAAGACTCCCTGATACTCCAGGTAGAGGCGGGCTAGAGCTAATCCCAACACTTCTGCTCGCTGGCTGGGGGAGGAGATGAGTTTTAAAGCTAAACGACCAGAGAGCGATCGCAACTGATCCAGTACTGCTTCAGCATGGAAGATGCTGTCCGGCAGTCCGTACTTTTGCAACACTGGCCGCACCATGGCTTCGAGTTCTTCCGTGGAGCGGGAGGTGATAACCAGGCTGTGGCCTAGGTTGGATGCCTGCTCCGGCGAGTGATCAATCAGGTAGTCGGGACGATTCTTACGCTGCCCGTGGTCATAGAACTCGATGCCCATGTTGCGATCGATGGTGATTACCCAGTCGCTGACCTCGTGAACGCGCACAATCATGGCTCGGTCATCCTCATCGAGGGCTAGGGCCAGCACCGGGCGGAGATCAAGGCCGATGCGTCCGGTGGCGATCGCAGCTGTCGCCTGGGACATGGTCGCCGGTAAGCCCGAAAGCAAATCACTCAAAGCACCGCAGTCTTTGCAGGGTAAGGCTTTGCCATGCTTGGGTTTGCGGTTCCAACGCACCGTACTGTCATCCTCGAAGTAATCGACCTCAAAGGTTTGATATAAGCCAT
>CAZPYG010000293.1:0-5191 GCA_964590465.1 uncultured bacterium | reverse complement strand
CAGCACGAGTCACCCGGCAAGGATCTGGAGTCCAACTGGCTTCCTGCACCCAAGGGACCATTCTCAGCTTATCTGCGCATCTATTGGCCAGAAGCAGCTGCTCTGGATGGTACGTGGACCGCTCCGAAACTGGAGATGGTGAAATAGTTGATTCGCGGATTGTTGTTCGGCATTTTTACGAACCACCGAAAGGAGAATCTATGAAGCTAGATTGGCTCAAGGCGGCGTTGGCGTTGGCTGTCATCCCAACCTTCGGCATGGCCGTATCAGCGCAAGAAGCGCAGAAGACAACCGACTGGCGCGAGGATTACGCATACTCGCTCGGCTTGCAGGCATACATCTTCAGCTTCCCGTGGGTCTTTCTCTCGCAGCTTCAGTACCTGCCATCGGCGTAGGGTGCATTCACGCCCAAACACTTGCGCAAAGCTTTACAGACTTTGCCTCTGGGCCGTAATGCACCGCTCACGGTATAGGGCTGTGAGGATTAATTTCCGCTTATTTCAGTGACATTCAACTATAGAGGACACCATGATTAACGAACAAACCGCCTATGAGATCGGTGTTGAGGCCTATCAATACCTCTACCCACTGATCACGATGGATGTCACCCGGCGCATCACCACTAACTATGCCGCCGATGCCAGACCCGGCATGGGGCCGATGAATGCCTTTCACCATATGCGGGCCTTTCCCACCGCTGACTTTCGGGAGGTGGTGCGGCCCAACTTTGACACCCTCTACTCCAGCCTCTGGCTCGACCTGACTCAGGAGCCCATGATCATATCGGCCCCCGATACCGACGGGCGCTACTATTTGCTGCCGATGCTCGATATGTGGTCTGACGTGTTTGCGGTGCCTGGCAAACGCACCAGCGGCACCAGCCCCGCCCACTACGCCGTCGTGCCGCCGGGGTGGCAGGGCCAACTGCCCGCCGAGGTGGAAATCATTCACGCTCCCACCCCCTATGTGTGGGTCATCGGGCGCACCCAGACCAATGGCCCCAAGGACTACGCGGCGGTCCACCAGGTGCAAAACGGTTATCAGGTGACGCCGCTGTCGCAGTGGGGCAAGCCCGTAAAGCCTGCTGCTGCAGTCATTGACCCCAGCGTCGATATGAAGACTCCGCCCCTGCAGCAGGTCAACACTATGACTGCCGCCCCATACTTTGGCTACGGGGCGGAACTGATGAAGCTCCACCCGCCCCACATCACCGACTGGTCGACGATCGCTCGCCTAGCCCGCTTAGGACTGGTAGTGGGCGAAAGCTTTGACCTAAAGAGCGCTGCTCCCGCCGTTCAAGCGGGTCTCAATCGGGCTGTGGTAGATGGCCTCAAGCTGATGGTCGAAAAGTTGCCGACCCTGGCTCCGGTGGTCAACGGTTGGCAAATGAACACCGACACTATGGGAGTTTACGGCAACTATTACCTGAAGCGGGCGATCGTGGCCATGGTGGGCTTGGGTGCCAACCAGCCCCAGGATGCCATCTATCCCCTGAATGTGGTTGATGCGAATGGTCAACCGATGGATGGTGCCCACCGCTATGTGCTGCACTTCGAAAAAGAACAGCTTCCCCCGGTGGAAGCATTCTGGTCCATCACGATGTATGACGCCGAAGGCTTCCAGGTGGCGAACTCCCTGGACCGCTTTGCCATTGGCGATCGCGATGACCTCATCTACAACGCCGATGGCTCCCTTGACATCTACATGCAGCACGAGTCGCCCGGTGCTGACAAAGTTTCGAACTGGCTGCCCTCCCCGGCTCAGGGGGCGCTGGGAGTCACCATGCGTCTCTATGCCCCCAAGGCAGAAGCGCTCGATGGTCGCTGGGCACCTCCGGCGGTCACCCCCTTGACCTAGAACCGATCCGTGGGTTCTCAAAGAACCCACGGATCTACCTCACTCCAATAATCCTTGTTGAATGAGCAAAACGATGAATCACAGCCACCTTTTGACACAAATCGGTAGGGGCGCGATCGCCCTCGGTGTGACCTTGGGGATAGGGGCGATCGCCCCCGCCCAGGCCCAAGATCTGGAGCCCAACACCACCGAAGTACTGCAATTTATGTCTGACTATCTGGCGGCGACCGAGGCCTTTAGCGTTAACGCTGATGTGGACTTTGAAGTGGTGGCCCGCACCGGGCAAAAGCTGCAATTTAGCAGCTACGCTAGTCTGGTCATGCAGCGCCCCAGCGGGCTGTACCTGCAGCGGCGAGGGGCGGTAGCCGATGCCGAGATTTTCTTTGACGGTAGCCAGATTACCCTATTTGGGCGGCAGATCAATACCTATGCCCAGCAGGCGTTGACGGGCACCGTGGACGACGCCATTCTCACCATCGAAGCTGAGACGGGGCTGCCCTTTCCGGGGGCTGACCTCCTCTTTGCCGATCCCTACGCAGTGCTGTCAGACGGGGTAGAGAGCAGCCTGTACCTGGGCACGGGCTACATCGACGGGGTCGAAGTTCACCACCTGGCTTTCCGCAAAGCCGAGGTGGATTGGCAAATCTGGGTGCAAACCGGGGATGTACCCCTGCCGATGAAGTACGTGATTACCACTAAGTGGCTGACCGGCGCGCCCCAGTATGAAATTCGCCTGCGCGACTGGAACACCACCCCGCAGATTGCCGCTAACCGCTTTACCTTCACCCCTCCAGCCGGAGCCTCCCAGCTAGAGGCGCTGCCCCCCAGCCAGTTAGAAGACTTCCAGGAGGCTGAATAATGTCCCGGCAACCGATGAAATCTATGATTTTGGGTACCGTGGCCCTGCTGGCGGTGAGTGCCGCCGCCGATGGCGTTTTTAACCACAGCCTAGTCACCCAGCGAGCCGCAGCTGTGGTGGGTGCCCCCGCCACCCCCGTCAGCGTCGCCGGAACGGCCCGACGCACGACCCGGCGAGTGATTCGGCGATCGACCATTTATGTCGCCACCTTGCCGGTGGGCTGCTCTACCATCTACATCGAAGGAGTCATGATCTACCAGTGCGGGGCCACCTACTACCAGCCCTACAACAACCAGTACGTTGTCGTGTACATCGATTGAGTTGAGAGCGGTAATGGAATCCTCGTCCCTTTGTCTAAAACTATTGCCCATGGCTACGAAATATCCCTGCCTTTTTACCCGGTGGATCAGGAGCGGTGCGATCGCCACAGTCGCCCTCAGTGCAACGGTGCTGAGCACCACTTCGGGTTGGGCGGCGGAAGTGTCGCCCGAGCAATCGACCCCGGAGCCGGTTCAGCGATCGCACCTCGCCAGCTGGCTTGATTCAGGCCCACCCATCCAGTCTGACCAGGCTGCCACTGTGGCCGCTAAGCCCGGAAGCGTCTCCCTTGAGAAGCCTGCCCCGGTCCCATTGCCCTGGTCAGTTTCCGCAGCCGCCGACTCTGTACACTCTGAGGCGGCTGAATCACCCGTGGCCAGCGAAGCTGCCTGCACCGTTGCGAATTGCTTAAGTTTGAATCCTCTTGACGAGGCTCCAGCGTCAGCATGGGTGGAATCTACCGAACCGGAAACGCCTGCCCCGGAAATTGCCCAGGCCGCTGATGGTGCAGCTTCGGGGCAGGCTGACCTGGCGAGAGCATCCCAAAATCCCATCGCCAGCCTGATTTCAGTCCCCTTTCAAAACAATACAAATTTTGGTGTCGGTGAGTTTAATCGCACCAGCAACATCCTCAATGTCCAGCCGGTTATTCCCGTACCCCTGGGCGAGAATTTAACGCTGGTCAATCGCACCATTATTCCCATTGCCTATCAGCCCCAACTGGCTGCGGGTCTGGATAGTGCCTTTGGCCTGGGCGATATCAACTACACCGGCTTTTTTGTGCCCAACACCACAGGCAACTTTACCTGGGGGGTTGGCCCCTCCATTGTGTTGCCCACGGCAACAGATACCGTATTGGGCACGGGCAAGTGGTCGATTGGGCCAGCGGCGGTGGGGCTGGTGAGCCAGGGACCCATTGTGACAGGAGCATTGGTCAGCCAGCTGTGGTCCTTCGCGGGAGATAGCGATCGCGAAGACATCAGCCTGCTGACGGTACAGCCGTTCTTTAACTACAACTTTGAAGGCGGCTGGTACGCCACCACCTCCCCCATCATCACCGCTAACTGGCAGGCCGACAGTGACCAATGGACTGTCCCTCTGGGTGGCGGGATGGGTCGAGTTTTCAATATCGGCAGCCAACCCGTGAATGCCTCGCTGCAAGCCTATTGGAATGCCATCAAACCTGAGGGTGCCGCTGACTGGACGGTGCGTGCCCAGTTAACTCTGCTGTTTCCCTAGAAATCGGTACTCAGGGGCTTGCTCGAAATAAAAGTACGGATCCTCGCTTGAATTTGTCCCACCTACCCACCTACCCATCATTGCCAGGATCTAACTTCCCGCCCATCCCTAAACTATGCCCCCTCCCATGTCCCAACCGATGATCGAACCCCGCTGGCCGATTGCCCTGACAATTCTCGTGGTACTGGTTTTGCTGACGGTGCTGCCCGATCGCATCAGAGTGTTTCCGGTTTGGCTGACCTATCTGCTCGGCATCGCGATTCTGGTGGCGATCGCCCTGGTGCCGCTCACGGGCGGAAAGCGCCAGGCACTCCGAACGGAGCGGTGGATCACGCTGTTGTTCTGTCTCATTGTCGGCGCGGGCATGCTGGCCGGATTGCGCCACCTGCTTTATGAGATGTTTGCCCCATCCGGCGACCTGGATGGCCTGGAGCTATTCACCTCCAGCGTGGCCGTTTGGGTGATTGGCATTTTGATTTTTGCGCTGGTGTACTGGCAGAGCGATCGCGGTGGGCCGGAGATGCGCCTCAGCGATCGCCAACGCCCTCCCGATTGGCTCTTTCCCCAGGCCGATTTAGATGATATCTTGCCCCACTGGCAGCCGACCTTTGTGGACTATCTGTTTTTGTCTTACAACACCTCTGCGGCCTTTAGCCCTACCGATGTGGCCCCGATCACCGCTCGAGCCAAGCTAATGCTGATGGCCCAGAGCCTGATTTCTTTAGCCACTATTCTGGTGGTGGTGTCTCGCGCCATCGGTATTCTGGGCACTTAAAACCCCAAGCTCGAAAGAGCTACGCAACTTTCAGATCCACCTCTTATCACGAATGTCACTGAAATAAAGCTGGTGGGCAGTGCCCACCCAGCCCTGTCAAGGTGATCCGGAAAGAGGCGATTTTGCCCCTTGAACTCGCCGAT
>CAZPYG010000292.1:1915-5214 GCA_964590465.1 uncultured bacterium | reverse complement strand
GGGGAGACATCAGCCGATTCAGTTTCTTGATTGGTAGCCACTTGCCCCCCTGCTCCGTTGCTCTCCTGCTTCCCAGCTAGAGCGCTCTCTTCGTCCAGGAAGCCCTTCAGGTTATCCCAGTTCCCGGCTTCCTTCGCCGGCATGAGCTTGTCCATGAAGTGGAGGTCAGAGAAGGCATCTTTGCCATAGACCACTTTGCCCTTGTAGGTGTTCTGGCAGTCTTCGTGGACGAACTTGGGGGTGAGGGCCGCGCCGCCGAGGATGACGGGGACGGTAATGCCCTCCTGGTTAAAGGTTTCCAGGTTGTCTTTCATGAAGGCGGTGGACTTCACCAGCAGACCGCTCATGGCGATGCAGTCGGCGTTGTGTTCCCGGTAAGCCTGGATGATATTCTCCACCGGCTGTTTGATGCCCAGGTTAACCACCTTGTAGCCATTGTTCGACAAAATAATATCCACCAGGTTTTTGCCGATATCGTGGACGTCGCCCTTGACGGTGGCGATGACAAAGGTGCCCTTGCCGGAACCGTCGCTATCGGATTTTTCCATGAAGGGTTCCAGGTAGGCGACGGCGGCCTTCATGGTCTGGGCCGACTGCAGCACAAAGGGCAGCTGCATCTGGCCGGAGCCAAACAGTTCGCCGACCACCTTCATGCCGTCCAGCAGAAAGGTATTGATGATGTGCAACGGTTCGTACCGTTTAAGGGCTTTTTCCAGGGCTGCTTCCAGGCCGATGCGTTCACCGTCGATGATGTGCTGCTGCAGCTGTTCTTCGATGGGCAGGTCTTTGGCAATGGCCTCCCTTTTCTTCAGGCTCTTACCCTCGAACAGGGTGGTGAGCTTGGTGAGGGGGTCATAGGTGACGATGTCGCCGTCGTACTCGCGGTTGTCGTAGATCAGGCCGCGGCAGATTTTTTGGTGATCGGGGTTGATTTTGGCCAGGGGCAGAATCTTGGCGGCACTGACAATGGCCCCATCCAGCCCCACCTGCATGGCTTCGTGGAGGAATACCGAGTTGAGGGTGACCCGCGCCGCCGGGTTCAGACCAAAGGACACGTTGGAGACCCCCAGCATAATGTGGCAGCCGGGCAGGTTCTCCCGAATCATCCGAATCGATTCGATGGTTTCTCTGCCGTTCACCCGGTCTTCTTCGATGCCGGTGGAAATGGGCAGAGCCAGGGTGTCGAAGAACAGTTCCCGGGCGGGGATGCCGTATTCCAGAGCGTCCCGATAGGCTCGCTGGGCAATCTGGAACTTTTGCTCAGCGGTGCGGGCCATGCCGTCTTCGTCGATGGTGCCAACCACCACTCCGGCACCGTACTTCTGGGCCAGCTCCAGAACTTTGAAGAAGCGCTCATCGCCATCCTCGTAGTTGGTGGAGTTAAGGATGCACTTACCCCCGGCCACCTTCAGACCCGCTTCCATTTTGGTCCACTCGGTGGAGTCGAGCATCAGGGGCAGGGTGACGTTGGTGACCAGGCGGGACACCAGTTCGTGCATGTCGCGCTCGCCGTCGCGTCCGACGTAGTCTACATTGACGTCGAGGACATGGGCACCTTCTTTGACCTGCGATCGCGCCAACGCCACCAGCCCATCCCAGTCTTCCTCATTAAGCATGGTGCGGCACTTCTTAGAACCGCTGGCGTTGAGCCGCTCTCCCACAATCAGGAAGGAGTTGTCCTGGTCGTAGGGCTGGGGACTGTAGATGGAGGCGGCGGCGGGTTCGTAGTTGAGAGCGGGACGGGGATCTGGGGTTGTGGGGTTACTCTTTCCCGCTATCTCACCATCTCGCCATCCCGCCATCCTTACCGGGCGTTCCTTCGGATGCAGATCCTTCGCCAGATCCGCCAGCTGGGCAATGTGCTCCGGTCTGGTGCCGCAGCAGCCGCCAATCACCTGCACCCCCAGGTCTTCGACAAAGTGCATCAGGGCCATGCGCAGCTCCATCGGAGAGAGGTGGTAGACGGCTTGCCCTCCAACGTTTTCCGGCAATCCGGCGTTGGGAATACAGGAGATGGCGAAGGGAGACTGCTCAGCAAGATGCTTAATATGATCCTTCATCAGGTCTGGGCCAGTGGCGCAGTTGAGACCCAGGATGTCGATCGGGTAGGGCTCCAGAATGGCCAGGGCTGCCGCCATTTCAGTACCAACCAGCATGGTGCCCTGCTGTTCCATCGTGACGGAAACCATCAGGGGTAAGCGGGTACCCGTTGCTGCAAACACCTCTTGAGTAGCATTGAGAGCCGCTTTAATTTGCAGAACGTCCTGGCAGGTTTCCACCAGCAGGAGATCGGCACCACCATCAATTAAGCCTTTTGCCTGATCGACGTAGGCGTTCTTTAACGTTTCAAAGTCGATGTGACCCAGGGTCGGCAGCTTGGTGCCAGGCCCCATCGAACCTGCCACGAAGCGGGGCTTCTCAGGGGTAGAGTATTCCAGGGCGACTTGTTTTGCTAAAGCCGCCGCCACTTGGTTGATTTCATAGGCTCGATCCCCCAGGTCGTACTCTGCCAGCACGATGGAAGTGCCCCCAAAGGTGTCGGTTTCAATTACATCTGCCCCAGCTTCTAGAAAACCACGGTGGACTTTTTCCACCGCCGCGGGCTTTGTGATCACTAGATATTCGTTACAACCTTCGTACTCGGGGCCTCCAAAATCTGCGGCGGTGAGGTTTTGAACCTGCAAATTAGTGCCCATGGCACCGTCGAAAACAACGACAGGGCGGGCAGGACTATGCAGGTGTTCGAGAAAGGCACTAGGCATAGCGACTCAGGCAGGGGTGATTTACAAATGAATCTCTATTATGGGCCATTGCCAGGAAGGAAGGAAAATCCTCGACTTTAGCCATTTTTTAGGAATCTACCGATATATTCTCCCCTAAACGGACGTCTTAATATATGCTTTGACTGTAAACTGTTCTCGATAAATTCATTATCGTAATGGGGCAACTCACAACCCACGTACTCGACACAGCCCAGGGAAAGCCCGCTACTGCACTACGGTTAACGGTTTGGGCGATTACCGCTGATGCAGATATTAAGACTGCTTTAAAGACAGTCGAGACGAATAGCGATGGTCGCACCGACGAACCTCTATTAATTGGGGATGAATTTAAGCCAGGAACCTACGAAATCACCTTCGATGTCGCCGCCTACTTTGCCCGTACGGGGGCAAAAATTTCAGATCCACCATTTTTAGACCAGATTCCCATTCGGTTCACCATGACCGACCCCAACGGCAAGTACCATGTTCCTCTGCTGGTGTCGCCCTGGTCCTACAGTACCTATCGGGGCAGTTAAG
>CAZPYG010000292.1:0-1815 GCA_964590465.1 uncultured bacterium | reverse complement strand
AAGTTCTGGCAAAGCCTTCAAGGGTAAACAAGTCAATCCATGAAGGCTTAACGAGGGCTATTGCGATAGCGTTTTACGCTGGGGCCGTAAGCGTCTGACCATCGAATAATTCTGAGAAGGCAAAGGTTTGATTGCCATAACTCAGGGTTTCGAAACCGGTGGTGGTCATCGTGACGGCGGTGTTATCAACAGAAGCCGTAAAGGTAACGTTATCTCCGTCCAAATTCACGGTGTAACTGAGTTCAAAGCCGGCTTCGAATACACTCTCCGTGGGCAAAATTAGCGTATCCCTAACGCCATCGCCCGCATCAACGGTCATATTGCCAAACCCCCTGAAGGTGTCCCCCCCAGCCCCCAGGAAAATATTGCCACCGCCGTCAACGAGGTTGGTACCCCCACAAACTAAGGTGTCGGCACCACTACCCATCCGAATTTCGCCGGAGTTGATGAGATCAATACCGTTGCCCGTGGTTGAGACCGCAATCAGGGTATCGTTGCCCCCGCCAAAGGTAATTGAACCGCTGTTAAATAAACCGTTTGTACCGCCCCCCGCCTGCAGTACATCAGAGGCTTCATCCACCCCTGAAACATCCATCTGAATGGTTCCTTGATTCGTAATGCCGATGGCGAAAACACTGTTGCCGACTATTACATCGGCCCCCGCCTTAGTCAACATTGCGCCGCCAAAGCTAACATTAATGCCGTTACCAGCAATTGCCTGGCCGATGATTTTGTCACTATCCTGGCCGGTGCCGAGGGTACCGGATATATCAATTCCGGCTACTCCAGCGGCGGAATAACCAATCACCAGGTCTGAGCCTTGATTGGTTTGCAATTCGCCCTGGATTTCTAACCCTATGCCATTACCCAGGGCTACCCCAGAGATATAGTCGTTACCGCCAAGGGTCGCAACCACTACATCGTTACGGACAAAAATTGCTGACGTAATATTTGTGGAAGATCCGTAGGCAAAATCTGAGGCCTCACTCCAGAATTGCTCAAACCCAAGTTCATTTAGCCAACCTGATGCTGTTAACTCAATCGCCATTTGAATACACTCCCAAAGGACAGTCGTAGTTGTTCAACCGGGTTTCCCGGCTAACGTCCGTCATATTACCCTGGTTCTCCCTTTTTGAATGCTAACCGACAGGTTTGAAGCAAACGAACGTTTCTGCTCTAGAGCAGCGGTACAGTATGTCAAGATCCCAGGGTTCTTAAGGCAATCAACAATGATTTGTGGCTCATCCAAAGATAAAAAAAGCCCTGGCCGTTTACGGTCAAGGCTAATTAAAGTAAACAGTCAAAGTGACTGTGAATTGAGCGCGCAGTGCAGCCCACTTACTGTATTGAAAAGTCAATTTCAATGATCTGGCCATTTTCCAATTCGTTGAAGAGATAGGTTTGACCGCTTGCGCCGTACACTAACGTCTCAAAACCGGTGGTGGTCATTGTGACACCGTTAACTATATTGCTAGAGGAAATAGCGGTAAACGTTACCGTATCGCCACTAACCCCAACCTCATAACTCAAACCGAAGCTCGAGGTAAAAAAGTCGGCTTCTGTAGGTAGAATCAGCAGGTCGTTAACGCCATTGCCGGCATCAACGGTCATATCACCAAAGCCACCAAAGGTATCTCCTCCGTCTCCTAAAAAGACGGTGCCACCGCCATTCATCAGGTTAGAACCGCCGAGCAGCAAAGTGTCTGCACCGCTGCCCATGCGAATTTCACCGCTGTTGACAAGATCGAAACTGCTAGCGACGGCCAGCAGACTATCGTTGCCCGCCCCAAAGGTGATGGAACCACTATTGGAAAC
>CAZPYG010000291.1:0-5224 GCA_964590465.1 uncultured bacterium | reverse complement strand
GCCTTGCCACTGCTGACCGCTTAAGAGAAGAAGGTTTAAGGCTTTTTGCCAGCCAGGAATATGATGCTGCAATACAAAAATTGTTAGCAGCAAGAAAAACTTATCAGGAATTAAATGCTATAGATCGAGAGGCCACATTATTAGAGCATTTGAGCTATATCTATATTTCTCAAGGCGATTACGAAAATACAATTGATGCCGCTCAAGATTTATTTTCATTGGCTGCTCAGCTAAATGATTTTCGTAGACAAGCGTTGTCCTCAAATAGGATTGGATGGGCCTATGCTTACCAAGCAAGATATGCTGAGGCACTTACTACCCAGGAACGAAGTTTGTCCCTCGCGTTACAATCAAATGATCTCTCTCTTGTCAGAGATATTCAAGTTTCTCTTGGATGGGTAAATGCTTATTTGGGCCAGTATTCTCTCGCTATAGATTGGTTTCAACGCTCCTTGTCAACTAATCAAAGTCTTCAAAGTAAAGACGTCGTAATGGAGTCCTATATATATGGAGGATTAGGTTTCTCATCTCTTAGATTGGAACAACTAGATAAAGCTGTTGAGTATTTTCAGCGGCAGCTACAATTAGCTCGACAAGGAAATAGCCGCTTATCTTCTGCTAATGCCTTGAGTCAATTAAGTGAAGCTAACTACCACCTGGGAAACTACTCGAAATCTATTGAATTGTCCATGGAGGCTTTACCTCTATTTAGATTACTTGGTGATAGTCTAGGCGAGGCATACACCCTTGAGAGATTGGGGAAGGCATATTCGAAGATAGGTAGCTATCAACAGGCTGCTGATTTGTTCCATTCAGCCTTAATCATCTTTCGTGATATTGGCAATAGACGTGGGGAGGCAATTCTTCTTAGTCATTTTGGCTTGCTGTGGTCAAAGCAAGAGAAAGAAGAAGTAGCGATAGTATTTCTTAAGGCTTCTGTCAACATATGGGAAGCAATTCGTGGCGATCTGAAAGCTTTACCAGCAGAACTACAGCAATCTTATGCAAATACCGTTGCTGAAGATTACCGTTTTTTAGCGAACCTTCTGCTTTCACAGGGCCGAGTTTTGGAAGCTCAAAGAGTCTTAGAACTCTTGAAGGTGGAGGAACTGAGAGAATTTACTCGAAATGTGTCAGGGCTAGAAGGCAACGAGAACGTCCCTCTGAACGTTTTTGAAGTAGAAACATTTGATAGTTTTGATTCCCTTGTTGCATTAGGTAAACAGATCAATGAATGTGAATTAGCTCAGTGCGATCAGCTTGACCAGTATCGCCAACAGCGTAAGGCTCAAGCGAGACAGTTTAATGAACAAGTTACATCTCTCATCCAAACCATCCGTGACAACCGCCAAAACGACGACTTCTTCTACGACCCCCGCTACCTCAACGAAACCGCCCGCGACATCGTCGCCCAACCGGGTACCCTGCTCATCTACCCCTTCGTCACCGAAGACCAACTCTGGCTGCTCTACACCGCCGCAGGTGATGTCGCCGGAGCTATACCCGTCAAGGTGTCTCAGCTCGAACTGGGAGAAGCCGTCGTCCAGTTTCGAGACCTGCTAGAAACCCCCCACAGCGATTTGGATGAGTTGCAAGCCACAGGACAGCAACTCTACGACTGGCTGATCGCACCTCTGGAGCAGGAAATTCAGGCCAACAACATCACCAACCTCGTCTTCTCCCAAGACCGCGTAACCCGCTACATTCCAATGGGGGCGCTGTGGAACGGCAGCCAATATCTGACCCAGCAATACACTATCTCCACCATCCTCTCTGCTGAGCTGACGGATATGAGAGATCGCCTGTCTCCTTCCCCTGACAGCACTAGCGTCTTGGCCCTAGGGCTCTCGGAATCGGTCTTGGGCTTGAATGAATTGCCCTTTGTCCAGAGCGAGTTGGACGCGATCGTCCGCGCAGACGACACCGACCCACTAGGCGTTTACCCAGGCATTCAATTACTCAATAGCGAGTTCAACCGTGAATCCCTGATTGAAAACCTCTTTGGGCATCGCGTCATTCATATCGCTACCCACGGCAAATTCGTCGCCGGATTGCCGGAAGAGTCTTTCCTTCTATTGGGGGACGGCGATACCTTCAGCATCCCCGATATCAACAGCCTCGGTTCCGACCTGCGCGACGTGCATCTGGTCGTCCTCTCCGCCTGCGAAACGGCGGTGGGCGGACCCGGTGCTGATGGCATTGAGGTGGCGGGCATCAGTTCCTACTTTCTTGCTGCGAATCGCGCCAGTGCGGTGCTGGCTTCCCTCTGGTTGGTCAACGACGCCAGCACCAGCCTGCTCATGCAGCAGTTCTATGAAAATCTGGCTCAGGGGACTATGACTAAGGCGAAAGCCATTCAACAGGCACAACTCGCCCTGCTTGACGGCAATATTGACCCAGCCTTACTGGAGAACTTGAATCGCAGCATCGTGGGTTGGGGCAATGCCGAAGAAACATCGGATGAGGAATCGACTGATATAATGCCTAACCTTTCCCATCCTTACTACTGGGCACCTTTTGTTTTGATTGGGAATGGGCTCTAAGACAATGACACCCTCTTATTTATTCTGAATTCTGGAAGGAAGTAACCAAGGCAATGATGAAAAACACTGCTTGGTCCTTGTTGCTGGTTTTAGCGGGAATGGTTGGAGGAATGGGTGATTTCCTCATTCTGCCCCTCTCGGCGGTCGCTCAATCTATAGAGACCCAGCAGGCCGAGGCCGATCGCCTCTATAACCAGGGTGGGCAGCATTTCAACACCCATCAATATGAGGAGGCACTAGAATCCTGGCGTGCAGCGTTGGTCATTTATCAAGAGATTGGCGATCGTCAGGGCGAAGGGAATGCCCTTGATAATTTAGGGATTGTATACTTGTTCCTAGGCGATTATGAACGTGCCATTGATTTTCATGGACAAACCCTCACCATTAGCCGCGAAATTGGCGACCGTCGGAGCGAAGGGAATGCCCTCGGCAATTTAGGATTCGGCTACTTGTGGCTAGGTGATTATGAACAAGCCATTGCCTTTTGTGAACAAGCCCTCACCATCAGTCGCGAAATTGGCAACCGCTGGGGCGAAGGATATGCCCTCAATAGTTTAGGGCTCGCCTACTTGTGGCTAGGTGATCATGAACGTGCCATTGATTTTCTTAGACAAACCCTCGCCATTAGCCGCGACATTGGCGACCGCCGGGGCGAAGGGTATGCCCTCGGTAATTTAGGGATCGCATACTTGAGGTTAGGCGATTATGAACGTGCCATTGATTTTCTTAGACAAGCCCTGACCATTCGCCGTGATATTGGCGACCGCTTGGGCGAAGGGATTGACCTCAACAGTTTAGGGCTCGCCTACTTGTGGCTAGGCGATTATGAACGTGCCATTAATTTTCATGGACAAGCCCTCACCATTAGCCGCAACATTGGCGACCGTCTGAGCGAAGGGTATAACCTCGGCAATTTAGGGTTCGCCCACCATGCGCTGGGTGATTATGAACGTGCCGTTGACTTTTATGAACAAGCCCTCACCCTTCGCCGCGACATTGGCGACCGTCGGGGCGAAGGCACTGATCTCAGCAATTTAGGCCGCCTCTACAATGACCGAGACCAAACGGAATTAGCAATCATCTTTCTCAAAGCGTCTGTCACGGTTACCGAAAGTATTCGCGAAGACATTAGGGGCTTGGGAAGTGACATCCAACAGTCTTACACCGATACCATTGCCGGCAACTACCGCCTCCTTGCAGATTTGCTGCTCACCCAAGGTCGCATCCCCGAAGCCCAGCAAATCCTTGACCTGTTGAAACTAGAAGAACTCCGGGAGTTCACCGATACCCGTGCGGTGTGGACCAGCGAGGGTATCCAATACACGACGGTGGAAGAACCTGTTATGCAGGCCCACGGTAGTCTCATTGCCCTTGGCAGTGCCCTGACCCAGTGTGAGCGCACCAACTGTCCTGAACTGGATACCCTCTACACCCAGCAAGAATCCCTCCTGGCCCAGTACGACGCTGCAGTGGCTCGTTTCACCGCAGCGGTGCAAGCCAACCGCCGCGATGACGAGGTCTTTCAAAATCCCGACAACATTAGCGGCGACGCACAAATTCTGTTAGAAACTTATGCCGCCGAGGGACAGAATCCGGTGCTGATTTATCCCTTTGTGCTGGAAGATAAGCTCTGGCTCGTTTGGGTCGCCGTGGGGGATGTCATCGGCAGCGTGGAAGTACCAGTCTCCCAGGGAGAACTGAGCAAAACCGTTCAGCGCTTTGGGGAACTGCTGCAAGATCGCACCAGCGACATCGATGAGTTGCAGGCTACCAGTCAGCAACTCTACAGTTGGATTATCCAGCCCCTTGCAGCTGAACTTGAATCCAACGACATTGACCACCTGGTGTTCGTTAACGATCGCGTCACTCGCTACATTCCGATGGCAGCCCTCTATGATGGCGAGCAGTATTTGGTTGAGCGATACACCCTCTCTACTGTCCTGGCTCCCGGCGCGACTAATCTGGACGATCGCCTGGCCACTGTTGAGTCTTCTCCTGTTTTGGGGCTGGGCCTCACCCGAGCCATCGGCGAATTCAATCCCCTGCCTGCCGTCTATGGAGAACTAATGGCGATCGTGCAGGGCGATTCTGGTGACGGGATCTACCCTGGTCAAGTGCTGCTGGATGAAGCCTTCACCCTGGAGAGCCTGAAAGCCAATGTGGGGAGCCATCGCATTCTACACATGGCAACCCATGCCGCCTTCGTCCCCGGTCGTGCGGAAGAATCCTTTATCGTGTTAGGTGATGGTAGCCACCTGAAGATTCCCGATATCGAGACAATGCAGCGCCGTCTGCGCAACGTACACCTGGTGGTGCTGTCAGCTTGTCAAACAGCCTTAGGCGGAGCAAACCAGGACGGCACCGAAATTGCTGGATTAAGTTCTTACTTTTTGGAAGCAAATCGGGCGGAGGCGGTGTTGGCCTCCCTGTGGGCCGTGAGCGATGGTAGCACCAGCCTGCTCATGCAGCAGTTCTACGAGAATCTTGCTCAGGGATCAATGTCGAAGGCAGAGGCAGTGCAGCGGGCACAACTTGCCTTGCTTAATGGTGAGATTGACCCGGCCTTAGTGGAAGCGCTGAGTCGTAGCATTGTGGGTTGGGGTGAGGAAATTGGTGCTGCTGAGGGAGAAGTGACTGACACAGGCCCCGACCTTTCCCATCCCTACTACTGGGCACCTTTT
>CAZPYG010000290.1:0-5250 GCA_964590465.1 uncultured bacterium | reverse complement strand
ACCGTAGTGGAATGGTCTCTGCAAAATGGCGACGAAATGGCCCAGGAACTCGGCTACATTCCCCTGCCTGGCGATGTGCAGGAGCGAGTGATCACCACTATAGAACAGCGCGTGGCTGCTGCTGAGTAAGCCGACAAACGTCTCCTTACTCAAAGGAATCTTGTAGGGTTGGTTGCGTCTCGCCAACCCTTTTCTGCCCAACCTACGGCAGATTAAGACTTGCGGTGATTTGCCAGGGATGATTGCAACTTAATTCGTTGCCCTGCCGAGAACACTCCTTACTCATAACTAAGCTTTCAGAGGGTACGGAGGGGCAAAATCTTTGTAGGGCATTTCCTAGGGTGGGGGATGCTCGTTGGTTTACCAAGGAAATTTATCCCCACAGACAGAAGCTAACCCTCCCTCAACTGGATAACTTAAAGGGGCGAAAAGGCATCTATTGCAGACAAGGTGCCACCCAGGATTTAGGACTATGTTTGTACAAGACACCCAAGACCAAACCTTAATTAAAGTTCTTAACCCTGACCAGCTGTTTGACCCGGTACAGCAGCAGGTAAAGGGACAGCAGCAGGCTGGCCAGGGCGAGCAGCCTCCCCAAGACTTCGACAAATCCCGACTGAAATTCCCCTCCGGAGAGTCTTTGCCCCAGTGCTGGACCGACCCGGAATATCAGCTTAAGTGAATTCTGCGGGGAATGGCAGTGAAATAATCCTTCCAAAATGCGACAAATCCTTGACTCTCCCCAGGGGGTCCAGTCCCCTAACCCGACGGCCCAACGCCACGATGGCAACGTCTAATTCTCCAGCAACCCCTAATCCATGAGCTTTAGCAATCAATCCCGTGATCAGCAAAACCGCCCAGGACTTAACCCCAACAACTCGAACCAGCCCGACAATCAACCCTCTCGCTGGCTGGGGGGAGGGCTTTTGATTCTTGCCGCAGCGTTTATTCTGCTGAATATTTTTTCTGGTCCCCGGCAGCGAGCCGCCGAGGAAATTCCCTACAGCCGCTTTTTAGAGCAGGTGGAATCTGGGGAAGTGGCGGAAGCGATCATTGCCCCAGATCAGATTCGCTATCAGCTCAAGACGACAGCAGAAGGAGAAGATGCCGAAGTCCTGCGCACGGTGCCGGTACAGGATGATGAACAGTTGACGACATTGTTGCGATCGCAAGACGTCGAATTTTCCGCCATTCCCCCCCAGGATGGGGGCGGCTTTGGCCTTTTGGGTTGGCTGATTTTTCCCCTGTTGATTTACACAGTATTAGCCTTTCTCATCCGTCGCGGTGCTTCCGGTGGTCCCGGCGGGGCGGCGGCCCTGGGGGTGGGCAAAAGCAAAGCCCGTCTCTATGCCGAGGGCGATACCCGCACCTGCTTTGAAGATGTGGCCGGGGTCGACGAAGCCAAGGCCGAGCTACAGGAAGTCGTGGACTTTTTAAAGAACTCCGACAAGTACACTCGCCTGGGAGCCAAGGTGCCCAAGGGCGTTCTGCTGATTGGCCCCCCCGGTACCGGTAAAACCCTGCTGGCCCGTGCGGTCGCTGGGGAAGCGAGTGTTCCTTTTTTGAGCATTTCCGGTTCTGAATTCATTGAAATGTTCGTCGGGGTTGGGGCCTCTCGGGTGCGCGACCTGTTTGAGCAGGCCAAAAAGCAGTCCCCCTGCATTGTGTTCATCGACGAACTGGATGCCCTGGGCCGCTCTCGGGGCGGCAAAAGCCCCTTTGCGGGAGGCGGCTTCAGCGAGCAGGAGCAAACCCTGAACCAGTTGCTGAATGAAATGGATGGCTTTGACGCCAATAACGGCGTGATCATCCTGGCTGCCACCAACCGCCCCGAGGTACTGGACCCCGCCCTGCAGCGCCCCGGTCGGTTTGACCGTCAGGTGCTGGTCGATCGTCCCGACAAGCAGGGCCGGGAAGCCATCCTCAAGGTTCATAGTCCTGGCGTTAAGCTGTCCGATGATGTGGACCTGGCTCGGCTCGCTGCCCGCACTCCCGGGTTTGCCGGTGCCGACCTGGAAAATCTGGTCAACGAAGCTGCCCTACTGGCCGCCCGCCGCAACGGCGACGAAGTCAAAATGTCTGACTTTGGGGAAGCGATTGAGCGGGTAGTGGCGGGTTTAGAAAAGAAAACCCGCGTCCTCAGCGAGGCCGAACGCAAAACCGTGGCTTACCACGAAGTGGGCCACGCCATTATCGGTTCCCTCATGCCCGGTTCCGGTAAGGTGGAAAAAATTTCCATCGTGCCCCGGGGGGTCGGGGCCCTGGGCTACACCCTGCAATTGCCCGAGGAAGACAAATTCCTGGCCGGGGAAGACGAACTGCGGGGCCGCATCGCCATTTTGCTGGGCGGGCGATCTTCAGAAGAGCTGATCTTCGGCAAGGTCTCCACTGGCGCTGGGGACGACATTCAAAAAGCCACCGAAATGGCCGAGCGGTTCGTCACCGTCTACGGCATGAGCGATCGCCTCGGCC
Source organism: uncultured bacterium (assembly GCA_964590465.1). GTDB lineage: Bacteria > Cyanobacteriota > Cyanobacteriia > Phormidesmidales > Phormidesmidaceae > CAZPYG01. The sequence goes on along the minus strand of CAZPYG010000290.1, from coordinate 2,778 downwards.
CCATCGCCTACGAAAAGCAGCAAAACCAGTTCATTCCCGGTATGGAAAGCCCTCGCCGTTCGGTCAGCCCCCAGGTGATGGAAGCCATTGACGACGAAATCAAAATGGTGGTGGATGGAGCCCACCACATGGCCCTGAAGGTGCTGATGGGCAACCGCGAAATTCTCGAAGCCATGGCCCAAAACCTGCTGGAGTCAGAGGTTCTAGAAAAAGAAACCCTGACCCGCTACCTGAGTCAGGTGTCCCACCCTGAGGGGTTAGACCAGTGGCTCAAAGAAGGCTATATCGAGCCGTCTAACCGTTATCTGCAGGAGCGCCTCTCCGCAGACCCCCAACTCGCCCCCCAGAAGGAGCTTTATCGCTTATGATTCGTCATATTCCTAAAACAGCCCTGATCAGCACTGCCCTCATATCCCTGGGACTTGCCACAGCCCCCATCGTCACCGATATTGCCCAGGCCCAGGGGGCAGAGTCGAACAGTTCCCCGCCAGCCGCCCCCCTGCTGGCCCAAATCGAAAGCTGCCGTCAGGTATCCCCCACCATTAGCGGGCTGAATGTGCGCCAAGCACCCTCTCTGGGGGCCAGTGTAGTTGGCGTCGTTCCCGGTGGCGGAGAAGTTGTCCTGGAAGACCTGGGGGAGAGCGGTTGGGCCCCCGTCACCGCTCCCTATGACGGTTACGTGTCCACCAGCTACCTGACTACCTGTGCTCCAGATGTGGGCGGTGCGATTGTCGATGAAACGCCCATGGTCAGCTATGGTGATATGTGTCGACAGGTCGTTGTCAGAAGCGGCCTTAACGTTAGAGCTGAGCCCACGGTTTACTCGGATCGGGTTACGGCTCTGCCTACGGGCACCACCGTTTTGATTACAGAACCCGCCACAGAAACCTGGGTTCCCATCACTGAACCGGCGGATGGTTATGTCGCGTCCCGCTTTCTGGGAAATTGCTAGAACCCCGTGCAGCCGATCAGGCGCAGGCATGGTCCAGGACCCCTTGATTCTGTAGGACCAACCGGGCATCATCAGGCAAAAAGCGCAGTATCACCGGGTCAAGATGTCATAAACGGCCAGCACAATTTCAATCACAATCAAAATCACGATGTACCACTCTACCCGGTGACTGCTATCTCGCTGCAGGATATTTAGAGAGGTTTCTACCGTCCTCGAAATTAAGGCCAGCTTTTGCTCCAGAATGACCAATCGTTCCCGGAGTTCGTATTCATCCTCAAGCCGCAGGTACAGACGGTCTAAGGAGGGGTCGTCCCAAACCGGGTCGGGTTTTTCGCCCACTTCAACGATGCCAAACATCCTCTGTTGGATCAGCAGCGTCCCGCCGATGTAGCTGAGCAAGTCTTCTTCTTTGGGCGATCGCACATGCTTGCCCTGAGTGCCGATGGTAAAGGGCTGAATCGATTCAAAAATGCCGGCAATTTCAATCTCGTAGTAGTTCAAGACAACGCTCTTACCCAGCGCTTCAGCCACAATTTGCAGCCGTTCGGGGCTGTATTCCTGCAGCCAGAGCACGTCTCCCTCTAACCGTTCCTTGGCCTGGGGGCGAAACGCAATGGCCAACTCTTCTGAAATATCTGATTCGATGGGTTCCAAGATATGAGGGCGCAGCTTTTCCAGCAGGGCGCTTTCCTCTTCCAGGCTGAGATCGAAAGTGATGACGACGCCATAGCGCAGCAAAACGGCACAGCCGGTAGCACCGGCCTGAATAATCAGCGGGTTTGTGGCCAGTAGTGCCGCCCGATCTAAGGTTTTAAGGGACAGGCGTTCTCCCACAATTCTGGCCCGGGCCAGAATTGTTTCCCGAGTTGACCAATCCAGTCGAGTCGCCGGAATCAAGGTTGGAGAGGCAGTGTTATGGGGCGCAATATTATCGACAAAAGTCATAAAAGAAGCAATTGTGCATATCTACTAGATTAGCCAGTTAGCCGGGGAGCGACATCTAGTGGGTGGTGAATTTGAGGGGTGCCCTTTGCAGCCGCTGGCACATGCGCAACTGCTGGTACAAGGGTCGCCAGTGCCAGAGGACATTAGCCAGGGCTTCCCACAGGGTGAGCCAGCCAAAAACGGTCACTCCCTGGCTGAGCAGCAACAAGCCAATGCCCGGATCGACGACGGCGGTGCGATTATCCAAAAACACCGATAGCCCCAATGCCCCCGCCCCCAGTAAACCCAACAGAGCGGCATTACCTGCGAGTTTTTGCAAATCCTGACGACGCACATCCTCTAAGTAGGCAAAGTATCGCTGGATAGCCGTTTGCAGTAGGTCACCAGAACCCGACGGCTGTCCTTGCTGATCAAAGCCGTTATCTAAATTGATATTCAGCAGCAGCGATTCGTCTCCCAAGTCCGATAAGCGGCCAAAGAGATAGTCGACGAAATCTTTGTTGAGGTTGAGAACTGGCGCTTCCTTGCCGTCAGGTTCGTTGCCAAAATTCTTGGGAAATCCCTCAAAAGGCATGAGCAGTGCCGTGGGCGAGTTTAGGTGCAGACGCACAACCACCTGCCCCTCTGGGGATCGGGTGTAGCAGTCGGCAATTCGCTTGGCTTTGGCTGTTCGACGGGGGGGAGGAAATAGTCGGAAAACTCGTTTCACGGGTGCCTGAACAAATGAGGTGTACCAACGCCTTTAGGAACCATACCCACAATTCTCGACGAAACGGACGGTGGATGCAAACGGTGGTGGTGGCGATAGCAGCGTCACCACCACCGTTTTAATGAATCCCCACCGACGAGGTCCGCTATTTTCTACTCCTTCGACCTGAAGT
>CAZPYG010000289.1:0-5261 GCA_964590465.1 uncultured bacterium | reverse complement strand
TATCCCCTGGGTTGACCCAAACCATGCCATGTTGAGCGGCGAGGATACTGAAATACATCAGCGTGTTGAGTTTATCGCCGCTGAGGGCTGAACCATGGGTAAACCCGCCCGCCAGCTTATCTTTCCAGGCTTGCTGCAGCCAAATTTCGCTGGTGTAATCGGCAAAGGCTTTGAACTGGGCGGCGACGGTGCCCATGTAGGTGGGCGACCCAAAGAGAATGGCCTTTGCCCCTTGCAGATGTTCCATAAACCCTTGATCAAACCAGCGTCCGGCCTGGATCTGGGTTCCTTCAATTCTCAACAAGTCAGCGCGAGTGTCACCATGACGATGGACTCCGGCGGCGATGGCCTCAGCCATTAAATGGGTGTGCCCTGTGGCAGAAAAATAGACAATGGCAACGCTGTCCATGAATGCTTCACCAGGTTGATAACGAGGGCCATGAACACCGTTGATTATGGCCCAGCCCAGGGCTTGAAGGATTGTAAAAAACTGACCTCAGTCCGACAGTTCGACGTGAAAAGGAAGCCTGCCCCGCTTGGCCACATACTCGGTCGGTGTGGAATTCGCAAAGGTTCGAAAATCATGGATCAGGTGAGCCTGGTCGAAGTAGCCACAGGCCAAGGCGACATCCAGCCAATTGATCTGCTGTTTCCCCTCCACCAGACTCAGCACCCGCTGGAATCGCCGAACGCGGCAAAACCGTTTGGGGGTAAGTCCGATGTCATCTCGAAAGAGCTGGTTAAAGTAGCGGGGGCTCAGCCCAATTTGCTCGGTCACTGCGCTGACGGGATCCTGGGGGGATCGCTCAAACTCTCGCAGCGCAAACTCAACGGCGGGATGGCGATGCTGGGGCCGCATAACCTGGAGGAGAAACTGCTCCAGGGTTTGAAACCGTTCCGTGGTAGTGGCGTGGGATGGTGCTGAGGGACCGGCGTTGGGCCATCGCAGCCGATCCCGAAGTTCTCCTGCATCCTGCCACAGGTCTTCCAGTGAAATAATTTGGTTGTGTAATGCTTCGATCGGCATATTCAGGAAAGCCGCACTGCCTCCCGGCTTAAAATGCACCCCCATGACGGAACAGTTCTGCTGCCTGGTGATGATAAACCCCTGGGAATGGACACCGCAGAGCCTGGCCCCTTTGGTGCTGCTGCACTGGGTTTGACTGTGCAGATCAAAGACTGGAAGGTTGTCTTCATGCAGGTCAATTACCAGTTCGACCGAGCCCATGGGCAAGATGCAGGACTGAGACGCGATCGCGTTGTCTTCTTCCCAGTACCACAGAAATTCAATGCCCTGGGAAAGCGGTGAACAGGGTCGGTAAGTCTGGTAAATCATGGGGTCTGTGGTGTGAGACTGATCGCTAGAAATCGGGAGTTTCGTTGAGTCATCCTTAACCTGTACGTCTATGCTCGACGGCTACCACAACGAATACGACAGCCCAAATTATGACCACAGCGATGCTGCGGGCGAGCATGTCGATGGGATAGAACGCCTCGATAGAGTTCCGCCAGCCATGAAATAGCATCGCCAGGACAAGACTCTGTCCGCTCCGCTGGTAGAGCCAGGCGAGCAGCACGGAAATACCAACCGTCTGGAAGCCAAACACCATAGGGTTCGTCGACTCGAAGGGCAGGGTCGTAGACGTCAGCAACGGGAGATGCCAGAGCACCCAGAAGACACCGACCACTGCACCACCGATGAACATGCCATATCGTCCCTCAACCAGTGGTTGTGCGATGCCCCGCCAGCCGATTTCTTCCTGCCCGCCGCCGATCAGAGTTGCGTACACGAAGAGGGGGGGTAAAGCCAACAACGGAGGCCCATCGGAAGCGGGCTCACCGCCTGCCGCTATAAACAGGCCCCCAGCGACTGCCCAGATACCAGCAGGGAGCCCGAACGCTAGTAGGTACCCCAGCAAGCCGACCCGCCAGCGGAGCCGACGCTCAAACCAACCTTGAACGCTGTTACCACGAGATCGAACCACCGCAAGTGCTCCAAGCGTTGGTCCAAACGCGCCGAGCGATAGCAACTCGACGCCGCCCAGGGGCATCAGGTCGACAAAAGACGGGATAAGCAGCGGGCTCCAGAGAATCCAGGAGACGCCAAATGTGATCAATAGAAAGAGCGAGAACTCACAGCGTTGTGCATTCCTGTTATTGTCGAGCGGGTTGGAATGACGATGGATCATGGTAATTCCATCCCATGGGGGAGAGATAAGCGAACTATCGGGAGAATTGCGTCCCATCGTAGCCAAATCTTCTAGCTTGAGAATTATCGCCAGAACTTTAAATTTTCTTGAAATATCGGACAATTGGCAGCAGTTCAAAGCCTGCCTTTTCATAGAGAACCAATACTTTGAGGGACCCGAGCCAAGCCACCAACACAATGACGTGGCGCAGGGTATTGAAGTGAACCCACTGTTGGGCTACCGCTACCGCTTCAACGGCGGGCAAGTCCCCTGACATCAACCTGACCATCGTGGGAATGAAGTATAGAAACGTCAGCAGACGCTCCACCAGGGCGACCGAAGCCGCCACCATCCAGTAGCGACGCACCCGGCCCCGACTGCGGAACGCCAGAAACAGATTAACCAGGGTTAAGACAGTGAGCGGAATCGTCGACACGAAGATCCAGAATTCCAAGCCAACGTTAGCCTGTCGAGCCGCCTCAGCATTCCACTGGTAGGCCGCCCCCGGCAGGGCGATGAACCACTGAGGCACAACAATGCGAGATTCATACAGCCCGGCACCAAAGGCAATTCCTAGATTGATCACCCATAGCCACAGGAACAGGCTGGAAATTCTCAGGCTCTGACCTGGCTGACCTGGGGATTGACCCATAGCGACGTTTAATTTCATCGGTTGATCTCCTAATTCATCAACGCAACTAAATTTCTCCAGCAAAACCGGCCCCCAGGGCTGGCCGGGAGTTAAAATCTCATCGAAGGAGAATTTTGGCGAATAAATATCTTAGTCAGTGAGATATTTAGAGCCTAAGAGGAGGCCACGGAATTGTCAAGGGATCTGTCAGGACGAGCTGAGTTATTGCAAAGCACCTTAAACCTGGGGCGAGAACTGAGCGCTCGGACATTGATGTTCCATGCCGCGATCGCAGAGCATGTTGGCCTCAGCGCCACGGAACATAAGGCCCTGGATCTACTGAGCCGGGCGGGTTCTATGACCGCTGGCCAACTGGCAGAACTTTCGGGACTGACTACGGGGGCCGTGACTGGCCTGGTTGATCGGTTGGAAAAGTCCGGGTTCGTCAAGCGCGAGCGGGACCCCAAGGATCGACGCAGGGTCGTGATCGATCCCCAAATAGACAAAATGGAGCAGGAAATTGGTCCCCTTTTTGGCGCTATGAGCCAGCGGATGGAGCAGTTGATGGCGGGCTACAGCGACCCGGAACTCGCCACCATTTATGATTTTCTGACTCAAAGCATTGCTGTGTTGCGAGAGGAGACGGAAAACCTGAAAGAGAACGACCCGGAGCGAACTTAAAACTTGCCTAAGGAGATCTCTTGCAACAAAATTACCCGCTTTATCAGGCACTCACCAAGGGCGCAGGCCCGGCGCCCCTACTCGGGGGTATTTTCTTTCTCAGAGTTCTCTTAAATAGGCAAATCATTGCGCAGGATGGGTTGACAGGGACAAACAGTCCCGCTGGTCCGATGGGAGGGGCAAATTCAGGATGTAGGGCAAAGTCCTTGGCAAAGGTTTTACCAATTCCAGGCATCTCTATCAAATCAGGTTTCATAGGCGGCATGGATTTTATCCACAATTATGCGCTTTCGCCCACCCTGGCAGGGACATCAATTTCCCCACCTTTAATTGAGCCGCAAACCAAACTTGGTCACCCCCGGAAACTCAATACCAAACTGCTCTACGAAATAGTCAGCATGGAAGGTTTGATAGGGCTTGAATCCGACAGATTCATAGGTGCGGCGAGCCGTTTCGTTGCCGTTTATCACCATGATTCCAGCAAATTCATGATTCTGCGACTTCCCCTCCTCCAGCAGAGCCCGCAGCAGGGCCTTACCGAGACCGCGCCCGCGGGCTTCTGGCAAAACTGCCACATTTTCGATAATCCACGAAGCCTGAGGAGTCAGAAAAAAGGGTTGCAAGTTGCCGCCCCAAAGTTCGAAATAGCGATCATGAAAAGTCTGGGCCGTGGCTTCAGACCAGTTCAAGGCTTGAGCGATCGCCTCCAGTCGCGAGAGCCGTAGCGGGCAGTAGTCTTCTTGATTGGGGACATACCCGGCGGCAGCCGCAACAGGTACACCCTCTTCCTGCAGAACCAAAAAGTCCTCTACAGCACCCCAGTTAGAAGCATCAGCCCTGAGTTCAGCTTCAATGAATTCCAGGGCAGTCGTGCCGGTGCCTTCCAGTATGTCTTCCCAGAAGCAGTGGTTCAGCGGCGGCAGGGACGCTTCGTACTCAATTCTGGCCAGGAAGGGAATATCGGCGATGGTGGCTTTACGTGTCGTCAGTGTAGCTGGCATCTCAACCCCTTTGAGGCGATCCTCAAGAAAGATACGATCTGTATGTATCTAAAATAAGCTCAATGAAGGGGAGTTGGTTATAAAGGGGGGCCGCAAGCCCAAGAAGAAGGGGAACGCTGTTGATGCCTTTTAGATGCGCAACAGCTTATCCCACCAGATAGCAATTTACTGACTTATCTGTTTCCAACTATTCCGAATTAACCCACACTTTGGAAGAGGGAAGAGGGAAGAGGGAAGGCGGAAGAGGGAAGGCGGAAGAGGGAAGGTTCGGGAGGCGAAATATCAATTAAATCTGAGAGACTTCAATTTCTTACTTTTGTCTTGCCTTCTTTACGCAAGTGACAAAAATAGCAATTAGCTCGCTGGTCTCCTTAAATAGAGGCTCTAATTCTGCGGGTTCTATGAGGTTAGCATCACGCAATAATTCCAGCCAATATATGCTTTCTTCCAATTCTTGCAAACCAACCTCTAGCTTACTGATATATTCAGCACTCGATCTTGCACGGGTTGCTTCGCGATAATGCGCACCTACGGAAGTGCCACTTCGCAGAACCTGTTGCCCAATGACTCTAGCTTCAGGTCGTTGCGGTAGGGCCGCATACAGGTGAATGATGGCTAGTGCAAAGCTCTTAGTGCGTTCCTTCAAGTCGCCCATGAATCTACTAACCCGAAACTACGTGTGCTTTCGGAGTGTACCCATCTGGCGAAAGAGGGAAAACGGAAGAGGGAAGGCGGAAGACTAGTGATGAAAGAACCTTG
>CAZPYG010000288.1:1088-5303 GCA_964590465.1 uncultured bacterium | reverse complement strand
CAAAGGCACTGCGGTATGGATGGATAACGTCTTGACTATAATGGTTGACATATCCAAGAGCAGCCCACGATGGATCAGCCCGAAGTTATTGCCATTATTCAGCAGGAACTCCCTCGGTTAATGGCCCAGGAACCCCAGGTGAGAGAGTTTGTCTTACAAACTGTTTCATCTTTTTACATGGGTCGAAGGGAGGCTGAGAGCCGGTTCGACCGTATTCTGGCGGAACTACAACGGGATCGAGAAGAGCAAGCCCGCAAATGGGAGGAACAAAACCGCAAGTGGGATGAGCAAAACCGCAAGTGGGAGGAACAGAGAGCTGAAGACATCCGCAAATGGAATGAACAACTAGCGGAAAACCGTCGTCTGGATAAAAAGTTTGATAGCACCATCGGAGCTTTGGGTTCTCGATGGGGACTTGCCTCCGAAGCGAGTTTCCGTAATGCTTTGGCGGGTATTTTGACTGAATCCTTTGGGGTTGAGGTCCTCAATCTCACCCTCTATGACCATGAAGGAGAGGTGTTTGGCCGTCCTGATCAGGTGGAGTTGGATCTGATTATCAAAAATGGCGTAACTATTGCCTGCGAGATTAAGTCCTCCATTGATAAGGCTGGGATGTATAGCTTTGGCCGCAAGGCAGACTTCTACGAAAAGCATGAACATCGGCCTATTAGTCGCAAGATTGTAATCTCGCCCATGGTGGATAGTCGGGCGCGGCCCGTGGCGGATGCCCTGGGGATTGAAATCTACAGTTATGCTGAAGCTGTAGAAGGGCTTTAGGTTGGAAGGTAGACCGTAAGGCGCGGCTTCGCCTACGCGGCTTACACATCTGCGCAAAACCTCACAGACTCTGCCTTTGGGCCGCAATGCACGGCTTACGATATCGAGATTCTGGCTTGACGCAAACGGGGCGTTCCGGCCAAGGCAGAAATTTTGCATCATCGCACGGTGAGGCTAAGGCCGGGACACACCCTACGGATAATCGAGCTTTAAAGCCTTTCCCAGCATGGGTTACGCTGCGCTAACCCATCCTACATCTGGTTTTATATTTAATTCGGTTCACTTACTTATCTAAGAACTCATAGGAGTAATACAGAGCAATACCCTGCGCCTGGGCATAGGCTTCTACTTCAGGGCTTGAGACCATGTAAGTAACCAGCAGGGGGAAAATATTGCCATAAACAGCTTGCAGCGGTGTAAGCTGACGCCGGATGAAGCGATCGATGTTGGGGATCGAGAGCTGGCTTTTACATTCGCCAATAATTTTGATGGTTTCGTCGTTTCGGGTTGCATCCCCAAGAATATTCACTTCCAAATTGCGTCCATTGGTATCAGCGACATATCCCCGCTTTAGTCGTCCCTGTACCAACAGTTGATGATCCTGACGCAGCAAGGCGGGCAGGGCTTGATAAGCTTCGTCTTCTAAACGATAAGCCCACGGTTGTTGAGAGCCCTCCCAGTTGCCGTTTAACGTCTCGCATTTCTTCTGAAAGCTGTCGTACGGACTCTTCAGTACGGACCTGGGCCTGGGCTAACTCGTCCATGCGAGTCGCCAGGGTATCCACCTGTTGCTCGGTACGCACCTGAGCCTGGGCTAGCTCATCTATGCGAGTCACCAGGGTATCTATACGTTGCTCAGTACGCACCTGGGCCTGGGCCAGGTCGCGCACGATTTCTTTCAGTTCGTTAAAGTCGTGGGTTTTAACCAGCTCAGCATAGGCTTCTGTGACCACTTCAGCCAGTAGGGCGGCCTGGGCGGGGTCAAAAGCGTTGCCGAGTTTACGTTGAAGCTGGTCCTGGGTGAGCATGGGTTACGCGAATCCCTCTATTGCATGGTTTACGAGGGGTGTTTCCTTAATATAGCTTTTGGGATAGCAGCCATTGTGATTAAGCCCCTGCAGATGAAAGCCCCATTGTCATTCCCGCAAAGGCGGGAATCCAACCTTGGCTCGATACCGTAAGCGGTGCATTGCGGCCCTAAGGCAGAGTCTGTAAAAACTAGCATAGGTTTGAGGGCCGCTAATGCACCCTACCCACAACCGAGATTCGCCGGTTCAATGGAGCTAAAGGGCTCTCTTGCCATAAGATTAACCATCTTATGGGTCATCCCCCAAGGGCGCAGGCCCTGCGCCCCTACCCAGGGTATTTTCTTTCCCAGAATTCTCCTAAGCCTGCTTCTCATCAGCAGAACTGGCCACTTTTGGGTGGGCCAGCCAGTGTTTCAGCAACTGCCAGCCAAACAGCACCACAAAGGCAGGGTTATTAATTAAATACCGCTGCCACAATCGTTTTGGCTCCTGACTGAAGCGGTAGAGCCATTCCAGGCCAAATTTCATCATCCAGCGGGGGGCCTGCTGCACTTCGCCGCTGAAGAAGGCGAAGGCGGCACCGACCCCGATCATAACGCCGGGGAATTGGCCCCGGTTGCGGTACATCCACTGCTCTTGCTTGGGGCAGCCCAGGCCAAGGAAAACGACTTTTGCCCCAGACTGGCGGATGCGTTGAATATCGGCTTCTTCTTCTGCTGGGGTAAGGGGGCGGAAGGGAGGGGCATGGCACCCGGCAATGGGCAGGCCAGGGAAGCGGTTTTGCAGATGGGCCTGTAGTTTTTGCAGGGTTTGCTCTGTGCTGCCATACAGGTAGATGGGCAACTCTTGTTGAGCGGCTCGTTCGCACCAGGCCAGCATCAGGTCTGGGCCGTAGACTCGCTGTTGATCTTTAACGCCCAGGAGCCGCAGTGCCCACACCAGGGGCATGCCGTCGGGGGTGACGAGAGAGGCCTGGTTGATAATGTTTTGATAGGCCCGGCTGTAGTAGGCGGTCATGACCACATGGACGTTGGCGGGGACGATGTAGGAGGGAGTTTGGGTGTTGACCCAGTGGTGGATGCGATCGCAGGTATGGCAGTAGCTAGTAGAAGCCACCTGGGTTTTAAGGATTTTGTGTTGTTTCCGAACTAGGGACACTTTTTATACCTCAGCATAAGTGTAGTCTGCCCTTTCCACTAGTTTAAGTTTCCCCACTCTGGAGACGATCGATGTTTGAACTTAAAAAATATAAATGAAACCACCAAAAGCAGTAAACGGGAGATCATCATGGGCAGAATAGTTTTAGCACTTTAGGATTGATCCAAGTTGGATTAGAAGCTAAGTATCTCTATCATCAACCCACAGGAGCAAGATAAACTGTTGGCATCCCTAAAGAACAACTCACAAAAATCATAAGCAAAAAGGATACTGCCCCAATGCAAGAAATAAAGTTCAGAGGGAAAATATTGATAAAAAAAGCTTTAGAAAGCTTTGGTTACGAAATCATAAAATATAGGGAATCGAAAGAAAATATTTCAAAATATGAAAGTTGCCTACTAACTCTTCTTTCGATGCAAGAAAAAATCAAGATCGCCATAGTGGGAGCAAACGATGGGAAAACTAATGATCCTGCATATAATTTTCTCAGAGAGCATCCGGGAAATTCCGAGGTCTTTTTAATAGAACCACAAACTGAGCTAATACCCTATTTGTCGGAGAATTATAAATTTCATCCTAATTATCAAATTTTCAACTGTGCGATTGGTCCTGACGAGGAAATAACCTTATTTTCGATAAAGAGGCAATTTTGGAGCCATCTAAGAGTTACCTATGCTAAAGATTGGCCAATTTATCGAGCCCCAACAGGGGTCACATCCTCCGAAAAAGAACATGTTGAAAGATGGCTTAAGAAGAGACTGGAAAACCCAAGATTAATTCAAGAGGCAATTTCAGAGTTCACAATCCCGTGCTTTACACTGCAGAAATTACTCGATAAAAGTGGCATAAATTATGACATAGATGTTTTGCAAGTAGATACTGAAGGAAATGACGATCAATCTGTTTATAGTTGTGTAAACGAGCAAATCAAACCTCGAATAGTGGTATTCGAGTCCCAACATCTGCCCAAGTCACGCAATGAAAACGTAGAAATGTTCATGAAAAAGAATGGTTATAGGTTATGCAGAGAAGGTGATGATACTCTAGCAATTTTGCCTCAATATCTTAAAAACACTTAATTAAAGACGGGCAATTTTTGTCTGCGAGTTTCGCTGGGCCTTCATTTCAAATCTTGTGACTGTCGGTGACGTAAAATCCATCTAAAGCTATAACCATAACTTTAAGTGGTAGCATTAGCTCATTACGCTCTGATATATATTCAATAGTCTTTGGTAATTGATCTGAGGTGTGT
>CAZPYG010000288.1:0-1078 GCA_964590465.1 uncultured bacterium | reverse complement strand
TTGCCCATGAACCCATCTGGGCTAACCTACCTAAGTTTTCGCCGCTCTGAACAATTTGTTGAGTCCAAGCTTTAACATCTAAATAAGGAACATGAAAACCAGTCTGTCCATGTTCTACTAATTCAGCAACTGCTCCAATATTAGACACTATTGCTGGCCGACCACATGCAAAGGCTTCTACTACAACCCGGCCAAAGGTTTCATACCACCGGCAGGGTAGAACGAGAATTGAAGCTTGTTTGATGAGGCTTAAAGTTTTTTTCCGAGAACATTGACCAAAGAAATTTACATTACCTAACTTGTGAAGTTTGCAGAACTCCTCTAAATCATCCTTTTGGGGTCCTGTTCCAACAATCCAAAACTGCCAGTCCTTTTTTTGAGCCTCTTTCCAGGCTTCTAAGAGTTCTAATATTCCCTTTTCAGGTGATAGTCTTCCAACAAACAAAAATATTGGAACTGTCGGGAAGGGAGGTATTGATCCATCTATCAAAGGATCAGCAACAAAATTTGGCTTGACTTTAATTTTGTCAGCGGGTAAACCAATTGCGACGAGCTTATTAGCCGCAAACTGGCTAGGAGTAATGAAAGCATCTACGTCTTTGTACCATGTGCCTCGCCACCTATGGGTAGTGATCATTGCCCAAATACTTAGGGAAGCAGGTAAAGAATTCCGATAACAGCGGTAAGCTAATCCACGCCAAGGGTTCTTACCCACGCAAGCCTCACACACCTGCCCATTTCTGTAAAGATAGGAATTCAGACAGCCGAGCCTAAAATTTCTAAGATGCTGTACTACAGGCAAATTAAAACGGCGAGCAGCCGAATAAACAGAAGGAGAAACTAACGGGAAAAAATTTTGTACATGCAACAAATCAGCTTTATAGTTTTCGAGAGTCTTACACACTTGATCAACAGATTGTGAATTCCAGGTTGATTTCAAGAAGAGCTTGCTCTTCCCAAGATTTGACATTTCTTTGATACTATCATTATGCCAAGTCAGCAATTCTACCCTATGTCTTTCTTTGCGCAAGATATCTATTTCTGCCTGCATAGAGACATCTTCCCCTCCGGGAACCTG